>JBOHUC010000174.1:0-36048 GCA_050733935.1 Candidatus Eiseniibacteriota bacterium | reverse complement strand
TCAACGGTTCCAGGACTGCCCACTGCTCGTCCTTGAGGTCCACGGCCACCCCGAGATCGCTTGCCCGCGGGGGCACTCGGGGCGCATCCTACACCCTCCGACCATTTATGAGACTGCTTCTAGGCTCTGTCGGGGGCGACCCGCAGTCTAACCGTTTCCGGGGCGCTTCCGATAGATGCGGAGGGTCCAGCCCATGTTGGCCGGCACGGGCAGCTCCTCGTAGGCTTGGAGCATGGCGTCGCGTTCGGCTTCGGAGCGGAACGGCGCGCCCGTGCCGGCGAACGCCTCGTTGTTCGTGAGCTGTTCGGAACGAACCACCAGATAGTCGGGCGACTGCTCGCGCACCGTATCCGTGTACCATCCCGCCCCCTGAGTCCGTCGTTTCGCGACCGCGGGCGTGACGAGCCCGACTTCGTCGATCACGCGCAGACGGCTCCAGTAGCCGATGTGCCCGATCGGCTCGAGGAAGACCGATCCGTTTCCATTCGACACCCGTTTCAGTGCCTGTCCGACCCACGCGAACTGGAGCGCCTCGACGCGCGCGCGCTCGCGGTAGAGGAGGGAGAGATAGACGGCGTCGGTCGCGACGTAGATCGCGATCGCCGCCCACACGAGACGATGACGCACGAGCCCCGGGAGACCCGCGGCCACGACCAGCGCCCACGACGCGAGCGGCAGCACGAGGTACCACGGAAAATACGGCACGCCGAGGGCGAGATATCCGAGAAGCACGGGAAGTCCGCCGAGCGCCGCGAGGAGAAGAGCGCTCCTCCTCCGCCACGCGTCGCGGAGTCCCAGAATCAGTGCCGGAAACGCGAGCACGGCGAGCGGAAGAACGTGCTGGAGCTCGGCGATCTTCGGCCAGTTCGCACCGAGGAATCCGGGAAGGAGGCCCTCGATCCAGTAGAAACCGATCCCGCCGGCGACGCCATAGGTCTGCGCCTTCGCGATCACGCTCTGAGGAACGACGCTGCCGAAGTACCCGCCGAGGAGGAGCGTCGGCACCGCGAACAGGGCGAGCGCGATCGCACGCGTCCGCCACGACGCGAATACTCCGACGGCCACGGCCGACAGGACGCCCTCGGGCCGTGTGAGCGCGAGCAGGCCGAGCGGCACGCCCGCCCAGGCGCGCTTGTCGATCACGGCGAGCGAAGAACCGAAGAGGAGCGCGACGTAGAGGCTCGATTCCATGCCGAGCACGGCGAACGCGCCGAACAGTGGGAACACGGCGTAGAACACCGCGAACGCCCACGCGGACGCGGGCGGCGCCTCGCGCTCGAGAATGCGGGCACCGAACGCGAGTGCGAGCGCATCGAGCGCGATCCCCGAGACACGCGCCCACACGAGGCTCGGGATCGACGCGATCGAGCCGAGCGCGATCCATACCGTCCACAGCGGCGACGAGAAGCCGTACACCTTCTCGCCCGCGTTGTAGACCGGGCCCAGACCGCGGGCCCAGTTCTCGGCGAAACGGAACGTGATGTACGCGTCCTCCGCCACGTACGGCATGAGCGCCCAGTAATAGATGCGGACGAGCACGAGGAGTGTGATCGGAAGGAGATACGGACCGCGCACATCGAGCCACCGCGCGGCCCGAACGCGGGCGGCGGCATGCGTGGCGGCATGCGCCGCGGACGTGGCCTGTGCAGCCGCCTTCGCGGCGCCCTTCGGCTTTGCCCCGGGCGGCGTGCGGGACCCCTTGCGATCTTCAGGAGGCATGGCGGCCGATCTTAGAGCAGGAGACGGATCCCCTGCAGCACCAGGAATGCGTAGATGCCGGCGAGCACGTCGTCAGCCACGATGCCCCATCCGCCCGGAAGGTTCTGGGCGGCATGAGCGCCGAGCGGCTTCCAGATGTCGAACAGGCGAAACAGGAGGAATCCGCCGAGCACCCAGGGCCAGGTGCGAGGAACGAGAAAGAGCGCGATCGACTGGCCGAGCACCTCGTCGATCACGATCGGCGAGGCGTCGTGTCCCAACGTCTTCTCGGCCCGATGTGCACTTGCGACCGCGATCGGAGTGAGCACGACGAGGAAGATGGCTTCGGGAACCGGATGTCCGTTGGTGCCACCGAGCCCGAACAGGACGCCCGCGACGATCGCACTTGCGAACGTGGCGGGAGCGATCGGGAAGTACCCGGCGCCGAAGAACGTCGCGATCAGGCGGGCGACGGCGTCCATCGGGGCCGGCGCACCGGCAGGTCGGGATGGGGCTTCGAGCGCGGCCGACCGGGACCGGCGTGGGGAGATTTCGGGCGGCCGTCGGCGGTGAACTGGGTGCCCGGCGGATACGCGCTTGTCTCGGCACCCGCGCCGACGCCGGCGCCCGCAACCGCCGCCCCGGTCGGGCTCGCTCCGGTCACGCCGGGAGCGCCCGCCGGCGCGCGACCCGCTTCACGCGCGCGTCCGAGGTGCGCGATCGAGAGCTTGAAGATCGCGGTCAGGCAGTCTTTGACTCCCTCGCCTTCGGTTGCGGTCGCGGGAAACCCGGGCCACCGGCGCGGATTGAGCTCCCGATCGAGCTCGACGAGCGGTGCCGCGCCGGGAAGATCGCGCTTGTTGAACTGATACACGCGCGGGATCGCCGCCTGCTCCGGACCGAGCGCCTCGAGCGCCGCGTCGACATCCGCGATCGCGTGGCGGTTCTCGAGCAGGCGCCGCGGATCGGAATCGACGACGACGACGAGGCCATCCGCGCCACGGAGGACGGCGCGGCGCGACGCGACCAGCTCGGGCTGGCCGGGAACGGTGTAGAGATGAAAGTGGGTCGAGAGCCCGGCGACGGTCCCGAGCTCGAACGCCATGAAGTCGAAGAACAGCGTGCGGTCGCCATCGCCCGCGAGGCTCGTCAGGCGTCCGCGGCGATCCGCGGGGAGCGCGCGGTGTAGATGGACGAGGTTCGTGGTCTTGCCGCTGAACGCCGCGCCGACGTAGACGATCTTGAGGCCGAGAGTCCCCGCGCGCGCGTTCAGTATCGCCAAGCCCGCCCTCCGTTCTCCCGCAGCTGCTTCATCAGTCGTGGATCGCGTCCGAACCGATGCCGCGATCGTCGAGCATTCCGCCCAGGAGCTCGTCCACGCGCCGCGACGCCTCCCGCCGGAACGCGGTGTCCGGATCGTAGGCCGAGAGATCGAGCGCCGTCCCCGGCACTTCGGCCGGCGGCACGAGTCCGAGCCGCTGGAACAGTGCCGTGAAGACCGGCGTGAGCTGCTGCACCGCGCGCTTCGAGCGCAGGCGCACGAGCCCGAGCGTGGACTTCCTGTCGAAGATCACGCACAGGATGACGCGCTCGGCGATCACGGTCGAGGCCATCGAACGCGGATGGCCCACGAACACGACCGTCTCGAGCGATTGTTTGCCGAAGAGATTTCCGAGCTCGGCGTTGGCCGAGACGTCGGCCGCTGTGAGGGATGCGAACGTCGGCAGGTCGAAGTCCGAGTCCGCACCGACACTGGTGATGAGTTGTCCCGAGCGGTCGATCAGGTGGACGCTGAGGGCTTGCGCGCGTCGCAGTAGCTCGGTGAGCACGGCGTCCACGGCCCGAAAGTCCTGTTCGAACAACGTCCAGTTCGCCATGACACCCCCCGCAGCCCTGCGGTGGTTCGCTTCATCGTCGAAGCGAAGCGCCCCTCACGGGAGACGCGTCGGGCTGTTGCCTACTCCTTATAGGGAGAGCCCCCCGGGGAGGCAAGCAATTTGTTGCGTCGCCGGGGGTTGGACGGGTGCCGTGGGGTCAGCGCGGAAGCCGGATGTCGACCGTCCGCGGAGCCCCCGCGAGGTGGTCGAACTCGATCGAGTACACGGTCGCCGACGGCGACGCACCGGCCGGTCTCGCACGGTAGCGTCCGGCGCGCAGCCACACTTCGGGCGTGCGACCGGCGTCGTCCGTCTGGAGTTCGCGGCGAAATTCCTCGTCTCCGCCATCGGACGCGCTTGCGAGCTCGATCGTCGCGCCCGCCGCGGGCGAGCCATCCGCCTGCGTGACGTGGAAGGAGAGCGCTCCGGCCGTCGTGCTGTCGAGTACGGGAAACGCGATGTCCCGGACGTCCGCAAGCCCACCCGCCCGGACCTCGAACGACGGAGTCCGGCGCGCGCGCCCGTCGGGGAGCGCCGCGCGCGCGCTCACTGGGACTCCGGCCGGAACGCGGCAGAAGCGGTACGAGCCGTCCGGCGCAACGGGGCCCGAGGCCTCGAACAGGGTGTCGGCGACGTCCGTGACGAAGATCCAGGTGTCTCCCGCGAGTCCGGCCTCGGGGTGGCCGGTCACCCGTCCCGTCACGCAGCCTGCGGGGCGAATCGAGAAGCGGAGCGTGTCGGGCCGCGTGCGCACGTTCGCGGTCGGATGCCGGACCGTGCGGTCTCCCTTCCCGCTCGTCCGGTGCTCGGGCAGCTCGTCCTCGATCACGCCGACCCGGTAGAGCCCCGGCGAAAGGCCCGTGAAGCGGAAACGCCCGAGGGAGTCGCTCGCGGCGCGCAGCATCGTCCGCTCGAACCCGTCGGCGTCCCGGGCGAGGTGGGTGAGGCTGTCCGCGGGCTCGAGCGCGATGGCCACGCCCGCAGCGGGGCCACCCCCCGGCAGGACCGAGACGCGTCCGACGAGGGCCGGCGGAGCCGAGCTCGACTTTCGCGGCCGCGGAGCGCTCTCGACCGATCCGAAGTCGACGGAGCCGAAGAGACTCGCAACCGCGAGTGCGGCGGCGAGAGCGAGGGTCGCGCGAGCTCTTCTCATGCCGCGGTTCCCGCGCTCTTTCCGAGGCCCGCCAGTCGCGCCTCGTGCGAGCGAGCCTCTTCCTCGCGGCCGAGCGCGCGGGCCGCGCGCGCGAGCAAGGGCAGCGTATCCACGTCCATGCACCCCCACATCCAGTTGAAGTCGAAGGGTCCCCGGCGCAGGAACAGAGCCGTGGCCTCCCCGTACGGCTCGTCGCCGGCGCCACCGCCGCTCGCGGCGAGCCCCGCGAGCGCCTGCGTGAGGAACTGCCCTCCGCCGAGCGTCCGATCGCGGCCCCGGATGTGCGCCTCGAGCTGCGTGAACGCGGCCCGCGCGCCCGCCGGGTCGTCCTGGTCGAGGGCGGTGCGCCCAAGGGTCGCGAGCGCCATCGCGCGGAACGTGTCCCGGTACATGTGATCGGTCCGGTCGATGTTCTCGAGCCCCGCCATCGCGCCGGCGCGCGCTTCGCTGAGCCGTCCCGTGCGTCTGTCCGCTTCCGCGATGAACGCGCGGGCTCCCGGGGTGGTGCCGTAACGAATCGGCTTTGATTCGAGTGCGAGGCTCTGCTCGAAGCACCAGATCGCTTCTCCGGGCCGGCCGGCCTGGAGGTGGGCCCAGCCGAGACCGACCCACGCGAACGGGAAGCCCGGCTCGAGGGCGAGCGCCTGCTGAAAGAGCGGGAGGGATTCCTCCGCGCGTCCCTGGGCGAGAAAGCCACACGCCCCGAAATACGGACCGTAAGGATGCCGCCGATCGAGCTCGATCACGCGCCTCGTCTCCGCGATCCCCTCGTCGAAACGATACTGCCGAAGAAGAGCGTAGCCGAGCCAGACGTGCGGCTCGGCGAGCCTGGGATCGAGCGCGATCGCGCGCCGGGCATAGGACGTGGCGCTGTCGAGCTCGGCGGGATCCGTGCGAAACGTGAACCGGAGCGCGTGGACCGAGGCGAGCCCGGCGTACGGTGGGGCGAAGCTCGGATCGGCACGGATCGCCTCCTCGAACAGCGCGCGGGCATGGTCGAACGCGCCCTTCTCCATGCGATGGAAGAGCTGCCGCGCACGCGCCGAGGCCTCGTACGCCTTGAGCCGCTCGGCACCGCGGACCGAGGCCGGCGGGGTCGTGAGGAAGAGCTCGTCCGAGCTCGCGCTTTCGATCGGGGCGCCGCCCGGCGGCGATCCCGCACGCACCACCCATTCGCGGGCCGCGCGGCCGATCCGGTCCTGGAGGTCGAACAGGTCGTCGAACGCGCCGTCCACCTTGGTCGCGTGGACGAGCTGCTCGGTCGGAATGTCGAGCAGCTGCACGGTCGCACGCAGCCGCGGCCCCAGGCGCTGCACGCCGCCCGAGATCACCCAGCGGCACATGAGGTGCTGTCCCAGGCGAAACGGGTCCGGCGTGGCGGTTCCAAGCTCGCTCTTCGCCTGCTGGAGGCGTGGACCGGGAGTCACCCGCACTCCGGGCAGGGTCGCGAGCTCCCCGACCAGGCTTTCGACGAGGCCCGCTCCGATCCAGTCCTGATCGGGATCGCCGGACAGGTTCGCGAAGTCGAGCACCGCGATCGAGCGTTCGAGCGGCGTCGCAGCGGCACCGACGTCGACCGCGCGCAGATCCCGCAGGAACTCGGCGGCACTCCGATAGCGTCGATTGCGATCGGCGGCCAGTGCGCGCTCGAGCACCGGAACGAGGGCGGACGAAACGTTCGGCGCGCCGCGCAGGATGTCCGACCCGGCGCGCGCGGCGACCATGCGGTCGGCGCTCGAGTTCCCGGGAAACGCGGGCGTTCCGGTGAGCATTTCGAACAGGACCGCGCCGACCGCGAAGAGGTCGCTCGAAGGGTCCGCGCGCTCACCCTGCACCTGCTCGGGGGCCACGTATCCGGGCGTTCCGACGACGTAGCCCGCCATGGTGAGCACGGTCTGCTGGAGCGTCGCCGCATCTCCCTCCGGCGCGACCGGCAACGCGAGCCCGAAGTCGAGCAGCTTTGCCGAGCCGTCCGGCCTGAGCATGATGTTCTCGGGCTTGATGTCCCGGTGGAGAAGCCCGGCGGCATGCGCGTGGGCGAGCGCCTCGAGGAGCGTCTGCGCGATCCCGACGGCGAGCGCGGGCTCGAGCGGCCCATCCCGGAGTTGCTCGCGCAGTGTCTCCCCGGGAACGAACTCCATCGCGATGAACGAAACTGTGGCGGACTCGCCGCGGTCGCCCGCGTCGCCCGCTTCGTAGAACGTCGCAATTCCGGGATGCTGGAGACGCGCACCGGCCCGCGCCTCGCGCACGAGACGCGCGCGGTGTCCGGACTCCGCATCGTCGGACGAATCCGCGTGCAGGACCTTGAGCGCAACCGTGCGGCCAAGCGCGAGGTCGTGCGCCCGGTACACGTCCCCCATGCCTCCGGCGCCCAGGTGTTCTTCGATCAAATAGTGGGAAAGCTCCTGGCCGATCATATCGGCGAACGAGTTTACTCCATCTCCTTCCGGCCTTCGAGCGCGCGGGCGAGCGTGACCTGATCGGAGTACTCGAGGTCGGATCCGACGGGCACGCCCCGGGCGATGCGCGTCACGCGCAGCCCGAGCGGGTGGAGCAGGCGCTGGAGATAGAGCGCGGTCGCCTCGCCGTTCACGGTGGGATTGGTGGCGAGGATGACTTCGCGGATCGGCGGTCCGGGCGCGCCCGCGGCGTCCGACTTCAGGCCGTCGAGCCGTTCCAGGAGCTCGCGCACGCGCAGCTCCTCGGGTCCGATGCCGTCGAGCGGCGAGATGGCTCCCGTGAGCACGTGATAGACGCCGCGGAACGACCCGGTGCGCTCGATCGCGAGCACGTCGACCGGCTGCTCGACCACGCACACGAGCCCGTGATCGCGCCTCGGATCGGAGCACAGCGGGCAGGGATCCTGCTCCGCGTAGTTGCCGCAGAGCGAGCAGAAGCCCACACGGTCCTTGACGAGGAGGATCGCCTCGGCGAGCCGCGCCGCTTCGTCGCGCGGACTCTTCAGGATGTGGAGGGCCAGGCGCTGCGCGGTCTTCCGTCCGATGGACGGCAGGCGCGCGAGCTCGTCGATCAGGTTTTCGAGGAAACGACTCGACAGGGACATCGGGGCGGGAGTCCGGGGAGTGAGACGGCGGGCGCCGCGCTCAGCTCACGAGAACGGGAAGCCGCCCGACAGGGGGCCCGCGATCTTCGCGAGCGCGGACTTCATCATCTCGTCCGCCCGGCGGTGCGCTTCATTGACGGCCGAAAGAACGAGGTCCTCGAGCATCTCGACGTCGCCGCCCTTGACGACCTCCGGGTCGATCTTGAGCGACACGAGCTCACCTCGTCCGTTCACGACGGCCGTGACCATTCCGCCTCCGGCGGAGGCTTCGACCGTCTTCTCTCCCACCTCCTGCTGGATCTCCTGCATGCGGGACTGCATCATCTGCGCCTGCTTCATCATCGCGGCGATGTTGAGATTCTTCATGGATGCGACTCACCTCGCTCGGCGCTGGTGCTTCTGTTGCTAGGGATTCAGACCGCGCGGCGGTCCGACGATCTCGCCTTCCAACCATAGCATAGTGCGCTGAGCGCCCGGCGAGAGCTCGTCCGGGTGTTTGCGGCGAGCGGAGCTTCCCGGCAGCGCGGACGGTGCAGGCGTTGCGGGCATCGCGGGCGTCGCAGAAGAACTCTCGGACGCCTCGAGCATCGCGGGTACCGAGGACACTTCTTCCGGCGGCACCATCGAGTCGTCGGGCGGAGGTGGCTCTTCGAGGTCGGGCGGCGCGCTCTCGGTGACCGCGGACGCAGCCGGAGTCGCCGCCATCGACGGAACCGGCATGGCCGGGACGGTCGCGACGGTCGCGACGGTCGCGACGACCGCGCCGGTCGTGGCGGCCGTTACCGGAACACTCACGCACCTGTAATCGAGCGGCCGTCCGTACACCTCGCGCATGGCAGCCAGAATGAGCGTTCGGTTGTCCTTGTGCTCGAGCAGGCCGCGGTGGCCGGACTCGATCTCGAGCACGAGAACGTCACCCTGCCATCCCGCCACACGCGCCTCCTCGACGAAGTGTCCGAGGATGCGCTTGCGATCGAACAGGCTCGACACCACGCGCCCCCACAGGCCGGGCGTGTCGAAATCCGCCGGAGCGGGCGGCGGCCCTTCGCCCTCGGGACGCCGAAATGCGGTCGGTCTGAGACTCGGGCGCACCGCCTCGAGCGCGGGAATCGCGGGCATCTCGACCCCGGGCATCGACTCCGGCGCGGCGCTCGCGTAAGCACTCCGCGTCGGCCCGGAAGAACGCGTCGTTCCCGCGCCCGAGCGGCTTCCGACCTCACTGGTTCCGCGCGATCCCCCGCCGCCGGCGCCGGCGCCGCCTGCGCCCCCCGCCGGTCCCCCGCCCCCCGACTCGACTCCGTTCAGGCGGTCGAGGATCTCGGCGAGCGTTTTCCCGGGCTCGAGGTTCGCCAATTCGAGGACGGCCGTCTCGAAGTGAAGGAGCGGCTGCGACGAGTCGCGCATCAAGACCGATGCATCGCTCGTGATCCGAAGGAAGCGCAGGAGATCGCCCTGCGACCATCCCTCGCCCTGCTTGACGTAGCGCGCGCATTCTTCGGGAGTGGCGGCGAGCAGCTCCTGCGCGTTGGGATCCACTTTGAGCACGAGCACGTTCCGGAAATGCTCGAGCAGGCCCTCGGCCAGATCCTTGGGATCGAAGCCCGCGCGATACGCGCGATGAACCTGCGTGAGCGCCTTCGCCGGGTCGTGCCCGAACACGGGCTCGGCAAGGTCGAAGAACGTTTCGCGCGACACGAGGCCGAGCACTTCGGAGACCGCCGCCTCGTCGACTTTCTCCCGGCCGGTCGAGACGATCTGGTCGAGCGCGCTCACGGCGTCGCGCAGCCCGCCCTCGGCCTTGCGGGCGATCAGGAACGCGGCCGCGTCGTCGAGGACGAGCTTCCGCCCGGCCTTGGTCTCGACCTTCGCGATCTCCTGAAGCCGCTCGGCGATCGTGCGCACGGGCACGCGCGCGAACTCGTAGCGCTGCGTGCGCGAGCGGATCGTGTCGGGAAGCTTGAGCGGATCGGTGGTCGCGAAGATGAAGACGACGTGCGGCGGGGGCTCCTCGAGAGTCTTGAGAAGGGCCGCGAATGCATCGGACGAGAGCTGGTGCACCTCGTCGATGATGTAGACCTTCCAGCGCCCGCCGGTCGCGGCAAAGCGCACGCTTTCGCGGAGCTGCTGGATGTCGGCGATGCCGCGGTTCGAGGCGCCGTCGATCTCGACCACATCGAGCGACACGCCGCTCGTGATGTCGCGGCACACGTCGCACTTGTTGCACGGCACGGAGCCTTTGCGGTTCGGGCAGTTCAGAACCTTTGCGAGGATGCGCGCGGTGGTCGTCTTGCCGGTTCCGCGGGGACCGCTGAAGAGGTAGGCGTGGGCGATGCGGTCGTGCTCGACCGCTTTCGCGAGCACATCGGTGACGTGCCTCTGGCCCGCAACATCCCCGAATACCTGGGGACGATAGGCGAGGGCGAGTGCGCGATGCTCCATGGGCCGGCCGACTTCCTTGTAGAGAAAAAGGGCCAGGGGACCCGCGGCGCTCCCGAGGAATTGCTTACCGCTGCTACCTTCCGGTCCTGACGGGGTTCACAAGTTCGGGTCGCGCGAGGCCTGGCCCATCCGCCCGGATCGAGTCCCGCGCGCCGCGTGCGCTACGGGAAACGGCCGGGTACGACTGGTGGAGATGACCGGGATCGAACCGGTGACCTCCTCGTTGCGAACGAGGCGCTCTCCCAACTGAGCTACATCCCCAGGACCGTAAGTTTTTGCACCGCAAGAGCTTAAAAGACAGGCCCGGAGCGGCTGCGCAGGGGCAGTGTAGGGGTCGGGGACGCGGGCCGTCAAGCCGGACTCGGCCGGGCAAGTTGCCCCGCGAGGCACGTGCTGTGCAGCATGTGACCCCCGGTTCGACCGGCGGTCACGACAACATGCCCCGGGGCATGTTCGCCCGACCGACTTGCGCATCAACTGGTCTCAAGACCAGTTCAGTCAACTTGCCCCAGGGCAAGTTGACTCGGGCCGATGGCGCACTTGCTGCGCAGGAAGTGACCCCCGGCTCGACCGGGGTCACGCCCACATGCCCCCCGCTCACGAGCCCCCAACTGGTTCTGGAACCAGTTGGTTTTCTCGATCAACACCGTTGATCAACGGCATTGATCAACTTGCCCCGGGGCAAGTTGACGAACTCACCGCGCGCCAGAAAAAAGGTAAGAGGTGGATCGAACGGCGCGGGAGAGGAAACCGTAGTTTCCGCCTCACGCTGATTCCGTGGGATCCACCTCCGCTTTGGGCGCCACCCGTCTTGCGGCCCGGCCGACGCCGACTGCCCTTTCGGCTTCTCGTCTCCTTACATGGGGCCGGGACCCATCGCGGACTCGGCCGTGCGCAGGTCTCCCTGCAAGAGCTTGAACTCGTCCTTCGAGCGCTCGACGTCGCCCATGCTCGCGGCTTCCGCAAGCGCCTGGGCGTGAACCTTGAGCTGGCCGGCGATCGCCTTGAGGCTGTCGCGCTGGCCGGTTCGAAAGTCGCCGCGCGCGACGGCGGTCGCGACCAGGCTCGAGATCTCGAGGGCGAGGTCGTCCGCCCGCTCGAGCTGGCTCGCCTGGATCATGGCGCCGAGATCGGACTCCCTCACCTTGGCTCGATCCAGGAGCTGGGCCACGGTCCCGGGGGGAGCCGGATCGCCGGCCGGAGGCGAACCTGGATCGAGCGTGTCGGCATACGTCGGCACGGACTCGCCGACGAGCGTGTGAGTCGTGTCCGAGCTCAGGGTCGACGTCTCTTCCTGCCTCGCGCAGCCACCGAGCCCTGCGGCCACGATGGCGCAAACGAAACAGGCGAAGAGCGATTCAAGTAGTCCGGTCGCGGATCGTCTCATCGAGCCGCCTTCCCAAGGTGTTCCGTGCCGGCGTGGGGCTCCAGAAATCCGGCTGCCCACCGCGATGCGATCCGGCACCCCACGGCCACGATCGCAATCGCAAGAACGAGGGGCAGGCTTCCGCGGAACAATTCCCCGGTTGCAAGCCCCACGATCCAGGCGGTGAGCAGCACGATCCACAAGAACCAAAGCACCCTATCCGCCTTCCAGCGGCCGGAGGATTCCCGGCCCAAATTTGGGACGCCACATTCGTCGGCGGGCTTCACGAGCGCTCGGCGGTCGTGTCGGCGGGCCTGACGCGCAGCGTCTCGGCATGGGACAAGGCAAGATCCGGACCGCTCGCCCTTGAGACGGAATTCCATGGTGTTAGCGCGGAACCGGGCCGCCGCCAGCCGTCGGCGACCGCCCGCGAAATGGAGGGAATTACAAATTCTCTGTAGTTCTGACTGTCAGCGGGCGGCGGGAGATGTCGCCGTGCCGTCAGCGGGCCGGGGCCGTGCGCTCCCGGTGCTGGGATACGAGTTTCTCGACCACCTCGGGCTCGGCGAGGGTCGTCACGTCCCCCATCCCCTCGTACTCCCCGGCCGCGATCTTTCGGAGGATCCGTCGCATGATCTTCCCGCTTCGGGTCTTGGGGAGGCCGGGCGCGATATGGATGACGTCGGGGGTCGCGAACGGCCCGATCACGTGGCGCACCTGTTCCTTAAGGACGCCTTCGAGCTCTTCGGCCCGACGGCTCGAGTGGTCGGCCGAGAGGAGGACGTAAGCGTAGATGCCTGTCCCCTTGATCGCATGCGGAAAGCCGACGACCGCCGCCTCAGCGACCGCATCGTGCGCGACGAGCGCGCTCTCGAGCTCGGCCGTCCCCAGGCGGTGCCCGGCGACGTTCAGCACGTCGTCGATTCGGCCCGTGATCCAGTAGTAGCCGTCCTCGTCCCGCCGGCAGCCGTCCCCCGTGAAGTAGAGGCCGGGGAACTTCGTGAAGTAGGTCTCCTTGAAGCGCTGGTGATCGCCCCAGATCGTGCGCGCCTGCCCTGGCCAGGAACCCGAGAGGCAGAGTGCGCCGGTCACGCCGTTGCCTTCGAGGAGGCGCCCGTCGGAAGGATCGACGACCATCGGCCTCACGCCGAAGAACGGCAGTGTCGCGGATCCCGGCTTGGTCGGCGTCACACCGGGGAGTGGTGTGATCAGGATGCCGCCGGTCTCGGTCTGCCACCACGTGTCGACGACCGCGCAGCGCCCCTCTCCGACCACGTCGTGATACCAGCGCCAGATCTCCGGGTTGATCGGCTCGCCGACGGTGCCGAGGACGCGCAGGCTCTTCCGGCTCGAGCGCTTCACGTACTCGTCGCCCGCCTGCGCGATCGCGCGTAGCGCCGTGGGCGCCGTGTAGAAGATGTTCACCTTGAGGTCGTCGACCAGCTTCCAGTACCGACCCGGATCGGGGTAGACGGGGACGGACTCGAACATCACGGTGGTCGCGCCGTTCGCGAGCGGTCCGTAGACGATGTACGTGTGCCCGGTGATCCAACCCACGTCGGCCGCGCAGCAGTAAATGTCCCCCGGCTGGTAGTCGAACACGAGCCGGTGGGTGAGCGACGCGAACGTCAGGTAGCCGCCCGTCGTGTGGAGCACGCCCTTCGGCTTCCCGGTGCTGCCCGACGTATAGAGGATGAAGAGCGGATCCTCGGCCCCCATCCACTCGACCGTGCACGTCGAACGCTGCTTCGCGCACTCCTCGTCGAGCCAGTGGTCGCGCCCGCTCTTCATCGGAACGGCCGCATCCGTGCGGCGTGCGACGAGCACGGTCTCGACCAGTGGCAGATTCTCGATCGCATGGTCGGCGATCTGCTTCAGGTGGATCTTCTTTCCGCCGCGCAGGCCCTCGTTCGCCGTGATCAGGACCTTGCTGCCGGCATCGATGATCCGGTCGCGCAGCGAGTCGGCGCTGAAACCACCGAACACCACCGAGTGCACCGCTCCGATGCGCGCGCACGCGAGCATCGCGTAGACGGTCTCCGGGATCATCGGCATGTAGATGCACACGCGATCGCCCTTCCGCACGCCGAACGAGAGCAGCACGTTCGCAAGGCGCGAGACCTCGTGCTTGAGCTCCTCGTACGTGATGTGACGATAGACGCCGGGCTCGTCCGCCGCCCAGATGATCGCGGTCTGGTTCGATTTCGTTTCGAGGTGCCGATCGACGCAGTTGAAGCATGCGTTGAGCCGTCCGCCGAGATACCACCCGAAGTCGACTTCATGGATGTCGGTGTCGAACACTTTGTGCCAGGGGTGGAACCAGTCGATCGCCTTCGCCTGCTCGGCCCAGAACTTCTCGGGCTGCTCGAGCGACTCCCTGTACAGCCGCCGGTATTCGTCCATGGAGCGAATGTGGGCGCGGTCGCGGATGGTTGCCTTGACGTCGAACGTCGGATCGGACATTTGAGGACGATCTCCGGGAAGAGGCGTCGGGCGCCAGCGGCAGCGAATCTCCGGGCCGGGAGAATAGGACATCCATCGCACTTCCGCTAGCGTGCGACGAGCGCGATCGCGCGCAGCGGCCCTCCCGATCCCCCCTCGATCTTCATCGGCAACGCGATCACGTACGCCCCGCGCGGCGGCAGGCGGTCGAGCCCACGCAGGTTCTCGAATCCGGGAACGTTCTTTGCTGCCGCGACCCGGTGGACAATGAAGTCTTTCGACTGCCCGTAGTCGATCGAGGCCACGTCACATCCGAGGGCCGCGACCTCACGCTCCTCAACCAGGAGCCGGGCCGCGGCCTCGCCAAAGCTCGGGAAGTGCAGGTTCGATGCATCCCCGGGTTTGTCGTCTCCCAGGTACGCCTTCCTTTCGGGCCAGCGCTTCTCCCATCCCGTGCGCAGGATGACAATCGTTCCCTTCGCGATGCGACCGTTTCGGCTTTCGAACGCGACCACGTCCTCCGCGCGCAAGCGGTAGTCGGGATTTCGTGCGCACGAGTCGGTGACGTCGAGCACGACCGCCGGCGCGATGAGCCGCTCGAGCGGCACCTGATCGGCCGTCTGGCCGCCTTCGTGGAAATGAATCGGCGCGTCGAGATGCGTGCCCCCGTGCTCGGGCGCGCAAATCGCATTCGCGGCGTAGAACCATCCTCCCGGCGACTTCCCGAACGAGAGCTGCTTGAGCTCGAAGGTCGTGGGCGAAGTTGGCCAGTAGAGCGTCTTCGCATTAAACGGATGCGTGAGATCGATCGGCTCCCAGGCCGCAAGATCGAGCGCCGGCGCCGGCGCAGGACTCTTCGCGCCTGCGAAACGGGCAACGGTCCCGAACACCACGCAGGCGAGAAGCCCCGCGAGCGTTCCGAGAAGCAGGCTTTTTCTCCCGTTCATGACGAGGTCCTCCCGACGCGGACGGTAGCACGAGGTGCGCCCGGCGGACCCCGGGCCGCACCGGGCGCAACGGGGCTGCACCGGGGCTGCACCAGGAGCTGGCGCACCGGGGCTCGATTCCGCGTGCAAATCTGCCGATAATCCCTGTATGCGTCCCCCCGCGCGCTCTCCGCTGCTCGCGCTTCTCGGCGCCCTGGCAACGGCCGGTCTCCTCGCCTTCGCGGCCGGCTGCTCGCACAACGACACGAGCACGCTCGGGCCGACAACCGCGACACCGCGCACGTGGCGCATGGGCTTCTCGGGATTCCCTCCCTCCCCCGATCTCGGACTCGCGCTCGCGGCGCTCGAGATGTGGACAGGACGCCGCTCGGACGCGGCGCTCCTCCACATCGACCCTCCCTGGGACACGCTGCTCGCGGGATTCCCGGCCGACGACGCGGTTCGGATCCAACACCAGGGGATCGTGAACTACTATCGCGCGAAGCGACTCGACCTCACGATCACGGTCGACGTGACGAACGGGCTCGACCGTAGCGCGGAGCATCCGGCGCTCGTGCGCCTCGGTCGGAGCATAGCCGAGCCCGAAGTCCAGCAGCGCTACGTCGAATACGTGATGGCGATCGACACGATCCTCGCGCCGACTCATCTCGTGCTCGCCGCCGAGACGAACTTGATTCAGGTGGCCGCACCGGCTCCCGTCTATACGGGGGTCGTTCAAATGACGAATACCGCGGCCGAGAGCGTCCGCGTCCACGATGCGAACGTGCGCTTGTCAGTGAGCGTGCAGGTCGAGGTGGCGTGGGGGCGGCTCGGAGTTCCGGGCCCGCCGGTGTACGCAGGAATCGCGCGCGACATCGCGGACTTTCCGTTCGCCCAGGAGTTCGCGCTCTCGTCGTATCCCTATCTGGGGGGCTTCGCGGAGCCAGAGGACGTGCCGCTCGACTATTACAGTCGCATCAGGATGGAATCCGGCCGTCCCGTTCTCGTGGTCGAAGGAGGGTGGACGTCGGAGTCGGTCGGCGGCATCGTCTCCTCCGCGGCCAAGCAGGCGCGCTACCTGCGACGGCAGGCGCAGATTCTCGATCAGGCGCAGGCAGTCGCCGTATTCCAGATCTCGTTCACGGATCTTGCTTCGTCGCTGTTTTCGTCGCTCCCGCCCTCGACCGCATTGCCGTACTTCACGCGTATCGGGCTCGTCGACACATTACTTGCTCCCAAGCCCGCGCTCGCGACCTGGGACAGCGCGTTCGCGCGACCGCGGCGATAGCGGGGCCTATCGCTTCGCAACCTCCGCCGACCAGTTCTCGACGACCGTGACCGGAGCCGCCGCGCGGTCCCCGACCATCCGCTGCAGGTAGAATCGCTGTCCGTCGACGGTTGCCTGCCACTCGGCGATGCGCTGCTGCGGAGGCGGCGCCTCGAAGAGCAGGGCCGGAGTCCCGGCTTCGAGCGAGGCCCCTGACACGCTCACCGGCACCGACATGATCTTGCCGTCCATCTGCCGGTAGAGGATCTCTCGCCCGTCCCCCGACCACCACGGATCGATGCCGCTTTGCGTCGAGATCTGCCACTTGCCGACGGGTTCGGGAAACGACTGCACGTACACCTGAGCGACTCCGGATTCGTTCGAGTGAAACGCAACCCAGCGGCCGTCGGGCGAAAGTCGCGGCTGGGTCTCGAAGAACGTCGCCATGCGCGCGACCCAGCGCCACTGTGTGCTGTCCGTCGGCGAAGTGACGAAGGCATCCCATGTCCCACCGTTCAGGAGCACCTGGCCGGCAATGCGCGTTCCGTCCGCCGACCACTGCGTCGGGCCGGTGTTGCCGCCGCTCTGCCCCGGAACGAGGACCTCGTCCCCGGCGCCGCTCGCGTACTTCGTGAACATGCGAAACGGGCCGAGTCGATCGGACGAGAAGGCGATGCGCTGTCCATCCGGCGACCAGATGGGCCACATGTCGTTCCCCGGATTGAACGTGAGCCGTGACAGCGTGCCGCGCTTGAGATCCCGTACCCAGATGTCACTTTTGTCCGTTCTCAGGTCGAAAATCGAGAGCGCAAGCTTCGTCCCGTCGGGTGAGACTGCGAGCTGCCCGTAGTCGTCCGTCTCGCCGATCTGCGCCAACACCTTTCCGCTTCGATCCACGGCCTCGATCCGTTTGAGGCGGCGCGATCCCTGTGCCTGGAACGCGATTGTGCCGTTCGCCGACCCCGAGAAGTTTCCGGATCCCTGGCCGAGCAGCATTCCCTCGACCACCGCGAACGGCTCGCCGACGCATTTCTTCGCCCCCAGGTCGAGCCGCCGCGCGAGCAGAGTCCCGCTGCGGACGAACAGGATGTATCCCGGTGCGACGTACTCGACGCGCGACTCGGTGCTGTCGAGATCCGCCGACTCGAGCGTTCCGAGGTGCCCCAGACGGATGCGGTCGATGCGGCCGCCCTGGAAGCTCGCGGTGAAGAGGAAGTGCTTCCCGTCCGGAAGGAAGAGTGGCCAGCCGTGCGTCGTCTCGCCCGTCGCATGGTCGAGGCGGGTCGCCGGCGACGGCACGCCACCGGACGCGGAGACGGCGCGGATCGAGTCCCCCACGTTCCCATCGAACAGCACCACGCCGCCCGCGCCCCACGTGCCGTCGAATCCGCCTGGCGTCTCTGCGACGAGCTGCACGGGGCCGCCACCCGCGGGGATTTTCTTGAGCCTACCCTCGGAGAAGTACGCGAGATGCGAACCGTCAGGCGACCAGAACGGGCGCCCCGCGTCCGCCGTGTTCGGGAGCAGAACCGGCTCGACGGCCTCAAACCGCCGCACGTAGATGCCGACGGCACCGCTCGAATCACGACCCTGGAACGCGAGCGTGCGACCATCCGGCGAAAGCTTCGGCCAGGTGAGCTGCGTGACACTCATCGGCGCGATGACGTCGAAGCGTGTCGTGTGGTGGACGGGCACGGGCCGGGTGAAAGCCCAGGCCGCAAACGCGATCGCGGCGACCGTGGACGCGCCCGCGAGAATCCACGCGAGCCGCTCGTGGCGCCTGCGCGCGGCCGCAACGGGGACCGGCACGCCCGCCTGCGACCCGCCTTCTGCAATCCACTGGAGCTGGAGCTTCACGTCGTGCGCGGTCTGCAGGCGCTCTTCGGGATCCTTTGCGAGACAGCCGCGCACCAGGCGATCGAGCGCGGGCGGGGCGAGCGGCACGAGCTCGGCGATCGACCGCGGCTGCTCCTTGAGGATCGACGCGATGAGGCTCGCCTGGCTCGCGCCCTCGAACGCGCGCCGTCCGGTGGCCATCTCGTAGAGCGTGGCGCCGAACGCCCAGAGGTCACTGCGCGCGTCCGCTTCCTGACCTTCGAGCTGTTCCGGGGACATGTACTGGAACGTGCCGACGATCGATCCCTCGGCCGTGAGCGCGCGTCCCATCGTGGGCGAGCTCGGCGTGAACGCGGGATGCATCCCCGGAGGCGTCGCCCCGGTTCCGGCGGCGCCCGAACCGATCGTCGCCACGCGGCTGCTGCCCGGTGGCGCCGCACCGATGCCGGCGACGCGCGCGAGCCCGAAATCGAGGAGTTTCGCCCCCTGCTTCGTGAGCATGACGTTCGCGGGCTTCAAGTCGCGATGAATGAGCCCCTGCCGGTGCGCGCGGTCGAGCGCGTCCGCGATCTGGGCACCGATCCGTAGGAGATCGCCTGTCGGAAGCGGCCCGCGCGCGATGCGCTCGGCGAGCGTCTCCCCTTCGAGGTGCTCCATGACGAGGTAGTCCACGCCGTTGTCGTGGCCGACGTCGTAGAGCGTGCAGATGTGCGGGTGGTTGAGGCTCGAGACCGCGCGCGCTTCACGCTCGAAGCGGGCGCGCACTTCGGGCTCCATCGAAAGGTGCGCGGGCAGCACCTTGATCGCGACCGTGCGATCGAGTCGCGTGTCGCGGGCGCGATAGACCTCACCCATTCCCCCCGCGCCGAGCGGTGCGACGATCTCGTACGGGCCGAGCCGGCGGCCCGGCGTGAGAGCGGAGATCGTGCTCGAGGACGAAGGGGGAACCAGCGGCTCGCTGCTCACGATCGAACCTCCGACAGAAGTGTTGTTGAACTGTTCACCGGGGGGTCCCGCGCGTTTGCGAGGGCGCTCGATATTAGCACGCCCCCGGGAATTCTTCGACGACTACGTCGTGAGCTCGCTCAGCCACCTCAAGGCGCTCAGGCTCGGGAGGAAGCAGTACTCGCCGCCGCGCGTCACGACGAAGCGCGGCAGTCCCTCGAGCCGCCGCCGAAGCGGGCGCTTCGGAATGTCGTAGGTGTCGTCGCCGTCGTTGCCGCCGGAGATCGGGTCCTTTTCCGTGGTGCCGGAAAAGAATTCGCTATTGTTCATCCACTCCGACTGGACGAACTCGAACTGGCGTCCGAGATGCGCGCCCACGAATGCGAACATGAGGCCGCGATCGACCCCGTCGTCCTCGAGAACGCCTTCCGGAAGCAGCGGACCGTAAGCCGTGCCGCGACGGATCATGCGGTGGATGCGCACGACGCCCGCCACGTCCGAATCGCGCGGGTTCATGCGGCGGATATGCGACCCCTTGGGCGTCTTGTAGCCGATCGCGTCTTCTTCCTTGAACAGGAAATCGTTGTTGCGCGCAGCGTCGGAACCGAGCGCGGGATCGTCGTGCATCGGACAGCGCGCAAGCGGCGCCCCGCTCCTCCAGCGCCCCATCATCTTCGCGGCCAGAAGCTCCTCGTCCTCGGGGCTCGACGCCTGGGTCTTGAGGTACTGCCGGAACGCCGCGACGCGCTGATGCAGCTTTCGGAACACCACATAGCTTCCGTTCCGGCCGAGCACGTCCGGCTGCGGCGGAGTTGGCGTGTCGCCCATCTCGTCCGGATACCCAAGCACGAATTCGCCGGGCTTGAGCGGCTTCTCGCCCGGATTCGTGCCAGGGACGCCGCTTCCTTCAATCGCGGGATGGCTGATCCCATCCTTGTACCCGAACGGCTCCTTTTCGCTCGGCAACGCATGGCAGTCCTGCCGCCAGATCGCGGTCACGCCTTTCAACTCGCGAAACGTCTTCTGCGCGCGCGCGAAAGCCTGCTCGAGCTGCGCCTGATCGGGCGCAATCGCGGTCACGACGACGTGGACCTCGGGGGAGCCGAGCGGCTTTTCCCAGTTCTCGGGGCTGTTCTCGCCGGTGTCGCCGAGCATCCTGGCGCGCGCTGCCATGCCCTCCCTGAACTCGGGCGGGAAAGAATCGAGCGACTCCTGCGGCACCCCGAGCGCCTTCAGGCCCTGAAAGCTCAGCGACGCGCTCACCCACGTGTCGCGCGTCGGGCTCTCCGGGTGCGCGGCCGAGGCGACCACGTCCGCGAGCCTCTTCATGAGCTCGCGCCCCGCCTTCCGGTCGTCGATCCGAATCAGGACGTACGTCGCGGCATACGGCGCCGGCTGCGGGCGAAGCACCCCACTTTGAATGTCCTCGAGCTCGAGCTTCCCTTCGTTCACGCCTGCACTCTTACCGCCGATCTGCGCCATGACCGTCTCCTCAAAGACCAATGACTCCCAGGAGCTGCACCGAATAGCCCTGGTACGTCGCGCGATTCTCGAATTCCTTGAACACCTTGAGCGTGACGCTCGCCCGCGCCTTCGGAAACGCTCCGCTCGCCGCGAGGCCGAGCGCGTTCACCGCGTAGCGCTCCTCCTTCTCGGCGGCATCGACCCCGGGCCCCGTCTTTGCGGTCGTCTGCCGCTGCAGATACCCGGCGGGACCGGCCTGGAGCCGGAACTCCTCGCTGTTCTCGAGCGTTCCGAGAAGCGAGGAGTCCAGTTCGAACGTATCGCCCGGGTGAACGCCGGTTCCCTCCTGCGTCGTATGCCACTCGTACATCTGGAGCGCGGAGAACGTGAGAGCCCTGCTGCTCGTGAAGTGGAATGTTTGCCCCGAGGCAATCGTATGCGTCCAGTAACCCGAGCCGACGTTGTCGTCCGCCCCGGCTTCGAACTTTCCCGTCGGAGCAAGAAATCCGTAGAAGGCCTTGATGAACGTGTCTTCCCCGCTCCAGCCCAGGATGGCGGGAATGTAGTAGGAATCTGCGAGGCCCGCCCCGCCCTTCGTCACTCCGAGGTCATCCGACGCGAGGCTGTTCACCGCGAGCGGGATCGTGGCCGCGGCCGCGTAACGGGCTCCCAGGACACGAAAGCCGCTCACGCAGGTGATGGTGTTCATGTCCATGAGGACCGAGTTCTTTCCCGACACGGGGAGGGTGTTCCCATCGTCGTCCTTCGCCTCGTCGCGGGAATAGAAAATGAGCTGGTTCGCATAGGTGAATCCCGCGGCCGGCAGCGTTCCTGCGCTCGTGGCCGTCATGCCGAGCGGGTACGCGCCGCGGTTTTGCGCTTCCGCGCGATTCGCCGCGCCGAGCGCGAGCGCGAGCGCGACCGCGAGACCGACCGCCCCTGGCCCTTCCACGCAAAGGTGCCATCGCATCACTTGGTGGCTAGGTTTCTCCAGAACCGCTCGAGGCTCTCGTCGCCGCCGAAGAGCGTCGTGAAGATCGTCGAATCCGCGAGCAGGATGTCCCCCGCCCGCTTCCCGCTCGGCGGCATCCAGAGGAACATGTTGAAATCCTTGTTCCCCGCTTCCACGTAAGGATGCGGCCGTGTCGTGTCGACCGGCTGGCGGGCCAGCACGTGGATCGCCTTCGGGTCGTCCGTGGTCACCGCATAGTGCGGCAGGTGCATGTGGAAGTTGAACGTCGGGACGCCCTCGAGCCAGCCGCGCTTGTCGAGGTCCTCCGCCTTGAGCAGCGGAACAGGCTGCTGCTTGCTTCCCGCGACCGTGGCCGGACGGAGGCCCCAGCGGTTCTCGACCGGCACGCCGAGCCCCTTCATGAGCGATCGCGTGTACTTCCCGAAGCGCTGCTGCCGCGGCACGAGCGGATCGCCGTGGTGCTTGTACTCCATGGCGAGCTGCTTCACGTCGGTCGAAGCGCCGACGTCATGATGCGGACCCAGGATGAGGCAGGTGCCTTCGCGCGAGAGGAAGTTCTGGAGCGCCTCGATTTCCTCCGCCGACGCGTCCTGCTCCGTGACCATGTGATCGAGGCCGAAGACCATGAGCGTGTCCGTGTCCGCGAGGATGCGCTCGTCGATCGGGAGCCGCTGGCCCGCCTGGTCGATGCGCTGGAACACGCCGACCGGATGACCCGAGGTCGCCCCCACGACGTTCTGGAAGCTCACGAGCGAGAGATGGAACAACTCGAGGGTTCCGGCGATGCCCTGCAGGAACATGCGCTCCGAGTACTCGACCGATTCATAGTTCGGCCAGGCGACGCGGCGGACCTCGGTCATGGTCGAAAAGCGGTTGTCGAGCTCGGTGACGTCCCGATTCGATTCCCACGGGTAGCTCCACGCCCAGTAGACCGAGAACCGGCGGGTCCCGGGCTTGTACTTTCGCGCGGTGTGGGCCTGGTTGTAGGTGCGCGCCGGAGTCTGTGTCTGAACGGTCATCGGATTCCCCCCTCCTTCACGGGATGCGCGGTCACAGGCTGCCGGGAGGTCGCGACCTTCCGCAGGCCGTCGAAAGCCGCGTACTTGTACGCGTAGCTGTAGGTCGGCGTGTTCATGGACATGTTCGCGATCGTGTTGACCGTGCCGCCGCAGCGAAGGAGCATTTGCCCGATTCCTACGATCTCGGACGCGATGTCGCCGATGCAGTGGACGCCGACGAGCTTGCGACTGTCCTTCAAGAAAATGAGCTTGAGCAGTCCTCCGCGGCCCGCGATCGCGCCCCGCGGCGTGAGCGCGAGATCGGCGCGGCCGACCTCGTACTGCAGCCCCTGCTCGCGGCACTGCTCCTCGGTGAGACCCGCTCCCGAGACTTCCGGCATTCCGTAAACGGCCGAGACCGGACTCGGATCGACGACTCCCTCGAACGGGATTCCGAATGCGTGACAGACGGCGACCCGGCCCTGCTCCATCGCGACCGAGGCGAGCGTGGGCCCGAGAACATCGCCTGCGGCGTACACGCCCTTTGCGGTGGTGCGGAAGTTGATGTCGACGAGGATTCGGCCCCGCGAATCGAGCCCCACTCCTGCGGCGTCGAGCCCGAGATGCTCCGTGTTCGCCACGCGCCCCGCCGCGAAGAGAACCGTGTCGGGCGCAAGCGTCTCCCCGGTCGAGAGCCTCGCCTCGAGTCCTTCGCCGCGCCGGGCCACGCTCTCCACAGTCGCATCGACGAGCACGGTCACACCCCAGCTCTTGAAGAGCTTCTCCATGTGGCCGGACACCTCGCCGTCCATCATGGTAAGAAGGCGTTTCCCGCGATCGAGGAGCGTCACGCGTGCGCCGAGCGCGTGACAGATGGTCGCGAACTCGACGCCCACCGGCCCGCCGCCCACGATCAGGATGTCCTTCGGGACCCGCCCGAGCTCGAGGACGGTGTCCGTGTCGCAAACCCCGGGAAGGTCGAACGGAATGTTCTGCGGCCGGAGCGGACGCGAGCCCGTCGCGATCAGAACCGCCTTCGCGCGCATCCGCCGTTCGCCCTCCACACCCGTCACGAGGAGGCTCCCGTCGGATTCGAAGCGCGCGGTCCCCTGCACGTAGGCCACGTTCCGCTTCGCGATGTTGTGCTCGGTCAGATCCTGGAGCGTTGCGCAGACGTTTTGCGTTCTGTCCCGGATGACGTCGGTCGCGACCTCCGGCGTCGTCTCGATCCGAAGGCCGTACACGTCCTTCTCACACAATCCCGAGAAGTACAGCGCCGCTTCACGGAGCGTCTTCGTCGGAACGCCGCCCGTCGTCGTCACGGTTCCGCCCGGGCGATTCTTCTCGATGACGGCGGAGCGATGTCCGAAGAAAGCCGCGAGCTCGGTCGCGCTCTCTCCGGCCGGCCCCGCGCCGATTGCAATCAGGTCATAGTTGTCCGTCATCCAGCCCTCCCGGGCACGCGATGCTCACTGCATCTGATCGAGGGCTTCGGTGAAGGCCTTCTTCAAACGGAGCGCCTTCTTGATCTCCTCGGCAGTGACGTACGGGTATTCGCCGTACTCGAGGAAGCTCGGCCGCTGGTGCTCGCGCACGAACTTGATGAACGCCGGCACGTTCGTCTTCCAGTCCTCCGGGAAGCCTTCGAGGTTCTCGAACACCGTGTCGATCCCGGTGGCGGAGAAAAGTGCGACGGCATCGTCGGTGTACTTGTCGAAGTCCGTGTCGAAGATGCCCTGGTACATGAAGTGCAGGCCGTTCCCGATGTCGAACAGCACCCAGCGCAGGTAGTGAAGCTTGAGGGGCGCGAGCACGTCGGGAGCGCCCTCGAGCGCCTGCTGAATCTTGAGGCCGTACGTGCGCACGGCGTCCTCGCGTCCCGCCTTGACCTTCGCGATGATCGTGAAGCCGTGGCACGCCGGGGTTTTCGGGAACTTCGGTCCGTACTTCCCCTGCTCCAGCTTGAGATAGCCCTCCTTCGGAATCGCCAGCGCCTGCGGTTTCGTCCAATCCTTCTCCTGTTGCTGAGCCATGTCCTTCTCCTCCTCCAGTTGTGTCCTCATGGTGATGTCCCCCGGCGTGAATGGGTCAGGAGGAACGCCCCGGACCGGCGGCCGACTCGTCCCCTGGAGCGGGCGCGGCGTACCACGCGCTCTTCGGCACGACCAGGCGGCTTTCGGGTTGCCCCTCGAAGGCCGGCGTCATGATCTGCACGCCGTGTTCGTTGAACGCATCGAGGATGTTCGAGTGCAGCTCGGAAAGCACGATGTAACGCTCTGCGGGCCGCGCGATCCGGAAAAGAAGGCGGTACTCCACGGCGAAGGATCCGAGGTCGCGCATTTGGACCCGGGGGGCGGGATCGGTGAGGACGGGTGACGTCCGGTGCGCCGCCTCGACCAGAAGGGCCACGACCTGGCGCCACGCGACATCGTATCCGACCGCAACATCGGTCGCGACGATCGCCCCGCCCTCTCTCGCCTGGCGGGAGTAGTTGATCGTGGCGGAGCTCACGAGCACCGAGTACGGAATCGTGATCTCCTCCTTCCGGACCGTCGTCACCTTGGCCGCGAGCGCCCCGATCTCGGTCACCGTTCCCTCGTTCTCCGCGATGCGAACGTAATCTCCCGCGGTGAACGCGCGCGTGTAGACGACGACCAGCCCGCCGAGCACCTGGCTCACGATGCCGCTCGATCCGAGGGAGACCATGAGCCCGATGAAGACGCTCACGCCCTGGAAAGCCGCGGTTCCCGATCCCGGGAGATACGGATAGGCGACGACGATCGCGAAGATCCAGAGCAGCGCGACGACGAGACGGCGCGTGGCCCGCGCGATCTCGACGTGCATCCACTGCGATTCCGCCGTCCGAAAGAACGCGGTCGCGATCCGGCCGAGCATCCGCGCGATGAGGAAGATCACAAAGACGACGAAAAGATTCGGAATCGAATTGAGGATGCCCAGGCCGAGATCCCGGAACACTCCCACGATGAAGTCGCCGAGCTCCTGGCCCCAGGGCCGCGTGTAGGCAAACTGGCTCAGCACGAACGTGAGCCAGAGGTACGTGATCGCCGCCCCGAGCGCCCATGTGGCCGTTCGCAGGAGACCGGCTTCGAGCGCGTGGACGTAGGGCCTCAAGTCGGCCCTCCCGACCTGCATGGGCTTCTTCGAGGCGGCGGCGGATTTCTCGAGCCAGGTGACCGCTCGCCGATGAGCCCAGAGCAGCCCGGTCAGCAGAAGGACCGCGAGAAGCGTGGCCGCGAGAGCCCATGCGAGCCCGCGCAGGACGGTCGACCAGCGCAACTGATCGTTCCGGTCCGCGAGCCAGGCTCTCACGTTCGAGACCGCCTGTTGCGACACCTGATCGAGCGTCTCGCCCGAGCTCCGATCGGCGTCCCAGACGGACAGCCCGAATGCGAGCGTGGAGTTGACGAGGATGACGACACCGGAATCCGGCCCGATGGCGATCGGACGGACTTCGACACGATAGGAAGGAAGGTCGGAGGGAATCTCGAGCAGGCGACGCTCCGCGGAGCGAGCGCGCTCCGCCGGAGGGATGCCCTCGACCGGCGCCCGGAACCGGGTGATCTCCCGGTTCCACACCACGACCGGCACCGATCCGGACTCCGTGCGAGCGGAATCCAGACTCACCGGTCGTTGGGCACCGGCCGTGGAGGGCAGGAACGCCAGGATCAGTCCTGCCGTCACGAGAGTGAACATGAGTCTCATGGCATCGTCCGAGGAGCCCCGGAAGGATCGCTCACAGCGCCGTGAGAATTCGACCCTGGAAGAACTGGGTCGTGCCCTTGAGGTCGAACCGATCCAGTACTCCGTAGCCGTACGCCAGCTCCACCCGCAGGTAGTCCATCAGGTGCCACTTGACCGCAGGCGAGATTCTCCAGAACTTGCCGCCACGAAGAGTTCCCGCGTCGAGGTCGATGTACGAGAAGTTCAGCGACCCTTCCACCGCGCCTGGACCACCCTCGAAGACCGTCCTCTTCGGGGAAACCGCGTTGAAGTACGCGCTGACGTTGTTGTAGCTGCGCGTCTCGCCCGTGATGAACCAATCGACGCTGATATTCCCGCCATGGAACGTCGGATCCCCGGATGCCGGGGCGTCCATCATCTGCCATCCGTACTCGCCGCCCACGAGCACGGAACCGGACCGGTAATAGGCTTCGAACCCCAGGGTTTGACCGTGGTCGGCCGCAAACTTCCCGGTGTCGACGAAGTAAGGGGCCAGGTAGTTCTCGGGCCGGGAACGAGCCTGGAAACTTCCCTGGTCGGGCTCGGCATCCCGACCCATGACGGACACATGGAGGAGCTTTCGGCCGTCCTTGGAGAGTACCGGAAGAGCCGTGACGCGCGCGACGACCTGGTTGTCCCAGTTGGCGAACTTCTCGTTCTCCGTAAGGAAATCGTTGAACCAGCCGAGCTGCCAGAGCAGGCGACGGTTCCGGGTGCCGCTGATCCACTTGACGCCATCCCCCAGGATGGGGATGAACGCGTCCAGGAACGGACTACGCTCGACCGTCCACAGGTCGTAGCCGGTCATGTGCTTGTACTGCGAATATCCCTCCTTCGTTCGGCCGACGAAGAAATGGCTGTTGATCTCGGGGACGCCGATCATGAGTCCCGTCTGGCGGAAGTGCCAGTCGTCGTCTCCGAGATCGTACATGTAGCCGAACGTCCAGGTGATGTCCCGTTTCGTGTTGAACTTTCCTTTGAGCATCAGGCGGAAGTCGCGGAGGCCGATGTCCGACTCGGCAGGCACCTGCGCCTTGGCTTCGTCGTCCTGGGCGAAGGTCGTGAAGTCCACAAGGAAGCCGTATCCAAACCGAAACGTCGTGAACCCCAGGTCGAACTCGTTGTACTTCGCGAGCCCTCGTTTGACGGGCAGCTGGGCGTCCGCCTCTCCTGCTGCGAGGGTGGTGTCCAGCACGGCCGGCCCTCCCACCGCGCTCGTTCCCTCCGTGCTGGATGCCTCGGGACTCTGGGCGAGCGAGATTCCCGGGATCACGAGGAAGAGGCTGGCCAGCAGGGAGAGCATTGTTCGGCGCCTTCCCGCATCCATCTTCCAAAGGCATGGTGCGCAAGTCGATCTCACCGATCCTCCATCGGGTGACGGACAACCCGGGGCAGGGAATGCCTCCTCGCCTCCGCCCGCCCCGGGTCTGGGACCTACGATCTAGTAGCGGTTGAAGTAGTCCTGGATCTTCTTCCGATCCTGCGTCTTGAGGAGCGCAAGCTGGAGCAGCACGCGCGACTTCGAGGGATTGAGCTCCATGGAAGCAACCGTTCCGAGGTCGTCGTCCTTGACCTCGATGTCGCGACGAATGATGCCGCCGTTCGTCCGCGAGGACCGGACGACGATCACGCCCTTCGCCGTGGCCGCCTTCACCGCTTCAATGGCTGGCGCGGTCATGTTCCCGTCCCCGACGCCCGCGATCACGATTCCCTTGGCACCGTTCGTCGCGGCCGCCGTAATGAGATCAGGCGACATGTTCGCGTGCGCGTAGATGATGTCCACGCGCGGCAGGGCCGTGACCCCGTCGATGCTGAATTCGCTGCCTTTCGTATGCACCTGCGCCGGGCTCCGATACCACGTGTTCTTGCCGAAGAGCGTTTCGCCGACGAGGCCGGCCTCGCCGGAGCTGAACGTTGCCACGTCGGTCGTGTGCGTCTTGATGATGTCGTGTGCCGAGTGGATGTCATCATCCACCGCGACCATCACGCCGCGACCGCGCGCCTTCGGATCGGCGGCGACGGCGACGGCGTTGTAGATGTTGAGCGGGCCGTCCGCGCTCATGGCGGTCGAAGGCCGCATCGAACCGGTGATCACGATCGGCTTGTCGGTCTTGGCGACAAGGTGCAGGAAGTACGACGTCTCCTCGACGGTGTCCGTGCCGTGCGTGATCGCGATGCCGTCCACGGTCGCGGACGCGGCGAGTTCGTTCACGCGCTTCCCGAGCTTGAGCCACACCTCGTCGTTCATGTCCTGGCTGCCGATGCTCGCGATCTGTTCGCCCTTGACCTCGGCGATCTCCTTGAGCTGGGGAACGGCCTGGATCAGGATGTCCACGCCGACGGCGCCGGACTGGTAGCCCGCCTCGGTCTGCGAAGCGGCGGACCCGGCAATCGTGCCCCCCGTCGCCAGGATCGTGACCCTCGGCTTTCTCGAGGCCGCATTCTGGCCGCAGGCAACGCCTGCGGCGACGACGGCGACCGCACCGATCATTCCGACAACATGCAACTTCTTCATTGCTCTCTCCTTTGGGTGCGCGGCCGCTTCTACTTCTTGTACTGAGTCGGATCCAGATTCGTCAGCTTGATGGGATCCAGCAGGTCCGCGATTTGCGCTTCGGTCAGCAGCTTCTGTTCGCGAATGACCTCGAGCACGCCCTTCCCGCTCTTGTAGGCCTCGCTTGCGAGCTCCGTCGCCTTTTCGTAACCCAGGACGGGATTGAGGGCGGTGACGATCCCGACCGTCGTCTCCATGTAGTGCTCAAGCACCTTCTCGTTCACCGTGATGCCATCGACGCACTTCGTGCGCAAGAGCTTCGAGGTGTTGAACATCAGGTGCTGCGACTCCATCATCGCCACGCCTTCGAGCGGCTCGTACGCGTTCAACTGAAGCTGCCCGCTGTGGGCGGCCAGAGTCACAGCGTAGTCGTTGGCCATGATGCGGAACATGACGACGTTCACGACCTCGGGCACGACGGGGTTCACCTTGCCCGGCATGATCGAGGAGCCCGGCTGAATCGCTGGCAGGTTGATCTCCGCGAGTCCGGCGCGCGGGCCCGAGGCGAGGAGGATCAGGTCGCTCGCGATCTTCGAGAGCTTGATCGCCGTGCTCTTGAGCGCTCCCGAGTACGCGACGAACCCCTGCTGGTCCCACGTCGCCGCGATCATGTCGCCCGCCGGGACAATCGGCTTGCCGGTCAACTTCGCGAGCTCCGCCGCGCACTTCTCGTGATAGCCCTTCGGCACGTTGATGCTCGTGCCGATCGCGGTCGCTCCCATGTTCACCGGATAGAGATATTTCTCGGCGTCCTTGAGGACCTGGATCTCGACTTCGAGGGATGCGGCAAACGCGTGGAACTCCTGCCCGACCGTCATCGGGACGGCGTCCTGGAGCTCCGTCCGCCCCATCTTCACGATCTTCAGATAGGCATTGCCCTTCGCCCGGAACGACGCTGCGAGCTGCTCCAGCTCGGCGATCAGCTTGTCGTTCCGCATCATGAGCGCGACCTTGATGGCCGTGGGATAGGAGTCGTTCGTGGACTGCGACATGTTGAGGTCGTCGTGCGGCTCGACGATCTCGTACTCACCCTTCTTGTGGCCGCTCAGCTCGAGCGCGACGTTCGCCAGGACCTCGTTCGCGTTCATGTTGGTCGAGGTCCCCGCGCCCCCCTGGTACCAGTCGACCAGGAACTGATCGTGGTACTTGCCCTCGCGCACGGCCTTGCACGCCTTCTCGATCGCGGCCAGCGTCTCGGGCTTCATGGCCCCGACCTGCGTGTTCGCGCGCGCGGCCGCGAGCTTCACGATCGCCCACGCTTCGACATAGCCGGGATAGTGGTTGATCAGCACACCCGAGAGCTGGAAGTTCTCGAGCGCCCTCGCGGTCTGCACCCCGTAGTAGGCATCTCCCGGGATCTGTTTCTCTCCGAGCAGGTCCTTCTCCGTTCGCATCGCGGTCGAGCCCTTCGCCGACTTTGACGCCTGGGCGTCCGCAAGCGATACGTTCCCTGCCCAGAGGAGTGCGAGGACGAGCGCGAAGACCGTCCCCTTCTTCCCGGCCAGGGTGTTGTTCGACATGGTGTTCATATTGGTTCTCCCGGGCAAAGCTGCTCCGTGACTACTTCTTTGCGGGGCTCGAGGCGTACGGATTGCCCCCGAGCGCGTTCGAGATGTCCGTAATCGCCTTCTGAGCCTTGACGCTGTTCCCCGCTGCGTCGAGTGGAGGCGAGATGACCGCAATGCCAAACTTGCCGGGCGAGACCGCGATGACCCCGCCGCCGACGCCGCTCTTCGCGGGGAGACCGGTGGCGTAGAGCCACTTGCCCGAGTCGTCGTACATGCCCGCGGTCGCCATGACCGCGAGCACCTCCGGAACGTACTTCGAGTCCAGGCACTGCTTGCCGGTCACCGGGTTCTTGCCCCCGTTGGCGAGCGTCGCGGCCATGGTCGCGAGATCCTTCGCGTTCACACTGATCGCGCACTGCTCCGTGTAGATGTCGCACGCCTCGAGCGGCTTGTCCTTGATGTGGCCATAGGCGTACATGAGCTGCGCGATGGCCTGGTTGCGCTGGTTCGTCTCGGCCTCGGACTTGAAGACCTCCTGGTTCACACCCAGCTTTCGCCCTGCATAGTCGCTGTGCGTGTCGAGGATCTTCTTCCACACCTCGGCCCGGTTCGCCCCCTGGACCATGCTCGTCGTCGTGATCGCACCCGGGTTGACGAGCGGGTTCATCTCGGCGCCCTTGTACTGCTCGACCGCGGTGATCGAGTTGAACACCTGGCCGGTTGCATCCACGCCCATGTTGTTCAACAGGGCGTCCGGTCCCGATTGCTGCATCACGTACGCCATCGTGAAGACCTTGGAGATCGACTGGATCGACACCTCCGACGTGATGTCTCCGGTGGTGGTGACCTTGCCGTCGACCGTCACGACCGCGATCCCGAAGATGTTGGAATCCACCTTCGCGAGGGCGGGGATGTAGTCCGCATTCTTCCCTTCCTTGAGGTCCTTGAACTTCGCATGCGCGCTGTTGACAGCGGCCTGCACGTCGGCAGCCGTCGGAACACCGGACCTCTGCGCTTCCGATACGCCGGGCGGGATCAGCAGGCCGGCCGTGAGGAGCGCTGGAATCAGCGCTTCAAACGGCCTGACGCGCCGACGCGGCACCGATTCAATAGCCTTCATCAGTCTCCTCCGATCATCGTCGAGAAGCTGTACTTGGCCGAGAACTGGACGCCGAGGTTGTCGATCGTCCAGTCGTCGCTGTTGTTCTGGCGCTGATCCCACTGGAGCTCGGGACCGAGCATGAGATTCGGAACCGGCGTGTAGAGGAGATTGACGAGGGCGTACTGACCGACCTTGAAAGCGTTCGCGGCCTGGCCCTCGACATTGTCGATGTCCACGCGTGAATAGCCGATCGAGCTCGTCCACTTGTCGTTCCAGGTGTGGTCCAGGAAGGCCACGAGGCCGAACAGCGGAATCGCCACACCCTTGATCGGCGCGATGGGATCGCCCGGGTTCGGCTCGGTGCCGATGTCGGCCGGCGCATCGTTCATGTAGTTCTGAATTCCCTCTCCGTAGAGCGCGGAGAGCCTCAGCACGTCGCGGCCGAACTTCACGTTCGAGCTCAGGTTGACACCCCAGCACATTGCATCCCCGGACAGGTCCGTCGGGCCCGGGCCGAGGTCATCCCACTCGACGTAACGGAGGATTCCAGCTCCCTCGATGTAGCCCCAGGACTGCCCGAGCCGGTACTCCGCCGAGAGGTCGGGCACCGGGAAGCGAGGCGTGACGCCTGCGAGCTCGATGCGGTCCGAGTAGACTCCCTGGTCCGCGCTCGCGCCCGGCCGCTCGAGCGCGATCGTCGCGCGCGTGTCTCCCTGGATGGGCATCCAGCGCAGCTGGACGTTCCGGAAGAACGCCATGCCGTTCGGTCCCCAGTACTCGATCGAGTTCGGGAAGACGTCGATGTCCATGAACGGGCTCCACGTCTGTCCCGCTCCGAACTGTCCGAGCTCGCCGTACGCGTGGCGAAGCCGGATCGTCGTCTGACCCGCGTCGACACCGGTCCCGAAGAGTTCCCACTCGAACGTCGTCCGAAGCTCGCCCAGAGAGGTCGGAATCCACGCCTTGGTGCCAAACCGCGTCTGGCGGACGCTGAACGCCATGCTGCCGTTCTTGCCGAACTTATCGGCCTCCGAGGCCGGCAGTTTCGTGGGCCGAACGACGTCGAACCACTCGGGGTCGATGGCTTCTGTATCGTAGCGAACGTCGGTCATGGCGAAGCCGTAGATGCTGGCCTTCACCTTGTCTTGCGCGCTCGCGTGCGACACGGCGAGCAGCGTCGTCAGCGTGACCACCGCGATCGCGAGCATCTGCACCTTGGACCTCTGCATGGATTCCTCCTTGCGTGGGATCAGCGGCCCGGTCTCAGTTCGCATGAGCCTTCTCCCATGCTCGCACCTTGATCCGGGCCGCATCGAACAGCCTCTCGTAGTTCCCCTTGCGGACTTTTTCGCTCGCCTCCGGGGTCAGCGCTTTCCACAGCGGCTCGTACATCTCGAAGACCCCGAAATACTTTTCCGGGCTCGCCGGAGCAACGGTATCGGTCCCGAACAGGAACCGGTCCGGGTAGCGGTTGATGAGCTCGGCCGTGCGACGCGTGGCTTCCGGGCTGGCGACGATGTACTTCGCCGTCTCGTCCCAGGAGATGTCGAAGTGGACGTGGCGGAGTGCCGGGTCGCTCATGATGGCCTCGAGCATCCCGAGATGGTTCTGAACGGGATGGACGATGCGGCCGACGCCCACGTGGGCCCAGATGATCGTCGCGTTCGTGTGCCTCCGGAACAGGTCCTTGAGCTGGGTCAGGAAGACGGGCTCCGCACCCTTCGCGGCCATCGGGCGGTCGAGATCGTTGTGCAGGATCACGACGAGCCCTGCCTCCGCCGCAAGGTCGAGGACTCGATCGAGCGCGGGATCCGTGAGGCTGGCGACCTCCCCCGAGATCTTGGAGGACACGAACTCCTTGTGGATCGTGAACTCCCCGATGCCCGAGAACACGCCGGGAAACGTCTTCAGCACGCGGCGAATGTGGTCCGCCGCGTACATGTCGGTCGGGTTGAAGCCCGTGATCATGGGGTCGAAGCGGGCCTGATCCGCAGGCGACAGCGCTCTGTACACGCTCGCGATGTAGGCGTCGGTGAACGAGTAGTAGTAGAGCGGTGCGTCCGAATCGAGGTAGTACGTGGGGCCGTCATTGCCGGAGACCCGGTACGACCACTGCTGCTGAAGCGGAATGCCGAACAGCGTCGACCGTCCGACGCGCGTCCCCATGATTGTGAGGAACTGGCGTGGGGTGATCCCCTCCTGGACGTAGTTCGTCAGGTGGAAGTGGCTGTCGTTGAATTCGAAGCCCTTCCCCGCCCCGCCGGCTGCCTGGCCTGAAGCGCGAACGTGAGCCCCAAGCAGCGCGGCCCCAACCATCGCGACGACAGCAAGCACACGGACTCGGCGGCGGACTCCTGAATTCATGTCGTGTCTCCCTGACGAACTTCTTCCGCGTAGTCGAGGCCCGGTAGCGAGTTCCAAGACCGAACTCGACCCGCGGCCTTTCCGTGGCGTGATCGATCAGTCCCGCGAGCTTCACGAACCGGCTCGACCGGAGCTCACGCTTGAGATCCTTCTCTTCCTTCCACTCCTCCACGTATCGGAGCTCGACCCTCTTTGCGATCTCGGTCGTGAGCTGGCATCTCAGCCATCCAGGCTGTCGCCGCACTCCCTCGGGTGAATCCCCACAGCTTCCAGTTCTCCGACGGGAAGTCCAACCGAGAAGGAGGCAACGCAGTGCGCACGCCGATTTCTGCAGATATGTCTCATATCGTCGGAACTGATTGTGCAGAAAACTGATGTCGGCATCCTGCGTGGACGCGCCAGGGGTGAGAGCCGTGGCCGCAACTCCCGACCGGCCGGAGACACCTCCGACATGTCGGAGACCGACGTCCTGCGGGTGAAGTATCCGTTGACCACGGATCGCAGAACTCATTGCTGGATCGCAACCTCACACAATTTCCCGAGAGGGCGGATACGGTCCGAGGAACCGCCCGCGACACCCTTCGAATTGGCTCGACCCCGGCAATGGTTCCGCCTAACGTTCTCCGAAATCTCGGACCCATGAGGACGCTCTCGCCGAAGCGCCGCTGCTGCTCCTCGCGGTCTCCCTGTATCGCACCCGCGCCGCGCACGTCCCCGTGGCGGCATGAGGACCCTGATGCCCACGCTCGCGAGCGGATTGCACGAGATTGCGGTCGAGGCTTCGCCCGACGGCGTGGTGGTGTGCGACGAAGCGGGAGCGATTCTCTACGTGAATCCGCGCATCGAAGCGATCTTCGGGTATGCGGCAGACGAGTTGCGGGGGGCGAGCGTGGACTGCCTCCTGTCTCCTTCCGCCGCGGTGGCCGCGCCCGCTGGAGGCGATCCGCCCTGGCAACGTCTCGAGTCGAAACGGCCGGGCGTGGCGAACGAGCTCCACGGATGCCGTAAGGACGGCGCCGAGATTCCGATCGAGATTGGGGTCACGGTCGCCACGCGCGACGACCGCCGTTGGGTCGTCGTCTCCATCGTCGACATTTCGGCCCGGCGCTCGCTGGAGCAGAGCATTCGCGAGGCGGAGGCGCACAAGCTCGCGTTCGAACGCCTCCTGGGAGATCTCGCGGCCCGATTCGTCAGTATCCTGCCCGAGGATGTGGATCACGCGATCGTCGACAGCCAGCGCCAGATCGTCGAAGCGCTGGACATCGATCGCTGTACGCTTTGGCAGTTCACGAATTCTGGGGCGGACTTCGAATACACGCACATCTGGACGCGGCCGGAGTTCACGTTGCCGATTCCGGAGAGGGTCTCCGCGAAGCAACTCTTTCCGTGGTTCTACAAGAGGGTCCTGGCGAACGAAATCGTCGCGATCGACTCTCTCGACGACATCCCCGACGACTTCGATCGCGAGAACGTGCGCAGCATCGGAGCGAAGTCGAACGCAGTCGTTCCCATGTCCGCAAACGGCTGCATTGTCGGCGCTCTGTCGTTTGCCTCGCTGCGGTCGGAGCGGGCCTGGAGCCCGGAGATTCTCGATCGGCTGCGACTGGTGGCGGCGGTATTCGGGCAGGGTCTCACGCGCTGCCAGAATCTCCTCGAGCTCCGCTCGGCGCTGGCCGAGGTCGAACGACTTCGGGACCAGCTCGCCAGCGAGAACGTGCAGCTCCGGCGGGACGTGAAGGCGCTCACCGCGCCTCGTTCGATCCCCGCCGAGAGCGAAGCGGCCCGCGTCGCGCTCGCGCAGGTCGATTCGGTCGCAGGGACGGACGCGACCGTTCTCCTCGTCGGGGAAACCGGGAGCGGCAAGGAGGTCTTCGCTGAAGCCATCCATGAAGTGAGCCTTAGGCACGAACGGCCGATGGTCCGCGTCAATTGCGCCGCGATCCCCACCGCTCTCGTCGAGAGCGAGTTGTTCGGACGCGAGCGCGGCGCCTACACCGGGGCCCTGTCGAGGCAGATCGGCCGGTTCGAGCTGGCCGCGGGAACGACGATCTTTCTCGACGAGGTCGCGGAGCTTCCGCTCGAGTCGCAGGGGAAACTCCTGCGCGTCCTCCAGGAAAGGACGCTCGAGCGGTTGGGCAGTGCACGGCCCATCCAAGTCGACGTCCGGGTGATCGTGGCCACGAACCGGGATCTTCAGAGCGGGGCTAAGATCAACAGGTGTGTAAAAGGCTGAAGGCGACGTACCTTTCTGGTTCGACCAAGAACCCGGGCATTCGCCCGAACGGAAGGAGACGCCGCCGTGAGGAAGAAGATACTCGCAGCCCCCGT
>JBOHUC010000173.1:0-20628 GCA_050733935.1 Candidatus Eiseniibacteriota bacterium | reverse complement strand
GCGAAGTTCCGCGGGGCCGCTTCATTTGCTAGGCTCCGTTCGCAAAAGCCTGGCGCGGGTCGGGTCGTCGAAAGTCGCAAGGAGGGAACCGATGAGCACCGAAATCGCTTTGCCCGCTTTCTTCCGTTCGCCTCATGCAGGGCGCGCCGCCCTGTGCGCGATCGTTCTCCTCGTCATGGCCGGTTGCTCATCCGAGCCCGCGGGCCAGCGCCCGCCGGAGCCGGCCGGATCGACGCCCACCGGCAGCACGCCGAGCCCCGACACGACGACGATCGTCGAAGGGACGGGAACCGTGCGTCACCAGGACCTCTCGGGCGGCTTCTTCGGCATCGTGTCGGACGACGGAAAACAGTATGACCCGGTCAATCTCGCGGAGGAGTTTCGCCAGGACGGACTGCGCGTCCGGTTCCGCGGACGGATACTCAGGGACCAGGCATCGATTCACATGTGGGGTCAGCTCGTCGAGCTCGTGAGCACCGAACGCATTCCGTGAGACCGCGGGGCAAAGACCTCGTCGTCTCGTCGGCGCTCGTCATCCCGGAGGAGGAGATCCGTTTCGCCGCCGATCCGAGCGGTGGACCCGGCGGACAGCACGCGAATCGCTCGTCCACGCGGGTCGAGCTGCGCTTCGACGTCGTGCGCTCCCCGAGCCTCGACCCGCTCCAGAGGGAGCGCATCCTCGAAGCGCTCGGGCCGCGCATCCTGTCCGATGGCACGATTCGGGTCGTGAGCGCGCGCGAGCGGAGCCAGTTACGCAATCGCACGGCCGCCCGCGCCCGGCTCGCCGAGCTCCTGGCCCGGGCGCTCCGGCGACCGGCACCGCGCACCGCGACGGCCCCGACCCGGGCCTCGAAGGAAAAGCGGGTCGCTTCGAAGAAGCGACGCTCGACCGTCAAATCGCGGCGGCAGCGTCCGTCCGACTCGGAAGACGAGCTCGATAGAAGCCTGTTCGATCGGAGGTTTCGTGACTCCATCCCGCGCGCGCACGGAGCGTTCGGATCCCCCGGAGGCCGGTCTCCCGCCGCTTCGCGAGGACGAGAGATTGGCGATCCTCGCACGCGGTCGCTCGGTCCCGATCGCGGCGACGCTCGGTCTCGAGTTCGTCCGGCTCGAGCGCGGCCTGTGTTCGATCCGGATGGTGCGCGATCGACACTTCGACGGGATCTACGAGTCGCTCCACGGCGGCCTTCTCATGACGCTCGCCGATTCCGCGGGCGCGTTCGCGGTGCTCACGCTGATCCCGGCCGATGAGATCATCACGACCACGGAGATGAACATCCGCTTCCTTGCACCCGTTCGCGGAGCCGTGACCGCGGAGGCGCGGGTGCTCAAGGTCGGCCGCACGCTCTGCCCGATCGAGGCCGACCTGATCGACGACGACGGGCGCCTGGTCGCCCACGCCGGCATGACGTACATGCGCATGCGGCGCGATCCCACGGAAGGAGAATCCCCCCGATGAGCGTGGAAGCCCTGAAGGCCCGACAGAAGCTGGCATGGGGTCTCGACGTCGATGCGTACGTTCGGTTCACCGGTCCCGAGCTCGGCCCGGTGGCCGACCGTCTGATCGAGATCGCGGATCCCGGGTGGGGAGGCTCGGTGCTCGACGTCGGCTGCGGTCCCGGCACGGTCACGATCCGGCTCGCCGAGCGCGTCGGCCCGACCGGCCGGGTCGTGGGCGTGGACCTCGCGCCGCCCATGGTCGCGTACGCGGAGCGCCACGCCCAGGCACAGGGAGTCACGAACACCACATTCCTGGTCGGCGATGCCGAGGACATGGGGGATGTCCCCGATGCGGCGTTCGACATCGCCGTGTCGAACTTCGGCGTGATCTTCGCCCCGCGCGCGGACCGGATGGTGTCCGAGGTGGCGCGCGTCTTGAAGCCCGGCGGAGCGTTCGCGCTCTCGGTCTGGGTTCCGGTCGGTCCGGTGGCGGAGACGTTCGAGCTGCTCGCGAGCGTAACTCCACCCCCACCCGAGGACGTTGCGACGCCCGAGAGCTGGGGGGACGCGCAGGCGGCGCTCGCGCGCCTCGGGACGCACTTCAATGAGGTCACCTGGACGGAGATCATCGTGCCCTGCGAGTACGCGAGCGTCGATCTGGCGTGGCAGCGGATGCGCGACGGCCGCCCGCCGTTCGCGCTCGCGTACGGGCGCATGACGCTCGATCAGAAGCAGGAGATCGAGCAACGCGCGCGCGAGCTGTTCCGCAAGTACACGGACGCGAGCGGGCGCGTGCGTTACGACCGCGCCGCCGCGATCGCGCGCGGCGTCCGGCGCGACTTCTGAGGAGACCCATGCGCACGTTCGCTCACGCGCTCGCCCTCGCTGTCGCCGTCGCCGTCACAGGATGCGGCGACGACGAGACGACCGAGCCTCTTCCGAGCGGGCCCTCCGTCGTGAGCGCGAGCGTGGACGGCGTTTCGTGGACGAGCGGCGTGCCGACGGCATTCGGCGAGCCCGACACGTCGATTGCGATCCTCGAGTTTCCGCTCAATGACACGACGCGGGCACTCATCGTGCGGGCGACGCGACGGAGTAACGACGACCCGGACGGAAGCCTTCTCGTTCTCGGCTTCTACGGCCGCTTCCGCCCGCCCCAGACGTTCGCGCTCGACCCGGCTCCGGACGTGATCGATCTCGGAGTGCCGCCGCCGCGTACGCTCACGTGGGCGGTGTGGGTCGACAGCCTCGCGGACACGTCGTCCTTCGTCACCGACGCGACCCACCGGGGAACGCTCACCTTCTCCCGCTACGACGAGACGAGTGCGATTCTCGAGGGACAGTTCGAATTCGAGGGCGTGCACCAGGAGAGCGGAGACAGCGTGACGGTCACCGGCGGGCGGTTCGTGCTCGAGATGAAGCCGGCGTCCCGCCGGACGCTCCCGTGGCCCTCGTTCTACGAGGGATTCCGCGTGGGAGTGTGGGGAACTCCCGGAGCGTCGGGAGCGTCGAGCTCCCGGCGCATGACGAGCTCGTCCTCATCCTTCTCGCCCGTGTACGAGAAGCCCATCCGCTCGTAGAACGGTCCGGGCGATCCCTCGCCCGGCACGCAGCTCAGCGTGAGCGCGCTGGCGCCGGGGCGCGTCCGCACGTGCTCCATGAGGACCTCGAGCGCGCGCTTCCCGAATCCGAGCGACTGATAGCGCGCGTCGATCATGAACCGCCACAAGTGGTAGTGCTGTTTGTCCGGCTCGTCCTCGAGCATGAGGAAGCCGACCGGCGTGTCGTCGGCGTAGATCGCGCGAAACCACGCGATCTCGCGGTCGAAGTACGCCTGCGCGATCGACACCGCGTTCGGGGCCACGAAGTTCGTCTGATCGGGACGGACCGCGAGCCGGCAGATCGCCCGGACGGTGTCCTTCGTGACCTCGCGCAGTGTGATCACCGAATCACGGGTAGGCGGCGGCACTGTTCTCCGATGGCCTTCCCGACGGTTCCGGGGAAAGTCGGACCCAACTCATGTCGGTCGTGGAGGGCCGTTTGTGTTCCATTCCCTCGGCGACGCACAAGGATCGAACGGAACCTACCATGCCCGCTTCATCACCGACGATACTTGGCTTTGACAGAGCCCCATGTGGACTGGAGGGCGGGCGTTGCTCCGCCTCGGTAGACAGCAAGACCGAAAGGTTCTCCGAGGAATTGTCGGCTCGTGACGGTATCCTGGGCGCCGGTTGCCACATCGATCTTCAGAACTCCACCATCGGGGCCGAGGCCCGGGAAGCCATCACGCGCCACAACGAGCAACGAGTCCTCCCCCAGGAACTCCAGATCTTCGGGAACCAACAGGGCTCCCCCACTCGCTAGGATCGACTGTGTCCCGGTGACAGGATCGATCTCGAGAATGCGGCCGTCTCCAGAAATGGGATCGAGATCTGACACCATGATCCTGCCACCAGCCGAGACTCCGACATGCCTGATGAAGCGGATCAACTGGCCATGGGTGAGCGTGTCAACCCGTCCATCGGCGAGGTGAACGCGAAACACGGCTCCTGTCCCGGTTGCCGACGGAAGCGCCAAGAAGTCTGCGACGAGGAGATCTCCCGAAGGCAGTACAGCCAGACCGGCAGGGGCGACGAACGGCACTCCTGCCGCGACGCTCGTTTGTTGCCCAGTCATTGGGTCAACCCTGATGACGCGGTCCTCCTGTCCATCTCCACCGGCATTGACGACAAAGAGATCCCCATTGGGATGGATCACAACGTCGCCCGGGCTACTGAAGAATCCGCCGGAAGAAACTACAGACTGGCTTCCGCTTGCAGGATCCACCCGAACTATGGCCCCTGTCCCTCCCAAGGCGTTCGCGTCCGCCACATAGATGTCTCCAGCCGTCGAGACGCAGATCCCAAAGGGAGTGTCGAGAAAGCCACCCCGGGACACGGCTTGTTGGTTTCCACTCTTCGGATCAACCCTGAAGACACCTCCCGTGAGCGTCGTGACCAGGAGATCTCCCGGGGATAGATTTGCAGTTGCAGACCGCCCCTCCGGAATTCTTCCGATCAGGGCCAGGACGAGTACAACGGGCAGGATCGCTGACATCCGTCGGTGCGGATCTATGTGAATCATCGTCGATCACCTCCTTGCCACGTCAGTCATGAAGGATGTTCTTCCACAATGGTGTTGGAGGAGTGCCCCCGGAGAAGCCAACACAAATCTTCAAGGCATGAGTCGTGAGATCGTAAGCGATATCCCCTTCGAGCGCTTTCTTGTCGCGCTCCGCCTCGTCCGAAGAGAACAGCCGAGGAATGCGCAACTGGTGAAGCGCGTTCAGGAGCAGCGACTTGTTTGAGGCGCTATCGTCAATGCGGAGGGGATAGGCGGAGTCGTCTGATACCCGAATCGTACCACCGAGTACGGAAGCCTGAACATCCGATTCAAGCAGGACATGCTCAGTGTCTGCTGGCGCTCTCGCAAGATCGACATACGGCCCGACAATCACTACTCCGCGCGTTGTTGACCGAACGCGTATCGCCTTCGAACGCGTGCGCGTTGCATTCCCTGGATTGGCGCGGTGGAACAGGCAGCCCTCAATGACAATTGACCGCGGCCGCTCTACGACCGATGGATAGGAAGAGATGTCAACATAATAGTGATTTGGGTTGGCAACAGTTTCCAGACCCTCGATCACGGGTTGGCTCGTCGTTCCCTCAAACCAGCACGCGATGATCTGCGCTGTTGAGCAGGACTCATGGGAAACGTATGGAGCTGAATCGTCGCCCTTCTCGACGATGCAGTTGATGAGTGAAAGGCCGCCCACACGCTGGGCGCGGATTCCATAGCCGGTGAAGTTCTTGAAGTTGCAGTTCTTGAAGTACTGGGTGGTCGTAGTGCCACTAGCGGGATCAGGCGGAAGCGGAGGCGATACCAGGTAGACGCACCCGCCGCTGACATTGTTCCGGATCTCAACATCGTCGTACATGGCCCACACAGAAAACGCTGAGAGGCTCCCTCGAACGGCCGTGTCGACGTAGATGCCCCACGACGCCGTTCTTTCTATGCGGCAGTTTCGAATCGCCGCTCTGTAGATGATGTGGGTCGCGGTCTCGCCTTGATTCGGGATCGAGTAGTCGCCGTCGCGCCAGATGCGTATGCCCCGCCCTGTTCCCGACGCGTTGGGACCGCGAAGCGTCAAACCCTCGACGGTCTGAAAGTCACCGGCCATGTGAATCATGTCCGTGTTGGCTGCGGTGGACTTAAGAACCGTGACGAAAGGGCCGTCACCGAGCAGATGAATGGCCCGATTGTGCGGGAGTCGGAGAGGAGGAGTGTAGGCGGGTGTGGTTGTGGAGTCGTACGGGAGTTCCGAGGCCGGTATGTGAACTACCCCTCCCTCGGGCGGAACAGCGTTCACAGCATCCTGAATATTCGGATAATCGAGGGCATTGACCCACTCCGGCTGCGAGAACAAGTACCCGCCTTCAACGTCTGGAAAGACCCGGCTTCCCTGTCCACCAATCGTGTAGCCGTAGTCGAATCGCTTGTCGGGAATGTACGCGAACGCACGGCCGGTTGCCGCGTCCGTCGTGACGCTACTTCCCGTCCCGGTAATCCCGAATGGATCGGAATAACGGGTTGGTCTCTGCGCAAGCTGGACGAGCCGATCGCCAGTTTGAATCGTCACGGTTGAGAGGGCAGACACTGTAAGGCCCGTTGGACTCGGAATCGAGTTTACGACCAGCTTGGGTGCGGTTGCCGGCGCGATGGCGAGCTGGTCGCCGACGCGAAGCGAACCCGTGTCGTGAACAAGCAGCGATGTCGGAAACTCGTCTTGTGGGTCCACGGTCTTCGGGACGTCCTTGCTCGTAGCTCCAGGCTGGAAGAACTGGACCGTAACGGAGACTGGAACCTGGGCGGGGTCGGATCCTGTGACCTTGTCCTTGAGCGCGAGAATCTCGATTCTGCGCAGGAAACGCCTCGTAACGGGCATGATCGAACCTCCTCAGGGAGGAGGCATCAAGTTTCCCGCCGGCCTCAGGACCTGTCAATCCGCAAGACGCTCAGTGGATCTCGTAGTTCGGAGCTTCCTTCGTGATCGTGATGTCGTGCGGGTGGGATTCGCGGAGACCGGCGGACGTGACGCGCACGAAGCGCGCTTTGACGCGGAGCTCGTCCACGGTCGCAACGCCGCAGTACCCCATGCCGGCGCGCAGGCCGCCGACGAGCTGGTAGATCGAGTCGGCGAGCGGTCCCTTGAACGGGACGCGCCCTTCGATCCCCTCGGCGACCATCTTCCGCATCTCGCGCACGCCTTCCTGGAAGTAGCGATCGCCCGAGCCGCGGGACATGGCCCCGAGCGATCCCATTCCGCGATAGACCTTGTAGGCGCGGCCCTCGAGCAGGATCTGCTCGCCCGGCGATTCGGCGGTGCCCGCGAACATGGAGCCGATCATGACCGAGTGGGCGCCGGCGGCGAGCGCCTTCACGACGTCCCCCGAGTACTTGATGCCGCCGTCCGCGATCACGGGCACTCCGAGCGGTCCGCACGCGCGCACCGCTTCGAGCACCGCAGTGATCTGCGGCATTCCGGCACCGCTCACGACCCGCGTCGTGCAGGTCGAGCCGGGACCCATCCCGACCTTGACCGCGTCCGCACCGAGCGCCGCAAGCTCCGCCGCGCCCTCGTACGTCGCGACGTTGCCGACGATGAGATCGCGATCCGGGAGAAGGGCGCGCACCTTCTTCGCGGCCTCGATCACGCCGGTCGAGTGACCGTGCGCGGAGTCGACGACGATCGCGTCCACTTCGGAGTTGACGAGCTCGGCGACACGCTCGAGGAAGTCCCCGCCCGTGCCGACGGCCGCGGCGACGCGCAGGCGCCCGAGATGATCCTTGCAAGATTCCGGGTATTGCTTGCGCTTCTGGATGTCCTTGACCGTGATCAGGCCCTTGAGGTTCCCCGCGGGATCCACGACCGGAAGCTTCTCGATCCGGTGGCGGTGGAGGATCTCGCGCGCCTCATCGAGCGTCGTGCCGATCGGGGTCGTGACGAGCCGCGACTCGGGCGTCATGACCTCGCGGATCGGGCGCGCGAAGTTCGTCTCGAAGCGGAGGTCCCGGTTCGTGAGGATGCCGACGAGCTTCCCGCCGCGCGTGATCGGCACGCCCGAGATCGAGAAGTGGGCCATGAGCTCGAGGGCCTTGGCGAGCGGAACGTCGGCCTCGAGCGTGATCGGGTCGACGATCATGCCGCTCTCGGAGCGCTTGACGCGGTCGACCTGGGCGGCCTGATCGGAAATCGAGAGGTTCTTGTGGATCACGCCGATCCCGCCCTCGCGCGCGATCGCAATCGCGAGCTCCGCCTCGGTGACGGTGTCCATTGCGGCCGAGATGAGCGGAGCGTTGAGCGGAATGTGGCGCGAGAACAGCGTGCGGATCTCGACCTCGCGCGGATGGACCTGAGCCTTGCCGGGAACCAGTAAGACGTCGTCGAAAGTCAGCGCTTCAGGCCCGATCCGCTCGGTCATGGGGTGATGCGATCCTCCTCGGTCTTCGCAGGCGGCCGGGACGGAGACGACGGCACTCCGATCATCGGACCGAGGTCGTAGACGGGACAACTCGCACCTTCGTCCTCAGACTCGTCGCGCTCCGGCTTCGGGGCGGACGTCTTCGAAGGCGTCGTCGACGGAGCGGGCGCGGACTTTGCGATCGCCGTGGACGCTGCGGGCGCGGCGGACGTGGCCGGTGCGCTCCCCGACTTGCGATTGAGCACCGACGAGGAAGCTCCGTTCGGCGGTGGTGGCGGCGGCGGCGTGAGCGTGTCGACCGGCGCAGGCTCGGGTGCTGGCGCATCCGGCCGCGACTCCGGCGCCGGAGCCGCACCCTCGGCGGGCGCGTCGGGAGCGGTCTCGACCGGCTTGTGCCCGATCGGCCAGAAGTAGACGTTCACGCCGAAGTTGAGCGTGAAGTAGCTGTCGTTGTTCGTGTAGCCGGACGGCAGATCGTCTTCGCTCTTCGAGAACTGATAGGCCCAGCGCCCGGACCAGTCGAACGATACGTTCGTATTCGACGGCAGGAAGTATTCGATGCCCGCGCGCGCCTGGACTCCGAGGCTCCAGTTCACCCAGTCCTTGAACGTGGCTGGATCCTGGACCTTGATGCGGTCGTTCACGATTTCCATGCGCGTGAGATTCACACCGCCGCCCGCGTACGGAACCCAGCCCTGGCCCTGCGGCTTGAACGCATGGAGGAGGCTCGCGGTGATCGGCTGGAACTTCGTGAGTACGTCGTCTTTGACGTCGGTCGAGTCGCCGCTCGACGAAGGCATCTTGTACGGAGCAGGAGTGCCGTCCTTGTAGCCGACCCAGCCGTAGCCGAACTGGAATGAGAGCCGCGTCTGCTTCGAGAAGACGTACTGGAAATCGATCTGACCCAGGATACGCGGGCTCGAGCCCTCCTTCGTGTCTTCGTCCGCGAGGATGAAGGGGATGCCGATGACTCCTCCGATCGATCCCTTGCCGGGCTCGACGTCGGCCACTGCTTTGGAAGCGGGTATGAAAACGGCCATCACGGCAAGGGCCACGAGGGCCCAGCGTCGTCTCAAGCTCAACGAAGTCTCCCTGAGAGTGCCCCGGACAGGTAGGAGCTTTCGCCCGGCTGTAGACCCGGCACTGTAGGGGAGCGTCCGGGGGCTGTCAAGCCGCGTGTGGTCTCTAACGAACGTTGCTGCAACGCGGTCGCGCCCATGCCGCCTTGACAGAGGTGGGCCGCGCGGGCCAAGATGGCGCTGGTCCCTCCCTCGTGTGGACGCGCTCCCGAACGAACGTGGCGGTGTAGCTCAGCTGGTCAGAGCAGGGGAATCATAATCCTCGTGTCCGGGGTTCGAATCCCTGCACCGCCACCACCGTCCGGGAGGCGTCGCTCCGCGAAGGAGCGGCGCTCCGCCGCGCGCGGACCCCGCACTCTCATGCCAAAACCCAGACCGGTTGCGCTCTATCGCATCGCACGCGACGCGCTTCGCGGGCCGTGCGCCGTTCCTCGCGGCGCCCGGATCCTGGTCGCCTGCTCCGGCGGCCCGGACTCACTCGCACTGCTCCACGTTCTCGGCGAGCTTGCGAAGCCGCTCGGCTTTGCGCTCACGGTCGCGCACTTCGACCACGGAACCCGTGGCCGCGCGGGCCAGGCGGACGCGCGCTTCGTCGCGCGGGAAGCGGAGGCGCTCGGGCTTGCGGCGATCGTCGAGCGCGCCCGGAGCCGCGCCGGCGACCGCGCTCGAGCCACGAAGCTGTCCGAGGATGCACTTCGCCGCCTGCGGCATGCGTTCCTCACGCGCGCGGCCCGGCGCGCACGGGCGGATTTCGTGGCCCTCGCGCACACGGCGGACGACCAGGCGGAGACTGTGTTGCTCCGGATCGTGCGCGGGACCGGGCTCGCGGGCCTTGCCGCAATGCGGCCGCGTCGCGGGCGGCTCCTCCGCCCGATCCTCTCGGCCACGCGGGAGGAGGTGCTCGAGTTCCTGAAGGAGCGGAAGCTCCGCCCGCGGACCGATTCCACGAACCGCGATCCGGCGTTTCGCCGAAACTACATTCGCGCTGAAATCCTGCCGCGTCTGGCGCATCTCAACCCGCAAATCGCACGCTCGCTCGCCGCCCTCGCGGGTCGTGCAGCCGGGATTCTTGAATGGCTCGAAGCGCAAGCGACCGAAGCGCTTAAGTCCGCGAAGGAGCGGGCGCCAGCGGGTCAGATTCGCCTTGTTGCTCGAAAGTTGCTTCGTTACCATCCGATCGTGCGCGAAGCCGTTTTCGCGCAGGCGTTTCGACACCTGGCGGGGTCCGACGCCGGTCTCACGCGGCGCCACCTCGACGCCCTGGAAGCGCTCGTCAGGCGGGGGCGCGGAGGCGCGAGCGTGGACCTTCCGGGTCCCCTGACCGCCCGCCTCTCGCGCGGGCGTGTTTGCTTTGTGGCCGCGGCCGCCCGTTCCGCCGGCCGTACCCGGACACGCAGGGGGACCTGACACGACGATGCCCGAGGCCCAGGTGGAAGCCGCCTCCCGCCCGTATTCACGGGTCGACGTCCTGATCTCCGAAGATCGGATCGCGCGCCGTGTGACTGAGCTCGGTACCGAGCTCGCGCGCGACTACGCGGGACTTCGTCCCCTGTTCATCGCGGTGCTCAAAGGCGGGTCGGTGTTCCTCTCGGACTTGATCCGGCAGATGGATATCGACCTCGAGATCGACTTCCTCTCGCTGTCGTCGTACGGAAACGCGACGACGTCTTCCGGGCGAGTCCATCTCGTGCACGATCTGCGCGCCGATGTGAAGGATCGCCACGTCGTGCTGGTCGAAGGTGTGGTCGACACGGGCTATTCGGTCCGCTTCCTGCTCGATCTGCTGTCGCAGCGCGAGCCGAAGAGCCTCAAGGTCTGCACGTTGCTGGACAAGGTGCCCTGTCGCAAGGTCCCGGTTCCTCTGGACTACGTGGGCTTCCCGATCGGCGACGAATTCGTCATTGGTTACGGCATGGACGCGGCCGAGAGCCTGCGCCAGCTTCCTTACGTGGGCGTTGCCGTCCCGAACGCCGCGCACAAGGAGTCGAAGAAGTGATTCTCTTCCGCGACAACTCCGGATCGGATCCGGACGACAAGAAGGGCCCGCGCCTTCCGCGTGTCCCCAAGCCGGGCGCACCGCGCCGCGGCACGCCTGTTCCGCTCCCGCCGAATCGGCCGGGACGGACGGTCGCGCTGTGGGCGCTGATCGTCGTCGTGACGGTTCTCGTCGCGCAGTTCTATTTCGGGCAGCGCCAGCAGCGGATCGACATCTCGTACACGCGCTTCGTCGAGGAGATCGAGAAAGGCAACATCCAGAAGCTCGACATTGTCGACAAGGAGGTCGTCGGCACGCTCAAGCAGTCGGCGTCGACCGTGGTCGCGAACCGCCCGGTGCCGTTCAAGGAGTTCCGCACCTGGATCGCGGGCGACGGCGAGAGCCTGCCCAAGATGGTGTGGGAGCGGAATCCCGGCATCGAGATCAACATTCGCCCGCAGGGGACGAACTGGTGGGCGTTCGTCGGCGGATGGCTGCCGTTCGTGATCATCATCCTCGCGTGGTTCTTCCTGATCCGGCAGATGCAGTCGGGCGGATCGGCAGCGCTCAAGTTCGGAAAGTCGCGCGCGAAGGTCACGCTCGAGCAGAATCCGCGCGTCACGTTCAAGGACGTCGCGGGCTGCGACGAGGCGAAGCAGGAGCTCCAGGAGATCATCGAATTCCTGAAGGACCCGCAGAAGTTCCAGCGCCTGGGCGGTCGGATTCCGAAGGGCGCGCTCCTGCTCGGGCCTCCCGGAACCGGCAAGACGCTGCTCGCGAAGGCGGTCGCCGGCGAAGCGGGCGTGCCATTCTTCTCGATGAGCGGCTCGGACTTCGTCGAAATGTTCGTCGGCGTCGGTGCTTCGGTGACGGGAGACACGCCGATCCTCGTCCGCCGGAACGGCCGGACGCGCATCGTCCCGATCGACGAGTTCGTCGACTCCTTCTATCAGGATGGAGCCCACGGGTTCGTCGTACCGGTCGAAGGTGTTCAGACGCTGGGCTTCGCCGCGAAGGACTCGAAGTTCAAGGGATCGACCAAGACGTTCGTGAAGGGAAGCGCCTGGAGCGGCGTCCGCGCGGTCTACCGCCATCACGTGAAGGAGATCTACGAGATCCATTTCCTCGGCGGAGTGATTCGGACGACGGGAGATCACTCGGTCTTTGTCCAGACGCCGGATGGCATCCAGGCGATCGAGGCGCGTTCGCTCGAGGTCGGCCAGCGACTCGTCCCGCTTCCCCCTTCGCTCGAGACGATTCTCGAATCGCCGAGCGCGGGCGTCGCAGGCCAACAGTCCGCGATAACCGGCGCCGGAAGCGGCCTCGCAGAACTGGTTGAGATCGAGGTCGCCCCGGGTCTCCACGCCGAGCCATGGCTTGCCGAATCCTCCGACGAGTGCACGATCCTCGCGGTCGAACGGGTAGCGTTCGACGGCTACGTCTATGATCTCTGTGGCTGTGATAACGAGGCGTTCTTCGGCGGCGAGAAGCCGATCCTCCTTCACAATAGCCGGGTTCGCGACCTGTTCGAACAGGGCAAGCGCAACGCGCCCGCGATCATCTTCATCGACGAGATCGACGCCGTCGGCCGGCATCGCGGCGCGGGCCTCGGCGGTGGACACGACGAGCGTGAGCAAACTCTGAACCAGCTCCTCGTCGAGATGGACGGCTTCGACTCGAACGACGGCGTGATCCTGATCGCCGCGACGAACCGTCCGGACGTTCTCGATCCCGCGCTCCTCCGTCCCGGCCGCTTCGATCGGCAGGTCGTCGTCGACTGGCCGGACGTGAAGGGCCGCGAGGGCATCCTGAAGGTCCACACGCGCGACATTCCGCTCGATGCGGACGTGGATTTGAAGCGCATCGCGCAGGCCTCACCCGGAATGTCGGGCGCGGATCTCGCGAACATGGTGAACGAGGCGGCTCTCCTCGCCGCGCGGCGCAACAAGAAGAAGGTCCAGATGCAGGACTTCGAGGACGCGCGCGACAAGGTCACGCTCGGCGTCGAGCGGAAGAGCATGGTCATCAATCCGGAGCAGCGCCGGCGCACCGCGTATCACGAGTCGGGACACGCGATCGTGAACTTCGTGCTCCCGGGCACGGATCCCGTCCACAAGGTGACGATCATTCCGCGCGGGCGCGCGCTCGGTCTCACCGCGATGCTCCCGAGTGAGGACCGGCTCGCCTACACGCGCGACGAGCTCCTCTCGCGCGTCGGCGGTATGCTCGGCGGCCGAGCCGCCGACATGCTCGTGTTCGGCGAGAAGACGACCGGCGCCTCGAACGACATCGAGGCCGCGACCAACCTCGCGCGCAAGATGGTCTGCGAGTGGGGCATGAGCGAAGCGCTCGGCCCGCTCATGCTGGGTCACAAGGACGAGATGGTGTTCCTCGGCAAGGAGCTCGGGACGCAGAAGAACTACAGCGAGGAGACGGCCGAGGCGATCGACCGCGAAATCAGGGAGATCGTCGAAGGCGGGCTCCAGCGTGCGCTGCGCGTGCTCGAGGAGCACCGCGACAAGCTCGAGGTCCTCGCGACCTCGCTCCTCGAGCGCGAGACGATCGACGGGGAGACCGTCGGGAAGATCATGCGCGGCGAGCCGCTTCCGCCGCTCGAAGGCCAGATCGCGAAGACCGAACCGGCTCCGGTCGCCGGCCCCGAGAAGAAGCCTGAAACCGCGCACCGGCCCGGGCCCGAGCCTCTCGGCCCGTCGCCGGCGCCCTCTCCCACTCCGGCGGGCTAGAGGGGGAAGCATGTCCGCGCCGGCCCCCGAAGTCACGGCGACCACCGCGACCGCGGCGCACACCCCGCCCGTCTCCGTTGCCGCGGCCTGGCAGGTGCGCGGGCGCACGTTCGACGTCTCCCGCCGCGCGCTCGTCATGGGCGTCCTCAACATCACACCTGATTCGTTCTCCGACGGCGGCCGCTTCGTGGACCCGCAGGTCGCCCTTCACCAGGCCATGTGCATGATCGAGGACGGCGCCGATCTCATCGACGTCGGCGGCGAGAGCACGCGCCCCGGCTCGGCCCCGGTTTCAGCGGAGGAAGAGATCGCGCGCGTCCGTCCGGTGCTCGAGCTGCTGCGCGACCGGAGTCCGGTCCCGGTGTCGATCGACACGCGGAAGACCGAGGTCGCGGAAGTGGCGCTCGATCTCGGTGCCGCAATCGTGAACGACATCTCGGGACTGCGCGACGGCGGCGCGCGCGCAGGGCTCGCCGCCCGCTACGGAGCCGGCCTCGTGCTCATGCACATGCAGGGCGAGCCTTCGACCATGCAGAGCGATCCCAGGTATGCGGACGTCGTGGGCGAGGTGCGGGGCTTCCTGTACGACGCCGGGCGCCGCGCCGAGGAGGCAGGGCTCGAGCGCGGAGCGATTGCGATCGATCCGGGCATCGGATTCGGAAAGTCTGCGGAGCACAGCCTGGCACTGCTTCAGCACACGGCCGATCTCGCCTCGTGCGGCTATCCGCTCCTCATCGGAGTATCCCGGAAGAGCCTGTTCCAGAAGCTCCTCGGTCTCGAGCTCGACCAGCGGCTCGAAGCCGGGCTCGCCGCGGCCGTCGCGTGCGTGCTGGCCGGCGCGCGCATCGTGCGCACGCACGACGTCCGCCCCACCGTCCGCGCTCTCAGGATGGCCGAGCTCCTGCTCTAGTCCTCAGGCCGTCGAATCGCGCTCCGCCCAATCCCCCTGCCACCTGCCGCACGGCAGGTTGCTGTACAGCAGGTTGCCCCAGGGCAAGTTGACCCGCCAGGTTGCTGCGCAGCAGGTTGCCCCAGGGCAAGTTGCCCCCAGCCTAGTTGCTGCACAGCAGGTTGCCCCAGGGCAAGTTGCCCCCGCCAGGTTGCTGCGCAGCAGGTTGCCCCGGGGCAAGTGCCCCCACTCAGGTTGCTGCACAGCAAGTGCCGCACGGCAGGTTGCCACGGGGCAAGTCGAGGCCCCGGGCTCACACCCGCGAGAGACGGCAGGGAACGGTCGCTAATAGTAGAAGTGCCACTGCAGGAGCACCTGGTTCTCGTTCGGCGCATCCTCGGGCACGACGTAGCGGTAGGAGGCCTTGAGATCGGCGAAGGGTATGAACGTGAGGTCGGTCTCTCCGGTGAAGCGCTCCTGGGCGGCGCCCTCGATGTCGGTGTTCAAGTCCACGTAGTCGTATTTCACGCGCACGAGCACCGTGCGGCTCACCTTGTAGTCGGCTTCCCCCCAGAACGCATAGGTATAGCGCACGCCCGCGCCCGGTCCGAGCTCGCTCCGCGCCCAGCCGACCTCTCCCAGGACCGTGAGTCGTGGTGCGACCGCGAGGCCCGCGTAGTACGAGACCGCCTGGTCTCGCAAACCTGTCGTCGACCGCCAGTTGTCATAGTAGGAAAGCCCACCCATGTGGAAGGACTCGTTGTACCAGAGCTTCCCGGTGATCGCCTGGGCGCGATTCGCGAACGCGGGCCCACCGTTCGTCAGGGCCGCCGTCAGCGTCAGGTTCGTCGCGTTGAACGGCGTGACCGAGACTTCGACTCCGCCCTCGACTCCTCGAGGATCGTAGGGCAGGAGCCCGCTCGTCCCGAACGAGCCCGCGAGCGCCTCGCGGAATCCGGCCCGCGTTGCGTTCGTGTGGTCGTCGTTCCGCAGGCCGAACGGAACGCGAAACTGGCCGGCCTTGATCGTGAGGCCGACCGGCAGATCGTGGATCATCCCCCACGCGTCGCGGGTCTCGCGGAGGTCGCGGCTGTAGACGATCGTGAGCTTCGAGAGCGGGGCGAACGTGGCGTAGAGCGCGCCCTGCATCGGGAAGAACGTCGAAACGCCGGTCTGTCCCGTCCCCACCGCGTGGACATACGTGTATTGCTGCCGCATGTTCGTTCCGAAATAGAGCGCATCCCCGACGCGATTCGCGAGCACGAGGTCCGCCCACCGCTCGTCGGGAGTCAGGTCGTGCCGGTTCTTCTCGAACTGGAATCCGAAGTCGTTGCGCGGCCCGCCGCCGTCCGGATCGAAGTGGCAGGCCATGCAGGGAAGGCCCTGGCGTGTGGCGTAGAGCGGAAGCGCGACAGCGCGCGGAGCAAGCGCGACGATCGCGCAGAAAACGGTGAGCCCCGCAAATCCCCGGACAATCGTGCGGAAGCGGAAGCCGAAACTCGGCATGCGCCCTTCCCTCCTTGCGGCATGGCGATCGGGGCGGCGCCGTTCGCTCGGGCGCCGGGGGGATTGGAACGCCATTGTTGCGGTCCGGAGGGTGTCCGTCAACCGGGGCCAACCGGCCGCGGTTTGGAGCCACCAGATGTCAGCGCCAACCGCGGCCAACCCGCGCTAGTTGAAGTCGAGGCCGGCTTCGAGGGAGAGTGTGACGCGGGCTTGATCCCAGAATGCGAATCGGCCACGAAACTCGACTGCCGGTCGGACGCGTCCCTGCCCGAAGGTCGAGCCGATCCCGCCGCTCAATCCGAGCGCGCTGTCATACCCGTCGTACGCGCCCTGGCTCCGATAACCATTCGTGTAGTCCTGGGTCGTAATCCACTCCTTCTTCAGCACGTAGACGCCCAGGCCGGCGATTCCGTAGAGCCTCACCGAGCCCTTCGTCTTTCGCCACCGGAACACGCCTTCGACGTCGAGGAGACGGGTTTCGACCACCTGTGTCATGGTGTATCCGGGCAGAATGACCTGCGTGGTGTCCGTAACGAACGTGTCGGACGGGGCGGAGTATAAGTATTCGGACTGGCCGGACGAGAGGAGCCCGTACTCGAAGCCCCAGCTCGCGCTCGGGCTCCCATTCATCCATCCCGTCAATCGGGTGCTCCCCCCGCTTGTCTCATCGGGCTCCACGTTCCAGTCCGGAACCGTGGTGATTCCGCCGCGAATCGAAGCTCCCCATCGCGGCCACGGAGAGTGTTCGCTCTTGGGGAGCGCGGACGCCGGGGGATCGAGCGGTTCCCAGCGACCGTCGATCAAGCCGTCGAGAGCGCCGATCGCTCCCATGAGGACGATGTCCCCGATCGGAAACCCGTCGGGTTCGTCGTGGTATCCATCGGGGCACTGATAACAGTCGGAGCCGTCGACCGCGCCCATGAACAACGTCGCTGCCGCCCCGAAAGCCGCACCCACGAGGAGTCCCTTGAGGGCGCCACTGCTCCGGTACCACGAGCGCTCGATCCCTTCGAGCTGGACCGCCGTCACCGTCGAGCCGCGCCACAGGTAGACGGACTCCGCCGAGGCCGAGATGTACTTCCCCTGCTGGAAACCGAGCGCGCTCGATTGCGTGAGGAGCCGCTCGCCCGGCGCGAGATCCAAGAGCTGAACAGGTCGCGACGTCGAGTCCGCTGCGACCGCAAGTGCTCTTGGACCAAGGCCGGGCGCCAGCGTCGCAAGAAAGAGCGCGAGCGCCGCGGCACCCGCGGCTAGCACGGCATGCGGGATCGTTTCGAATCGCATTCGGCCTCCCCGACCGAAGGTTGAGGTGGGACTTCGCAAGAGAAAGAACGTCCCACGGCGATCGAGCGGTCAAGGATGCCCGAATTCCGGCCCGCACGCCACGAAGTCCCTGCAGTCGGTGGTCCGGCGGGCCGATACCTCTCCCGGGGCCGTCGAGGCCTCTGCTACGATGGTCGTGCGCACACCTGTTCTCCTTCGATCCGGGCCCGGGACCTTCCGTGACTCCCGTTCACAAGATCTGGCTGCTCGACGTCCTCGACATCCTCCTCGTCGCAGCGCTGTTCTATCGCCTGCTCGTGGGTGTCAAGGGCACGCGCTCGGCGCAAATGTTCGTCGGCCTGCTCGTCCTCGTCGTGCTGTCGGCCGCGGCGCGCTTCCTGAACCTGATCACGGTCGACTACATCGCCACCAATCTGCGCACGGTCTGGCTCATCACGTTCGTCATCCTGTTCCAGCCCGAGCTTCGCCACGCGCTCGCCCAGTTCGGGCGCACGCGCTACTTCCGCTCGTTCCTGCGCGTCGACGAGTACGGCGTGTTGGGTGAGGTGGTCCGGGCGGCGGAGCACATGTCGGAGAACCGCCACGGCGGCCTGATCGTGCTCGAGCGGAACGAAGGTCTCAGGAATTTCGTGGAAACCGGGACGCGCCTCGACGCCCGCGTGCGAAGCGAGCTCATCGAGACGCTCTTCACGCCGAACTCGCCGCTCCACGACGGGGCGGTGATCATCCGCGGCGATCAGATCGTCGCCGCCGGCTGCATCCTTCCCCTGTCGCAGAATCCGCGCATCTCTCCGGCGCTCGGCACGCGTCATCGCGCGGCGATCGGGATCTCGGAGGAGACGGACGCGGTCGCGGTCTGCATCTCGGAACACACGCGCGCGATCTCGGTCGCCTGGCGCGGCGTGCTGCTCGAGCGGCTCGATGAAGGCAAGCTCCGGAGCGAGCTCTCCCGCATCCTCCGCATCTCAGACGAAGAGGAGGAGGAAGCCGCGCAGTCTCCGCCCGCATCGAGCGGGCCGGGCTCAGGGCCCGTCGGATCCGTCGGTCCCGTCGGGGCCGTGGGCTCCGTGCGCAAGGCCGGCACGACCGGCAGCGAAAGCGCGTGATCGTCTCCTTCCTGCCGTCCTCCCGCCTCGCGTTTCTCCTTTCGACACTCGCCGGCGCGGCCGCGGCGTTCGATCCGTCGCTCAGGCCCAGGTGGAGTGCGCTGGCGTGCTTCGTCCTCTTCGGGCTCGCACTCGACGACCTGAGGCCCGTTGGAAGCCTGCCCGCCTCCGCTCCCCGACCGTCGCGGATCGCGCGCGACCTCTTTCTGGCGACGCTCGCGGGCTTCGTCCTCGTTCTTCTGCGCGGATGGCCGATGCTCTGGGTGGTCCTGGCCCTCGGGCTCGTTCAGATCGCGCTCTTCATGGGACCGAAGCTCGAGGAAACGCGGCTCGGGGGCCCGCTCACCGTGGCCGCCCTGGGGCCGCTCGCGTCGGCGGGCGCGGGGCTTTCGATCGTCGGGGACTTCATGCCGCAGGCGTTCTGGATCGGGCTTCCGATCGGCTTTCTCGCAGACGCGGGACGGCGGGCGCGGGCGGCCTCCCATCCCGTGCCCTCACGGGCGAGCGCGCCGCCCTGGTTCGCGGGGGATCTCGTCGCCGCGTTCGGCGTCGTGCCCGCGCTCGTCCTCTCGGCTGGCCTTCCATGGCATGCGCTCGCCTCACTCCTCACGCTTCCGCTTGCGACTCGCGAGATGGCCCTCGCGCGCGGCACCTACTCGTGGCTGGCCGCGGCCGCGCGCATGCGCGTTCTCCTCGCCACGTTCGCCGTCCTCCTCGCCGCCGCCGTGTTTCTCGCGCGCCTCCTCGCCACGCGCGCGGCCTGACCGGCCTCACTCGCCCGACGCCACGGCCGCCGACCCTTCACCCGGCGACGGACACGCTTTCGTGCACCGCACCTGCGTCTTCGCGCGCCCGGGCGAGGGACCAGGACGCGTCCTCGAGGTAGCGGCGCGCCGGGACGTCACGGCCGAGTGCCGAGAGCGCGACACCGACGATGAGCGAGAGCCGCCCCGCGAGGAGCGAATCGGGCGGCGGGGCATACGTGCGAAGCGCGCGCTCCGCGAGGGCGAGCGCGCGATACGGTTGACCGCTGTGCATGAGCTCCCAGCAGTGACGAATGAGCTCGTCTCCGAGTTCGGCCATTTGGACTCCGGAAGGGGACAAGGACAGGAAAGCATGACGCGAGCGGGGGCGGGAGCGGACTCGCAAGTTCCCTGCCAGAGACGGGCGGAGCGACGATCGGCGAAAACTCCGCGATTGCGCGATGAAGCCGGGCCGAAAACGCGCGGCCGTCGTCGAGCGAACGACGGCACGCGTCTATTCGAGGTCGGGCGATTCGCGGTCGGGCTACTCGAGATCGTAGGACGCGAATTCCGTGGCGGCCGTGTCCTCGATCAGGGCGCGGAGGATCTCGTCCATGGTGATGACGTCGATCAGATTGTGGTGGAAGACCGGAATGAGCCGGTGCGCCGCGCCGTACCTGACGTAGTCGTGGTACAGCCCGGGCACCTCGGACGACGGAATGTCCCCCGACCGCCTGCGCCCGCAGACGTAGAGCTCGAGCGTCACCAGGCGGCAATTCGGAAACTCCCCGGCCCAGCGCCGGCGCGCGTGATGAACCAGATCCAGGTGCCGCGGCGGCGGGACGAACGCCATCCGGTGCAGGTTCGCGCGGTCCGTGAGAAAGGGCACGTCGTAGGACTTCCCGTTGTAGGTGATGAGCGTCTCGAAGCCTGTGAGGAACCCAATGAGCTCGTGCACGAGCGCCGCTTCCTCGGCGTAGTCGCGGGCGAAGTACTGGCGGACGACGAAGTCTGTCCCGTTCCAGTGCATGGTCCCGGCGAGAAAGACGCTCGCGTTCGTGAGCCCGCAGGTCTCGAGGTCGAGATACACAGCCCCGCCGAGTCCCCGGCCGGCCATCCCGGCGAGCTCCTCGTGCAGGAACGCGGCGCGTGCCGGGCGGATCTTGTAGCGGCCCCACTTGCGGTTCGGGCGCTCGATCTCCGAGCGCAGGCGCTCGTGGAGATAGACGCGACCCGAAGCGTTCTCGAGCACTCCACCCGGAAGGAAGCTCTCGACGCCGACCGATTCGGAGGCCGGCTCGGTGCGCTCGACCGCGACGGCGGCCACGGGCGCCACGGGGG
>JBOHUC010000172.1:0-15180 GCA_050733935.1 Candidatus Eiseniibacteriota bacterium | reverse complement strand
TCTGGGCGGCCATCTCGGACTGGAACGACGAGTCGCGCAGGAGTCGCTCCTCGGTCGGATTGTTGATGAACGCGGTCTCGACCAGCACCGAGGGAACGACCGGCGACTTGAGCACGGCGAACGGCGCCTGCTTCACGCCGCGCGACTCGAGCTTCCGCCCGCCTTCGATCTCTCCCAGGATCGCTTCGGCGAGCACGGACGATTGCTGGATGGCCTCGGTCTGCTTGAGATCGAAGAGGATGCCGACGAGCTCGTCGTCCACGCGTTCCGACGGTCCGGCCGAGACACGGTCGGCCGCGTTCTCGATGTCGGCGAGCGCCTTCGAAGCCTCGTCGCTCGCGCTCTCGAGCGACAGGAAGTAGACCTCGGTGCCGCGGCCCGTGCGCCGGCGCGAAGAGTTCGTGTGGATGCTCACGAACGCGTCGGCCTGGTAGCGCTCCGCGATCCGGAAGCGATCCCGAAGCGGCACGTCGTAATCCGACGTCCGGGTCAACACGACGCTCACCCCCGCGTGCCGCTCGAGCTCCTGGGCGAGCTTCTTCGCAATCGCGAGCGTGACGTCCTTCTCCATCGTCTTCTTGGCGCCGACCGCACCCGACGCTTCCCCGCCGTGGCCCGGATCCACGATCACGATGCGCCGTCCGGAGACGGCGAGCCGGTCCACGCGCGCGCGCTCCTCCGCGTCGCGCTCGGCCTGCCCGGCACGCGGCACGTCGATCACGATGCGCGCGGCCGTCGCGGTCGCCTCCTCGTCCCCGCTCTCGAGCCCGAAGACGCGCGGCACGTTCCACTCGGTGACCTCGACGCGCAGACGAACGCCTTCCGAGACCTCCTCGGGGGTCACGCGCACGATCCCGCCGTCACCGAAGTCCGGAATGTCGAGTTTCGGGGAGCGCATGGCGCGCGTGACGATGAGATCGAACCTGCGCGCGCTCGAATCGGACTCGACGCGGAACGTCGCGTTCTTCGAGAGATCGACGACCAGGCGCGTGCTGTTCGGTCCGGAGAACGTGCGCAGCGACTGGACGACGGGGGCCGCGTTCGCGGCGGGCTTCGTGGACTTCTTCTTCTTCGCCGCCCCGGCGTCGGACGCGACGAACGCTCCGAACGTGCAAGCGGCCCCGACCAGCACCAGGGTGCTGATCCGGGCCGCAAGACGCGACGTTCGGGAACCGGCGTCGTGAGCCAGCGTCCTAGCCTCGAATCTTCACAGGGACGTACTGCTGGTTGATGCGCCCGGAATTCCAGTCGACCTGCCCCACGAGGACGCGCAGCGGACGTCCGCTCGCGCGGGCCTGCCGCACCGCCGCGGCGAGATCGGCCGGCGCCTCGACGTCGCGGCCGTTCGCTTCGAGGATGAGCGACCCTTCCTCGATGCCGGCTTCCTCGGCCTCGCTGCCCTCCTCGACGCCGGTCACGACCACGGCGTGCACGCGCGGACCGAGCGCTTCGCGCTCGCGGTCGTTGAGCTGGCGCACGCTGGCTCCGATCCCGGAGGAGTTCGAGCCGCCCTGCGTCGTGCCGTCGTCCGAGTCGCGCGAACCACGACCCGTCGCCTGTGCCAGCATGACGTCGCGGTTCGCGAGCGTGACCGGGACTTCGAACTTCTTCCCGTCGCGCATGAGACTCACCTGCACGCGCTTGTCGACCGGCGTGTCGGCGACCTTGAGACGGAAGCTCGTCACGTCCTTGACGTGGGAACCGTCGAACGCGGTGATGATGTCGCCGCGGCGGATGCCCGCGCGGCTCGCGGGCGAATCGTCGACCAGATTCTGGACGACGACGCCGGCATCCGGCGTGACGCCGTAGCTCTCGGCGAGATCCGGCGTGAGCTCACCGGGCTCGACGCCCAGGAAGCCGCGCACGACCTTGCCGTTCGCCACGAGCTGCTCGGCGATGTGCTTCGCGAGATTGATGGGAATCGCAAACCCGATCCCCTGCCCCTGCGCATTGATTGCGGTGTTGATGCCGATCGCCTCGCCGCGCAGGTTCACGAGCGGTCCACCCGAGTTGCCGAAGTTGATCGAGGCGTCCGTCTGAATGAAGTCCTGATAGTCCGGAGCGCCGCCCGCGATGTTGAGCGACGAGCGCCCGCGCGCGCTCACGATGCCGGACGTGACCGTTCCCTGGAGCTCGCCGAGCGGGTTTCCGATCGCAAGCACCCACTCGCCGACCTTGATCTTGTCCGAATCTCCGAGCGGAAGCGTGGGCAGGTTGCCCGGCGCGCTGATCTGAATGACCGCGACGTCCGTCGCCGGATCCTGGCCCACGACCTTGGCCTTGTAAGTGCGTTTGTCGGACAGCGTGACGCTGATCTCCGACGCATCGCGCACGACGTGGTTGTTCGTGAGGATCCGGCCGTCCCGGTCGATCAGGAATCCGGAGCCCGAGGAGGGAACCGTCATCGAACGGCCGCGCCCGCCTTGCGGGTCGCCGAAGAAGCGACGGAAGAGCTCGTTGTCGGGCGTGTCCGCGCCGGAGCCGCCCGAGCCGACCTTGCGCTTGGTGTCGATCGAGACGACGGCCGGCGCTGTCCGCTCGACCACTGCGACGAACGGGCTCTGCAGGTCGGCGCCGATCGGGGGCGCAACGGCCGCGTTCACCGCGTCCGTGGAACCATTCTGCGCGAGCGGCTCGGGCTGCAAGCGGAGCGTACCCGCGAGCGCGAGTCCGATGACCAAACCAACGACGACGAACAGGCCCGCGGCGGCCCAGTAGCGCCCGGGCTGAACGATGAAACGATCCTTGGACATGGCTTTCGATTCCTCCTCGCCGCGAGGGTGTGACGTTCCAGCCTGGTGCGTTCGGGCTCGCGTCGCTTCCATGCTAGGGAGCCCGCGCGACCGGGTCAAGGAAGGGCCGGCTCCGTTCACAGGGATTTGGCGGCGGAGTGGATCGGGGTCTCATTCCTTCGATGGTTGCCCGCTCATGGCCGTTGGGGCAATCTGCCGCGCATGACAGAGATTCCACATTCGGGCCCTTTGCCTGAGGCTCTCGGGGCTCCCGGCCCGGGCGCGGGGCCGGACGACGCGCTCTTTCTCTCGGACGTGCATCTCGGCTCGGGGACCGCGGAGGCGGATCGCGAGCGCGAGGCCCGGCTCCTTGCGTTCCTCGAGACGCGCGCGCGCCGCGCACGACAGCTGTTCGTGCTCGGCGATCTGTTCGATTTCTGGTTCGCCTACGCGCACGCGATTCCGCGGCGGCACCTCGCGGTCGTCCGCAGGCTCGCAGAGCTCTCTGAAGCCGGTATCGGCGTCACGTACTTCGGGGGCAATCACGATTTCTGGGCGGGGCGGTTTCTCGAGCAGGAAGTGGGCGCGACCGTGCACGACGAGCCGGCCACCGTCGAGGTCGCGGGCCGGAAGCTCGCGCTCATGCACGGCGACGGGCTAGCGAAGGGCGACCAGGGATACAAGTTCCTGAAGGGCATGCTGCGGAACCGCTGGACGATCGCGGCCTACCGCGCGATCCATCCCGATCTCGGCATCCCGTTCGCGCTCTGGGTGTCGCGCGTCTCGCGCGGCAGCCGGAACGAGGACCGGGTGGACCGCGAATGGCTCTACCGCCAGCTCGCGCTCCCCCGCTTCGCCGAAGGCGCGGACGCGGTGATCACGGGTCACTATCACCATCCCACGCATTTCAGGCGCGAGGGACGGGACTTCCTGATCCTGGGGGACTGGGTGCGAAGCTTCACTTATGCGAGGCTCCGCGCGGGGGAATTCGCGCTCGAGCGCTGGGACGGACGGGAGGGGGAAGTGCTGAGCGGACCGGCGTCCCCGTATCCGCCCGGGAGCTAGAGCCGGGCGGTCAGAACCGCGCGGTGAGCCCCGCGCGGTGCGAGCTTCCGAGATCGTCGTGGTAGGGCACGTACGCGTAGTCGAACGCCACGTGGCCGACCGTGATTCCGGCTCCGGCCGTGAGATCGACCGCGTCCTGTCCGAGCATCCATCCCACCCGAACCGCGATCATGGGGATCGGGGCGAGCTCGCCGCCGAATCGCCCGGCGAGCGGATCGCCCTTGAGCTTCCGCGCGTCGGCCGCCACCAGGAATCCCATCGAGCCGAGGGTTCCCCGGTAGTTCGCTCCGCCCGAGAGCGTGAGCGGCTGCGGCACTCCCTCGCCTTCGGCACCGCTTTCGGTTTTGAACGCAGGGCTCCCGCCGAGGTTCAGGACCGACGCGCCGAGCGTAAGCCCCTTAAGGCCCGAGAGCGCGTACAGGGCGCCCGCGGAGAGCGAAAGCCCCGAGGCCCCGTTCCCTGCGATCGTCTCGTGCACCCACTGGCCACCCGCGCCGATCCTGAGTCCGCGCGTGGGAGTCCCCGCGTAACCGGCTGCGATCGCGAAGTCGCTCACGCCAAACGTCCCGAGCGGATTGCCGAGATCGTCCCGCTGATCGATCCCCTCCGTGTAGTGAGTGTTGAAGCCGAGCGAAATCCCTTCGGATCCGCGGCGGAGGACCGCCCCCACCACGTCCTGGGCGAACCCCTGGATGCTCTCGTGATGAACCGCCGTGAGGCTCCACCGGCTCCCGGTCTCAGGGGTCGCGCCCGTCGCAAGTCCGGCAGGATTCCAGTAGAGGGCCGTCGGATCGTCGGCGATCGAGGTGAAGGCTCCGCCGAGGGCGGCTGCGCGGGCACCGGCCGGCAAATTGAGGAAGGCGAAGCCGGTCGTCTCCCCGGCCCTCACGCACGCTGCGCTCGTAGCGAGCGCCCCGAGCGTGAGGAGGACGACGAGACGTGGGAAGCGAATCGACAAGGAGACTCCGCAGGCGGAAGGGACGACGCGCGCGGCTCCTCGTGAGGCCCGAGCGCGGGCAAACGATTGGGCCCGCGCCCTGAAGGCGGGGCCCGAGGCGAGTCTAGGGGCGCTCGCCGGCACGGTCAATCGCCGGTCACCGCCCCTTCGATCCGCTCGATTTTCCCTTCTTACCCCTCTCTCCCCCGTCCTTCTCCCGCGGTGCCGCCTCTCCGTCCTCCTTCGCGTCCGTCTTTCGCGGGTACCGCACCGGGCCCTTCTGGACCTTCGACTCCGGCGGAATCCTCGTCACGCCGCGCCGGTAGGTCGGCAGGCGTCCCTTGGCGTCGGCGAAGCGATCGCGCGTTTCCTCGCGGTAACGCTTCGGATACCGGTACCGGCCGGCGTCGGGATGAGTCTCACGGATCCGAACGTAGCTCTGGCGATAGGAGGCGACCACGTCGGGCCGCCTCCGCCAGTTGAAGTAGTAGCCGTTCTGGAGGCAGACGTCGTAGTAGGGATCGAAATAGAGAACCCCGTGGCAATCGGCGCAGAAGTAGTCGGGATGCGGGCGCCCCGGCGGCGGTGGTGCGGAAGCGTACTGCACCGATCCGGCCGTGTAGCCACCGGCACACCCGGCCGCGAGCGCAGCGAGCGAAGCGCTCAGTAGAGCGAGCGCGATGCCCGCGTGGCGCGTGCGGCCCTGGATCACGGGCTCCCTGCGGGCTGGATCCCGCCCACCCGAGGCGGACGGACGAGCTCCTGATTGCCGGGGACGGTCTGGTACGCCCAGTCGAAGCGCACCTGCGTGTTCGAGAGCTCGGTGACCCGGAACTTGGCGTAGTTGTTGTTCCGCGTCGCCACGTAATACGCGTGGCCGACGATGAGCTCGACCGTTCCGGTCGGCGACCAGCCATTGTCCGGAGCCCAGTCGAGCGCATCGAGCGCGACAAAGCCCGCATCCTGGACGTCGGTCTGGAGGTCGCGCGCCACCATGAGTCGTGTCCCGCCGTTCACCTCGAAGTACACGTCGGTGAGCTGATCGGAGGACGGACGGAGCGTCGGGCCCGAGAAATCGAATCCAGCGAGCGGGCCGCCCGACCCCTCCCCCGAGACCGGGCCGAGCACGATGTTGAAACCGGCGGGGCGAGGCGTGTCGAACACGTTCTCGACCGAAAGCTCGCCCTCGTTGCCGGCCGCATCGTAGGCCGCGACCGCGTAGAAGTAGGTCACCCCGTTCGTCACGGTGGCATCGGCGTACGTCGTCTCACCCGTGAGCGCAAGCGGCGTGAACGGCCCCTCGTAAGCCGGCCCGCGATAGACGCGGTAGCCGGCGAGATCGGGCTCCGTGTTCCGCACCCAGTTCACGGTCACGAGATGATCGCCGGTGACGGAGTACACGGCCTGCGGCGCCGCCGGCGGCGTGACGTCGCGGGGAACCACGACCGCTCCGTCGTCGTCCGAACATCCCGATGCGAGGAATACGACCCCCGCGAGCCCGACGGGTCCTGCGAGTCTTGCGATTCCTCTCAGCGTTCGACGTGCGAGCGACATGGACGATCCCCTCCTCTGTCCGCCCTTGAAACGCAATCCATGTGCCAGTGCGCGGACGACGGGGCCGCGCGCCCCGGCGGCGCGGGCGCGGGCAGGCCCAAATCCGCGGCCCGAACGGGTTTCCGGGGATGGGCGACCGATCGGGCGCACGCCGCGGCAGCGGCGGTGACCGGCGGATGTGGGCGTCCTATGGCAGAAACGGTGGGGCGGAAGCGCCGCACGGAGGGAAGCTCTGCGGCAGCCGCACGACGCGAGGGGTGAGTCCTCGGAGACGACGCAAACGAACAGGGCCCGGCAGGAGCCGGGCCCTTCGTCACTTCTCCGAACTTCTCCGAGCGCTACGTGACGGGCGCTGGCTTACGGAAGGCAACAGCCTGGACATCCCCCAGTGTTGGCCTATGCCGTTCCGGGCCAGCGCCCGTCTGTTTCTTGAAATTGAAACCCCGCGACCCCTCTCGAAAGCCCCCGCTCTGCGAGGAGCTGGACCGGGTTGTCTTCGCGAGAAGCCTCCGCGGCCGTCGCGGGGTTCAATCTGGTTCGCAGTGGGCCGGGGGTGCTTCCAGGCTCCCCGACCGTCCCGCCCGTGTCCGTGTCCGTCGTTCAACCGAGCATCGAGCTGCATTCTTCTCGGACTGCAAACTCCGGGCTAGTCGGGTGCTTGAAGCAGGTTCAGCGTCGATTCCGACCGGGGCTCATACCCTTGGACCACGCCTCAGCAGATCCCCGACAAGCCCAGAAACCTTTGGTGTCTCAAACCCACGGTTGCTTCCGTTTGCATCTCGGACTCGGGAGCTGCCGCCTCGGCGAAGGTGCGCTGAACTGAGGTGTTTCGAAGTGGCAGCTCCGGTCCTCTCGTCCGTGAGACTCGCTTCGTCTCTTGCTTGCTCTGCTTCTTTGGAGGTCCCCCCCTCCGGCGAATCCCCATTGCACCCTGCATGCCACGCCGGATCGTGAGGCGCCGCAATCGCTTGATGATCTCGTAACAAGCGGCCTGACAATTGATTCCAAGCACTGTTACCGATCGGGACAGAGGCCGATCCGGGCGCGAACGCGCGCCCAAACCACAAGAGGATTCACAGTGCGAGCGGCAAATCTGACTCAACCGCTTGTGCGTTCTGGATTTGGGAACTGTTAAGAGGTTTGAGAGCGGGGACTAAAACCGCGTGTCAGGTCGCGGGAGCGAAGCGCGCGTCTAGACGCGCATGCGCCTGCGATCGAGGCCGAGCAGGCGGATCTTGCTCAGGAGCGTGGGATACGAAAGCCCGAGCGAGCGGGCGGCCTGAGTCTTGTTCCAGTTGTGGTTCTCGAGCGCCTCCCGGATCAGGCGCCGTTCGAGACGTTCGACGTGCAGGCGCACGTTGTAGGAATTCTCGAGCTCGACGCGCGGCTCGTCGATTGGAGCGCGCATGTCCTCGGGCAGGAGATCGATCGCGACCGCGACGTCGGGCTCGACGAGCACGACGAGGCGCTTCACGGTCTTCTCGAGCTCGCGCACGTTGCCGCGCCACTCGTGATTGAGGAGCGCGCGCTGCACGGCCGGGGTGAGCTCGGGAATCGGCTTGTCCATCTGGCGCGCGTAGAACGCGAGGAAGTGCTCGGTGAGGAGCGCGATATCCTCGCGCCGCTCGCGCAGCGGCGGCACCGTGATCGCGATGTCGTTCATCCGGTAGTAGAGGTCTTCGAGGAACCGTCCGGCCTTGATGCGATCGCGGAGGTCCGCGTTCGTGGCCGTGATCACGCGCGCATCCACGCGGAACGAGCGCGTCGCGCCGACCGGCCGGATCTCGCCCTTGTCGAGCACGTGGAGGAGCTTGGCCTGCAATGGCTCGGAGATCTTCTCGACCTCGTCGAGGAAGATCGTGCCGCCGTCGGCTTCCTTGAAGAGTCCTTCCTTGTCGCGCGCGGCGCCCGTAAAGGCACCGGCCACGTAGCCGAACAGCTCGCTTTCGAGGAGCGTGTCGGGCAACGCGGCGCAATTGACCGAGACGAAGCGGCGCTCGCGCCGCGAAGACATCTCGTGGATGGCCTGCGCGAGGAGGCCCTTGCCGGTTCCGGTCTCGCCCATGAGGAGGATGCTGGCGGTCGAGTCGCCGACCTTCCCGAGCAGGGCCAGGATCTCCTCCATCTCCTGGGAGCGCGTGACGATGCGCTCGAGACCGGGCTTGGGCGAGAGCTGGCGCTTGAGCGTCTGGTTCTCCTCGAGGAGCACCGAGCGCTGCGCTTCGACCATCGCGACCGCGGCCGAGTTCGCGAGCACCGCGAGCAGGTTGATCTCGCGCTGCTTGAACGCGCCGCGCAGGTTGTCGTTCAGCCGATCCACGTAGACGAGGCCGACGGCCTGGCTCGGGAAGTTGAGCGGGACGACGACGAGCGAGAACACGCCCGAAAGCCCGCCCGAGAGCTCGCCCGAGAAACGCGGGTCGGCCGCGATCCGGCTCTTGAACACCGGGGAGCCGTCGATGAGCTCGCGTCCGAGGACGCGCTCGAGCGAGACGAGGACCTTGCGCGCGCGGTCCGCACCCAGGTTGTGGTGGGCCACGACCTCGAGCCGCCCGCCACCCGACGCGAACGCAACGAAGCCGCGGTCGCCTCCGGCGCGCTCGACCGCGAGGCGCACGGTGCGCGCGAGCACGTCGTGCACGTCGTCTGCGCTCCTGAAGATGTCGTTCGCCTCCTGGAGCGCGCGGAACTCGTTCGACGTCGAGACCGAGGACGCGGCCGAGCGCGTCTCGAGCTCGCTGCGAAGCTCCGCGACACGCGACTCGCCGTCGGTTTCGCCGGCCTCGGAGAGCCAGGCGAGCGCGTGCTCGATCTCGGCGAGCGCCTGGTCCACGTGGCCGCGGCCGGCGACCAGGCGTCCGAGCGCCATCGCGGACTCGGCCGCGAGCGCGGGGATGCCGAGATCGCGGAACAGCGCTTCGGCGCGCTTCAGATTCTCGACCGCCCAGTCTCCGAGACGGCCGGCGGCCGCATTCGACGCGAGCGCGCGGCCGGCCGCGAGCAGGAACGTGCGCCCGAGCTCGAAGCGGTCTCCCAGCTCCTCGAAGGTGCTCTGGGAGGACCGGAGGTCGGCGAGCGCAGCCTCCTCGTCGCCGCGCGCGAGGCTCACGAGCCCCGAGGCACGACGCGCCATCGCGGATTCCGAAACGTCTCCCGCGCGCTCGGCGCGCTCCTCGGCCCGTGCGGCCGTGCGCCGTGCGGTCTCGAGATCCCCGAGCGCGAGCTCGACGGGCGCAAGACGCGCCCCAATCTCGTACGCGAGGTCGCCTTCGGGCGCGAGCTTCTGCGCGCGCTCCATGGCGTCCTCGAGGAGACTCCGCGCTTCGGCGTACTCGCCGCGATCGGCCGCGGCGTCGCCGCGGAACTCGAGCAGGAGCGCGGCTTCGCGCGGGAAGTCGTGGTTTTCGAGGATCGCGGCCGACGCGTCGAACTCGGACGCCGCGAGATCGAACTGGCGGCGACGCGCGTAGAGGCGTCCGAGGCCGAGGCGCGTCTGGACCTCGCCGAGCCGCTCGGAGATTTCGGTCTCGATCTGGAGCGAGCGCAGGAAGCTCTCGATCGCGAGATCGAGCTCTCCCAGGCGGTAGCGCATGAGGCCCAGGTTCCGTGCGTAGGCCGCGACCCAGAAGTAGTCGCCGACTTTCTCCGCGAGCCGGAGCGCCTGCTCGAACGACCGCGTGGCCTCGCGCCACTGTCCGGTGTTCTTGTGGACGAGTCCCAGGTTGTTGTGCGCACCGGCCATGTTCGAGACGTCATCCACGCGGCGGAACGTGGCGAGCGCGCCCGTGAACGCATCGTGGGCGGCCGCGTAGTCGCCCATGCGAAGGGCGGCGATGCCGAGCGAAGTCTCGACCAGGCCGAGCTCCCGATGCTCGTTCGTGCGACGGAGAATGCGGAAGGCGGCGCGCGCGTAGCGGGCGCCCTTCGCGTACTGCGCCGCAGCGATCCAGCTCGCACCCATGTGACGGGCGATCGAGCCCTTGAGTACGGGATCCGGGAGAGGCCGGGCCGCATGGCGGGCCTCGGAGAGCCGCGCAAGCGAGTCGACGTAGCGGCCCTGGCGGTGATCGCACTCGGCGAGTTTGACGAGCAGGCGGGCCCGGGCGAGTCGGTCTTCCGGGCGGAGTTCGGCGAGTGCCGTCGCGTAATACTCGCGCGCGGCTCCGAACTGATCTGCGGCCTGGCTCAGATCGCCGAACTCTTCCTGTCGAAGAGTTGCGTTCGCGGGCAGATGCGGCGGCCCTTGCGACGCGGAAGGGTTCGGGGGGATAGGCTTCTGCACGGCTCGCTCCTCAGCCTCACCGGGGGTACGGACTGGAAGCTAGGCGCTCCAAAGCTGCAGCGATGCGGCGGCCTCCTCCTCGGACAACGAGAGAAGGAGGCGCCGCGTGCTGAGACTCACCGCAGCTGGCCGGGTCGCCCGAGCAAGATATTTACGAACTGGTTCACCATCATCCATCCAATCGCCCGACCTTTGCCCGGATGCCCAATCGGTCTCGCCGGTTCGATGCCGCTCCCTGCGGAGCTGACTCCGGTACCAGACGAAGAAATGATCGGCTTGGGACCCGTATCCTTTGGCACGTCGGGATCGCCATTGGTTCCGGGTCCGCCGTTGCTTCCACAATTCGCAACAGCAGGCGAAACCATGACGGTCGCCGTCCATGGCGCGACGGTCAGGGTGAGAAGGAGAACAAGGGTGAGAAACCTGGATGCCTTTGCGGCCATTGCGCTGTGAACTCCCTCCACGCGAGAACTGCTCCACTCGGTCCGGCGCGCGGTGGCCGGGGACGAGCGCGACGCAAGGGTGTGCCTGAGGCAGGGGACCTTGGTCCAGCGCGACGTAAAGGCTACGCCCGTGCAAAATGCCGGGTCAAGCCGTTTGACGGTATCAAACGCCTGTCGAGCCGGTTTTTTCCGGACGGTCGGAAGTGAGGGCTGAAGTCGGGTCCGCCTCGGGATCCGGAGAGGCCGCCGGTTCGGGGAGCGCCCATTCTCCCGGTTCGCCCGCACCGGCTCCGCGGACCGTCGGGGAGACGCCGAACCGGCGGTTCTCGGCGCGCGCCAGGGCGGCCCGCGCGAGCGCGTAGCGGAGACCCTGGGTCGAAGCGGTGAGCGAGGCCAGTCCGGCCGCTTCGCAGAGGGTGACGAGGAGCACGCATCCCGCCGGCAGGATGTCGGCCCGCCCCGGACCGATCGTGGCCAACGCCTGGCGCTCCGCGGTCGTGAGCCCGGAGAGTGAATCGGTGAGCCGCCGGATGTCCCCGGTCGGAAGGAGGTGCCCCTCCACCCGCGAGGCGTCGTAGCGCCGGAGACCCAGATTGAGCGCCGCGAGCGCGGTCACCGTTCCCCCGACCCCGGCCGCCGCCTGGGGCGTGGGACGGAGGAGCGCATCCTGTCGGACCCACTCCGTCCGAAGGAACGATCGCAGGGAGGCGAGCTGATCCGGCGAGGGGGGGTCGCTCGTGAGGAAGCGATCGGTGAGCCGGACGCACCCGAGCTCGAGGCTCACCCACCGGGCTTCCCGGTTCCCGAGACCGCGGACGATCTCGACCGACCCGCCCCCGATGTCGACGACCAGGTACTCACCGCTGTCCCGGTTCCACCGCAACCCCTCGATGACCGCCCGGTAGACGAGGCGGGCCTCCTCCTCTCCGGAGAGGATCCGAATCGGGTAGCCGGCGGCTTCGGAGAGGCGATGGGTCACTTCCGGACCGTTCCCGGCACTTCGAAGCGCGTTGGTCGCGGCGACGATGACCTCGACGCACTCGAGCTCGCGCGCCCGCCGGGCGAACCGGGCCAGCGTCTCGCGCGTCCGATCTTCCGAGCGCGAAGGGATTCGACCGGTGGCCTCGAGTCCTTCGCCCAGGCGGCAGGATTCGCCGAGCCGAACGAGCGGTCGGACCTCCCCCTCGGCCCCGCGCTCGGCCACGAGGAGGCGAACCGAGTTGGTCCCGATGTCGATCGCCGCCACGCGCGGGGATCCGGACGACCGATGGCTCATCGACGGTCTTCCGGGCGACTCGAGCATGAAGTGTTTTGACGGATGGCGTGGCTCTCGGCGGCTCGGAGAAACGTCGGCTCGCCGAAACGCTGGAGGCAGATGCTTGATCCGAGGCCGAGCCTCCACTCACCGGCGAGAGCCACGCCCACCGTCAAGACCGCGTCCCCGGCAACGTCCGGGGCCAGTCGCTGCACGGCAGGTTGCCCCAGGGCAAGTTGCCCCTGGCAAGGTTGCCGCCCGGCAGAGGGCTGCACGACAGGTGCAAGGGAAGGATCAGAGAAGATAATCATCGATATCTAACGATCCTTTTAGAGGGCGATTATTTGATGCATTGTAATCGAATTCAGGTGCCGCGCTCCCCGGTCGACGGCGATCCGATTCGGCACTTGGCGTCGTTACAAATACATGCTTTTGGTTCACGCGTCCCTTCCGTACCGGAAAGAGCTCGGGCTCCAGGAAGGCAAGGAGTCTCGCCTCTCGATCGGAGGCCTCCGGCAGTCCGCATACGACCCGGCGTCCGTCCCTCGAGGTCCGGATCAAATTCACTTCCTTAAGTATCGAAATGTGACGGGAGGCGCAAGCGGACGAAAGCCCTACGAGGTCAGCCAGCGTTCCGACCGGGAGCGGGCCCTGGCTCGAGAGGGCGGCGACCATCCTCCAGCGCGAGGGATCGGCCAGCGCCTGGACGACCCGCTGGCCCCAGGGCGCCGACTCGTCCGCTCGCTTCCCCGAACCCGGACGCCGTCCGGGCCGTCCCTTTCGACCCGAAGCCCGGGTCGGGTTCCTGGGGGTCCGACTTGTCTCCGACATGGCCCCTCCGGGGTCATTCGCCCCTTTACCGGCACGCCCTGCGAACCTTAGTCTAACTCCTTATGCAATCGCAATCGCCACACGAGCGCGCCCTTCCGTTCGGAGGGGATTCGGCGGGGGTTTCCGAGGCCCCGGCCCTGGTTCCGCTGCCCGAGGGGGACCTCCGGGAGGAGGTTCTGACCGGGGACGAGCCCGAGGCCAGCACCCGGACCTCCGGGCCCGCCCCCACCCCCCCGTTCTTCGGGCTCACGCCCGAGGAGGTCCGGGAGACGCTCGTGGGTGCGGGTTGGGAGCGTTTCCGGGCGGGACAGGTCCTCGACTGGGTCTACAACAAGCGGACGCGCGACGCCGGTGCGATGACGAATCTGTCCAAGGCCCAGCGGTCCACCCTCGGGCAGGTGCTCGACCTCGACCTTCCCCGGATCCACCGCCAGCAGGCATCCCCCAAGGGCGACGCCGTGAAGTACGTGCTCGAGCTCGCCGACCGGGCGCGGGTCGAGTCGGTCGCCATGCTCTCGAAGCGCGGGGTCACGCTCTGCGTCTCGACCCAGGCGGGCTGCGGCATGGCGTGCGTCTTCTGCGCGACGGGAACCCTCGGACTCACCCGCAATCTCAAGGCGCACGAGATCGTCGCCCAGGTTCTCCACATGCTCGAGACCACGGGCTGGGAGGATCCCGGCTTCAACATCGTGCTCATGGGGATGGGCGAGCCGCTCGCGAACTACAACGCCACGATGAGGGCGATCCGCATCCTTCATGCCGACGAAGGGCTCCGCGTTGGAGCGCGGCGGATCACGCTCTCGACCTGCGGCCTCGTGCCGCAGATGCACCGTCTCGCGAAGGAGGGGCTCCAGCTCGGCCTCGCCGTCTCGCTCCACGCGACGACCGACGAGCTGCGCGATCGCCTCGTGCCGATCAACCGCCGCTATCCGCTGCGCGAGCTCCTGCGCGCTTCCGACTACTACGCGGAGACGACCGGCCGGCGAATCACGCTCGAGTACATCCTTCTCGCCGACGTGAACGACCACAAGCACGACGCGGAGCGTCTGGCGGAGATCGCAAACTCGATGCCGTGCAAGATCAACCTCATCCCGTACAACCCGGTGCCGCAGCTGCCGTGGCGCCGGCCCTCGGACGAGGCGATCCAGCGCTTTGCCGATCATCTGTTCCCGCGCTGCCCGGCCGTGACCCTGCGATGGAGTCAGGGCGGCGAGATCTGGGCCGCCTGCGGCCAGCTCGGGGCGAAAGCCTGAAGGATCGGCCCCGCACTTGAGCCTCCGCGCCCGGCTCACCCTCTGGTTTCTGCTCCTTGCGATCGTCCCGAGCCTCGCCCTGTCGCTGTTCGTGCTCCGCCAGCTCGTCTCGACCGTCGAATGGTGGAACAGCGCCGGTGCGGAAGACGCGCTCACGAGCTCGATGGAAGTCGCACGCACCTCGCTCCGCCGTCTCGAGAACGGTCTCGACCAGTCGGCGCCGTTCCTGTTCGATCTCTCGCGCCTGCGCGTGCTCACCCTCGAGCCGGGAACCCCGGACCGCATGCTCGTCGAACGCTACCTGCGCGACACGGGACTCGACTTCTATCAGGTGTACGCGCGCGCCGCGCCTGACAGCGGCTGGCGGCAGCTCGCGGACGTGCCGCCGAGCCAGGTCACGCGCGCCACACCACTCGACCTCTCGCCCGAGCTCGATACCGGACGTCTCTCGCCCCGCCGCTCCGTTCAGTCGCGCACCGGCGCGTTCGCGCGCATTGCGGTGCTTCCGGCCGACAGCGCCCACGGAGGCGAGCGCTTCGCGGCGGTCGGCTACGCTCTTCCCGAGGATTTCTTTCTTCGGCTCAACGAGCTCCAGCTCGGCATGGCGATCTTCCAGCGCCTGTCGATCGTGGGCGATCTCTACAAATGGTACTTTCGGCTCCTCGTCGCTCTCGTCCTGCTCGGAGTCGCGATCGTCGCCTGGTTCGCCGCACGCGCCCTCGCGCGCCACGTATCGGAGCCGGTCGCGCAGCTCGCCGAGAGCTTCGCGCGCGTCGACGGCGGCACGGCGGTGCGCGTCGAGCCGCGCGGCGCACCCGAGGTGCAGCG
>JBOHUC010000171.1:0-3249 GCA_050733935.1 Candidatus Eiseniibacteriota bacterium | reverse complement strand
GCCTCGAGCAGCACCTTGCGCCACGCGTCGGGAAGCCGCCCGCCCACGGGCGCGATTCCAATGAGGAGCGCATCGGGCCGGTGCGCCATCGATTCGGCGAGCGTGGCGACGATCGGAATCCCGCCGCCGAAGCCGAGCACGTCGTGCGCGGTGCGGCCCGCGGTCTCGCGATCGACGAGGGCGGCGACGGCTTCGGGCGCGTAGCGAAGGAGCGCGACCGCGGTCTTCGCATCGAGCACGCCGAGCGATCCCTCGACCAGAACGGCGAAGCGCCGCCGCCCGCGATCCGCGTGGAGCGCGGGAGAATCGGCGGCCGCCGCACGCTCAGAGGAGCTCTTCATAGACCCGGCGATAGCGGTCCACGATCCGGTCGACGTGGAAGTGCTCGATCGCGCGCTTCCGCCCCGCCGCTCCCATCCGGTGCGCGAGCTTCGGGTCCTCGAGGATCTTGATCACGGCCCGGACGTGCGCTTCGACGTCTCCCGCCTCTTCGAGGAGCCCGCTCTTGCCGTGCTCGACGAGCTCGGGCAGACCGCCCACGCGGGACGCGACGACCGGCACGCCCGCGCTCATGGCTTCGAGAGCGACGAGCCCGAACGATTCGGTGGACGACGGCAGCAGGAACACGTCGGCGAGCGGCAGGAGCTCCTCCATGACCTCCTGGTTCCCGAGGAACAGGACGTGCTTTCCGACCCCGAGCTGGCGCGCGAGCTCTTCGGCCCGCGGCTTCTCGGGACCGTCGCCGACCATGACGAGCCGCGCGTCCCGCCGGTCGTGCACGGCGGCGAAGATGCGCACCACCTGGTCCACGTTCTTGACCGGCCTGAAGTTCGACGCGTGCATGAGCACGACCGCGCCCGCCGGCGCCAGGAGCGGCATGCGCTTCCGCCGCGGCGCGAACACTTCGGGATCGACGAAGTTGTAGATCACGTCGATCGGCTTCCGGATGCCGAGCGTCTCGACCGTCGCCTCGCGCAGCGCGTGGCTCACGGCCGTCACGCGGTCGGACGACTCGATCGAGAACTTGGTCATGCGGAAGTACGCGGGCTGCTGTCCCACGACCGTGATGTCCGTGCCGTGGAGCGTCGTCACGACCGGAAGCGCGCGCGGTGCGACGAGCTGCTTCGCGAGGAAGGCGGAGGCCGCGAACGGCATCGCGTAGTGAACGTGCAGCACGTCGAGCCGGTGCGCGTCGGCGACCTCGCTCATCTTGGTCGCGAGGGCGAGCGGAAGCGGTGGGTACTGCTGGAACAGCGGATACGGTTCGACCACGACCTCGTGGAAGAAGATGTTGCGCTCGTACGTCGGAAGCCGGTACGGGAGCGCCATCGAGATGAAGTGCACCTCGTCGCCGCGCACGGCGAGCCGCCGTCCGAGCTCGGTCGCGATGATCCCCGAGCCGCCGAACGTGGGATAGCACGTGAGGCCAACGCGGAGCGCCCGCCGGGCGCGCCTCGGCTTCTTCGGGGACTTCACGGCCCGCACCGCGCGCGCCGTCACGCGGTCGGCCCCCCGCCGAGCCCGCGCGCACCGAAGAGTCCCCCGAGCGGCTCGCGCCACAGGAGTGCCCCGGCCTGCACGAGACCCTCGCCGAACTCGACGCCCACGAGCTCGCCGAGACGTCGCGCCTTCGCCTCGACCGAGCCCAGGAACGTGGGACGCGTGAGGCGCGTCGCGCCCGCTCCCGCGTCCGCTTCCTTGTTCGCGGTGAACTGCGAGACGTAGCACTCGAGCGCGCGCCGCTTGGTCTCGAAGCTCGCACTCACGTCGATCACGAAGCCTGCGCCGTGCGCGCGCATGCCGCCCGCGCGGCTTCCGGCTTCGGGCCAGTCGTACAGGTGTCCGAGCACGCGGTGGCGCGCGCCTTCGGCGAGGTAGCCGCCGACGTGCGCGAAGTAGAGCGCTCGCTCGAGGAGCCGTCCGCCCTCGCGATGGTCGGGATGCGCGTCCTCCGGATGCGGCAGGAGCACCCAGCGCGGCCGCACGCGCCGGACGATCGAGACAACCGCGCGCACCTGCGCGTCGTCGCCCGAATGAACACTCGTATCCGGAAGCCCCGCGTTCAGGCGCTCGGCGAGGCCGAGCACCTTCGCGGCCGCCAGGGCCTCCGCGGCGCGGGTCTCCGGATTCCCGCGCGTCGCCCGCTCGCCGCGCGTGAGATCGAGCCCGACCACGCTGAGCCCGTCGGCTGCGGCACGGGCCGCGATCCCGCCAAAGTGGAGCTCGAGGTCGTCCGGGTGCGCGCCCACGACCAGGAGGTCCGCGCCGAAGGGGTCAGCCACGGGAATCCTCGATCGCGACGCAGTCGTGGTGGAGACTCCGCCCGGCGAGCGCGTCCTCGACGTGCGCGAGCGCGCGCTCGCGCGCAGCCTCCTCGGAGGCCTTGCCGCCGCGGGCGATCACGTCGAGCCAGGCGAGCGTGCGCTCCTGCAGGCGGCCGCCGGGCTTCAAGTACGTCGAAAGATGGGACCCCTCGGGATGCGCACGCTTCCAGCTCCGGCGGGCCTTGCGCGCAAATCCTTCGCCCAGACGTCCGAGCCTGAAGTCCACACGCGCGCCGGTGGCGGCGACCTGCTGCGGGAGGCTTCGATCGAGATCCTTCGCGCGCTTTCCGATCTCCTCGAGCGCGCCCCGCACGTGCTGCCGGAGTGCCTCGAGCGCCTGCGCAAGGTCGCGCGGAACACCGCCCGCGAAGAACGCGGCGAGCGCGCGATCGGGATCGCTCACGAGCGCCTCCGGCGGGACACCCGACTCCTCGCACACGTCCTGGGCCGCGCGCGGAAGCCAGGTCGCCGTCCAGCGCGGCATCACCGTGCTCGCCTCGACTCCGAGGGCCTCGTACGCACGCGCGAGCTGCGCCAGGTAGCCGATCTCTCCCGGCCCGGCCACGAGCACCGCGACCGGCAACACGAAGTCCTGCGCGATCGGACGCAGGAGCGCGCCCGGCAGGAGCGCATCGCCGCGCGCGAGCGCCGCCCCCGCCTCCGACGGGCGGAGGTGCCGCCGGCCCTCCCCTTCCGCCGCAAAGAGCGCGAACTCGGTCTGAACGTGCGAGAAGCCGCGCGCGAGCCCGATCGACTCGAGATCGTCCCCGGCCTGGTCCACGCGCGCGCGCACGTCGCGGTGGAACTCGGCGTAGCGCTCGTACAGCGGTCGTGCCGCAGCCCGAAATTCGGGAAGTCGCGGATCGAGCACGACGAGCCCTTCGTCCGCGAACGTCGAGAGCAGAAGCGCCGACATCACGTCCCC
>JBOHUC010000170.1:0-32610 GCA_050733935.1 Candidatus Eiseniibacteriota bacterium | reverse complement strand
GTTCAAGACCTATCAGGCGACGCTCGTGCTCGGCGTGACCACCGACACGTACGATCTGACCGGAAAGGTGCTCGCGCGCTCCGAGGCGACGCTCGACGAAGCCACGGTGCGCGAGACTGCACACGCGTTCGTGGGAGCGATCGATCAGCGCGCTCCGGCCGTCTCCGCGATCAAGCAGGGGGGCGAGCCGCTCCACCGGCGCGTCCGGCGCGGCGAGGACGTCGAGCCGCCCGTGCGCCGCGTGCTCGTCGAATCGCTCGCGATCGACCGCATCGAGCCCGAATCGAGGAGCGTCACGTTCACCGTCGTCTGCTCGTCCGGCACTTACGTGCGAAGCCTCGCGCACGACTGGGGCCAGGCGCTCGGCGCGGGGGCGGCGCTCTCGAGCCTCCGCCGGCTTGCGATCGGTCCGCATCGCGTCGAAGGCGCGATTCCAACCGACGATCTCCTCGAACGCCCGATCGGCTCGATCCCCGAATGGAACGAGCGTCTCGCCGACGCGGGCATGACCCCGGAGGGTGCGCTCGCGTTCCTCCCGGCGCTCGAGCTCGACGAAGCCGAAGCGCACTCGCTCTCCCTCGGCCGCGCGCCCTCCGTGCGCCGCGCGCTCGACGCAGGACTCTCCCCCGGGGCGCCGTCGCTGCGCCTCGTGTCGGCCACCGGCCGCCTCCTCGGAGTCGGCGCTCTCCCCGAGGACGCGTCGTCTGTCTCCGTGCTCGATCGTCCGCTCGAGATCCGGATCGTGTGGGCGGCGGCCGCGGAGCGCGGCACTCCGGCGGGGGCCCCGAGTTGAGCGCAGGTCCGTCGCAACACGTGGTCGCCGTCGGCGTGTTCGACGGACTTCATCGCGGCCACCGGCGCATCATCGACACGGGCCTCGCACGCGCGCGCGAAGCGGGCGTCGGGCTTGCGGTCGTGACGTTCGATCCTCATCCGGACGCGGTGCTCGGCAAGTCGCGCGCGGAGCTTCCCCTCACTCCGGGACGCGAAAAGAAGCAGGTCCTGCGCGAGTGGGGCGTCGAGCAGGTCGTCGTGCTCCCGTTCGATCGCGAGATGGCCGTGCTCGAGCCCGAAGTGTTCGTCGAGCGTCATCTCCTTCAGGGCCTCGGCATGGTGCGTCTCGTCACGGGCCAGGACTTCGCCCTCGGACGCGGACGCCGCGGCAACGTGCCGTTCCTCACCGCCCTGGGCGAGCGCAAGGGATTCGCCGTCGAGTCCGTTCCGCTCCTCGTTGAGCATCACGGTCCCGTGTCCTCGACCCGCGTGCGCGGCGCTCTGCGCGGCGGGGACGTCGCGTTCGCGGCCGAGCTCCTCGGACGTCCGTACTCGCTCGTCGGCCGGGTCGTGCGCGGACACGGGCTCGGCACAAAGCTCGAATTCCCGACCGCGAACCTCGACCTCCTCGAGCCGAAATTTCTTCCCGCCGATGGCGTTTATGCCGCCTGGGTGCGATTGCCGGGGGATTCCGCAGCGGGTGCAACCGGCGGCCCGCCCGGTCCCGGCCCCGACGGCGCGTTCCGCGGCGCGCTGAGCCTGGGACTCCGTCCGACGTTCGACGGGACCGACCGGGCGCTGGAGGTTTTCTTGCTCGACTGGAACAAGGACCTGCGGGACAGGGTCTTGCAGGCGAACCTGGTGGACTGGATCCGCGGCCAGGAGAAGTTCGACGGGCCAGGACCCCTGGTCGACGCCATCCGCCGGGACGTCGAAAAGGTGCGCGAAATCCTTGTCCCGGCTTGAGACTCGAACGCCCGTAAATTCGGCACCGTTTTTGCTTTACGCCGGTTTCGGGCCCTTGGTACATTCCGCGTTCGGTCTTCGGATCTCCCGGAGGCATCGAACGGAATGTGGATCCCTGCTCGGGTTGCGGAGAGGTTGCACTCCCTGTCCCGGGCCAGCCCGCATTGAAGGGGGTGAAAGAGCGCATATGCCGCTCTCGAAAGAGACGAAACAGGAGGTCATCGGGAAGTTCAAGCAGCACGAAGAAGACTCAGGCTCTCCCGAAGTCCAGATCGCGTTGCTGACCGAAAAGATCAAGTACCTCACCGAGCACTTCAAAGTGCACAAGCGCGATCACGCGTCTCGCCGTGGGCTCCTCCGGATGGTTGGCCAGCGTCGCAGGCTGCTCGACTATCTCAAGGCAACCAAAGTGGACCGCTATCGTGCTGTCGTGAAGGAACTCGGACTGCGCCGTTAACGCTTTCCGGGGTTCCGAAGAGGTCCGTGGCCGGGTCCCGGTGACCCGGCCGTGCGGGCCTTCGCATGTTCCAGGCAGGCAGGAAGAGAGAGAGGAAGAGAGAGAGAGAATGGAAAGAACAGTCTCCGTTGAGATCGGCGGCCGCACCCTGAGCCTTCAGAGCGGCAAGATCGCCCGCCAGGCGGGCGGCTCGGCCGTCATGCAGTACGGTGGCACCGTCGTCCTGGTCGCCGCCACCGCCGACAAGAAACCCGTCCAGAAAGACTTCGTGCCGCTCACCGTCGACTACCGGGAGCGCACCTACGCCGCAGGCCGGATTCCCGGCGGCTTCTTCAAGCGCGAAGGGAGGCCGACCGAGAAGGAAACGCTGACTTCCCGCCTGATCGACCGCCCGATCCGCCCGCTGTTCCCGAAGAGCTTCCCGTTCGAGATGCAGGTCCTGTGCACGGTCCTCTCCTCGGACCAGGAGAACGACTCGGACGTGCTCGCGATGAACTGCGCCTCGGCCGCGCTCATCCTCTCGGACATCCCCTTCCCGGGGGCGATCGGCTGCGTGCGGGTGGGCCGTGTCGAGGGCGAGTTCGTGGTCAATCCCACGTTCGCCCAGCTCGAGGCCTCGACCATGGACGTCGTGGTCGCCGGCACGAAGGACAACATCCTGATGGTCGAGGGTGGGACGCGTGAGGTCGGCGAGGCCGAGTTCCTCGAGGCCCTGCGCTTCGCCCACGCGCACATTCAGGTGTGCGTCAAGCTCCAGGAGGATCTCGCCCGCACGAACGCGAAGGAGAAGCGTCCGCTCGTGGAAGGGGAGGACCTGAGCGAGCTCACGCGCTCGGTTCAGGATCACGTGCTCGCGGGCGTCAAGAGCGCGATCCGGATCGCGAAGAAGGAAGACCGGCAGAACGAGCTCGTGCGCCTCGAGGAGGAGTGCGCGGAGGCGCTCGCCGAACGGTTCCCGGAGTCCGAAGGCAAGATCGCGAAGATCTTCCACGACATCGAGCGCCAGGAGATGCGCGAGATGGTGCTCTCCGAGGGCGTGCGCGCCGACGGCCGGTCGCCGGACCAGATCCGTCCCATCCGCTGCGAGGTGTCGGTGCTGCCCCGCACGCACGGCTCGGCGCTCTTCACGCGCGGCGAGACGCAGGCGCTCGCGGTTTCGACGCTCGGCACCTCGAGCGACGAGCAGCGCGTCGAGGAGCTCGAAGGCCAGTCGTGGAAGTCGTACATGCTGCACTACAACTTCCCGCCGTACTCGGTCGGCGAAGTGCGTCCGATGCGCGGCCCGGGCCGGCGTGAGATCGGCCACGGCGCGCTCGCGGAGCGGGCAATCGAGCCGGTCATCCCGGCCGATTCCGTGTTCCCGTACACGCTCCGGATCGTCTCGGACATCCTCGAGTCGAACGGCAGCTCGTCGATGGCCACCGTGTGCGCGGGCTCGCTCTCGCTCATGGACGCGGGCGTGCCGATCAAGGCGCCGGTCGCGGGCATCGCGATGGGGCTCATGAAGGAAGGCGACCGCGTCGCGGTGCTCTCCGACATCCTGGGCGCCGAGGATCACCTGGGTGACATGGACTTCAAGGTCACCGGCACGCGCCACGGCATCACGGCGTTCCAGATGGACATCAAGATCGGCGGAATCACGTTCGAGATCCTCGATCAGGCTCTCGCGCGCGCCCGCGACGGCCGGATGCACATCCTGAACGTGATGGACCAGTGCCTGTCCGAGCCGCGGGAGGAGATCTCGGCGTACGCGCCGCGCATCTCGATCATGCAGATCAACCCGGACAAGATCCGCGAGGTCATCGGACCGGGGGGCAAGATCATCAAGCGCATCACCGAGGAGACGGGAGCGCAGATCGACATCGAGGACACGGGCGAGGTCCGGATCGCGGCCTACACCGCCGAGGGCGGCAAGCGGGCCGAGGAGATCATCCGCGGCATCGTCGAGGATCCCGAGGTCGGCTCGATCTACAAGGGTCGCGTCCGCAGCATCGTCTCGTTCGGCGCGTTCGTCGAGATCGTGCCCGGCAAGGACGGACTCCTCCACATCTCGGAGATCGACCACAAGCGGACCGCCCGCGTCGAGGACGTCCTGCAGGTGGACGACATCGTCGAGGTCAAGGTCATCGGCGTGGATCGCGAAGGCAAGATCAAGCTCTCGCGCAAGGCGCTCCTGCCGGAGCCGGAGCGGGAGACCTCGGGCCGGCGCTAGGCTCGCGGGTCGAACGCTTCTCATTCACGCCCGGTTCGCGCGGGGCGGCGGCTCGTTCCGCCGCCCCGCTGTCGTCCTGTCCCCAACTCTCGTCCTGACCCCCCGTCGTCCCGCCCGAAGGGAGGCCCTGTGAACGCCGTTTCGGGCGCGCCGGTGATGCCGGACCTCTCCGAGCGCGCGTTTCGCGTCGGGCTTGGGCTCGCGCTCGCGCTCGGCGCCGTTCTCTGGGTCGCATTCCAGCGCGGCACAGGGATCGTGCTCGAGGACGCGCTCATCACGTTTCGCTTCGCCGGGAACCTGGCAGAGGGCCGCGGGTTCGCGTTCAATCCCGGCGAGCCCGTGCTCGGGACCACGACGCCGCTGTTCACGCTCCTCCTCGCAGCGCTCGGCCGCCTGGTCGGCGTTGGCGCGATCCCCGACATGGCGCGCTGCGTCCTCCTCCTCTCCGGGCTTGCGACGATCCTCTTTACGACCATGGCACTCGTGCGCCTTCGGGCGGGACGCGTCGCGGCGCTCGCGAGCGCGTTCCTGTTCGCCCTCCATCCCGACATTGCCTGGACCACGGCGGGCGGAATGGAAACCACGTTCGTTCTCTTCCTCATGGCCGGAAGTCTGTGGGCCTTGAGTGCCGGGCGCGAGGTCCTCGCCGGCCTCCTCGCGGGCCTCCTCGTGCTCGCACGACCGGACGGTCTCGTGTGGGCGGGTCTCGTGCTCGCGACTCTCGTGCCCTGGCGCAGAGGGCAGGCGTGGCGCGCGATCCTTGCTTTCGCCGCGGTCGTCGGAGCCTGGGGCGCGTACGCGCTCGCGACGTTTGGAAGCGTGGTCCCGCAGACCGTGGTCGCGAAGGCAACGACCGTGGGACCGGCGAGCCCGCTCCACTTCTTGAGGCCGATTGCCGTGCGCGTCTATGCCACGTACTTCGCGGGCTGGCTGCCGTTTCCGCCGGAGGGTGGTCTTTCGATCCTGAGCTTTGCGATCGGCCTCGCCCTCGCCCTCCTGGGCGGGCGGGCGCTCGTCCGCGTTTCAGCGCATCCCGCGCGCTTTCTGCTCGCGGTGTTTCCCTTTGCGTTCGCAGGCGCCTACTATGTGGGTCAGGCTCCACGATCGTTTCCATGGTACGGGATCCCGTTCACGTGGGCGGTGCTCGCGCTCACGGGTGTCGGGCTCGCGGCGGCCGGTGCGTTTCTCGGGAACCGCGCACGCGCGGGGGCGGGGACGAAAGGGCTCGCGATCGCGACGGGATCGGCGGTCGTGCTCGTCCTTGCCGCAAGTCTCGGAGCCGGGCTCGTTCGGACGTTCGCCTACGAGCGGGCGTTTCAGGAGAACGAGATCGCGGGACGGCGCCGGATCGGCGAGTGGATCGCGACCCACACGCCCCCCGACGCGCGGATCGCGATGGAGGCGATCGGATATCAGGCGTACTACAGCCGCCGGCCGGTGATCGATCTCGCCGGTCTCGTCACCCCGGAGGTCACGCGTCTGAGGCGGGGGGCGCGGTCGAACGCGGAAGTGTACCGGCGGATCTTCGACGATCTCGGGCCCGACCTCATCGTCCTGCGATCGTTCGAAGTGGACACGAACCGGCACCGGGACGGCGGGCCGTTTTTCGAGTCGGACGAGACGCGCACGGGTTTCGCGCGCGTGTACAAGGAGGAGCTCCGGGTGACCGTGCCGCACCCCGAGCTGTGGGCCGAGGGCGCGTCGCTCACCGTGTATCGGAGGGTGGCGCCGGGACGGATGGCGGACCAAACGCACAGGGAGGGCTCGTGAGCGAACCGATGGACCGCCCCGTGAAGCGGGTTTCCGCAAACGGCCTCACTCTCGTGCACGAGCGCATGCCCCATCGCGCTTCGATCGCGATCGGCGTGTGGCTGCGCGCAGGCGCGCGCGACGAGCCGGGTCCGCTCGCGGGCATCACGCACTTCCTCGAACACATGCTGTTCAAGGGCACCGAGCGCCGGAACGCCTACGACATTTCCCGGAGCCTCGAATCGCTCGGCGGTCATCTCGATGCGTTCACCGCGCGTGAGCACGTCTGCTATTACGGGCGCGCGCTCGACGAGCACCTGCCGCAGGCGATCGACGTGCTCGCGGACGTGATCGGCCACTCGACGCTCGCCGAGGCCGAGGTGACGCGCGAGAAGGAGGTCGTGCGCGAGGAGATCGCGTCCTACGAGGACAGCCCGGAGGACAAGGTGCAGGACCTCCTCGCCGAAGCGCTGTGGGGGGCGGACCCGCTCGGTCGGCCGATCCTGGGCTCGACCGAGAGCGTCGAATCGTTCACGAGCCCCGTGCTTCAGGACTTCTACCGCGAGCGCTATCACCCGGGGAACCTCGTTGTCGCGGTCGCCGGTTCGTTCGATCCGGCGTGGCTCGAGAACGCGGTCTGGAGCGGGTTCGACGCGCCCCAGGGCGCGGATTTGCCCGTGGCCATTGCGCGTGGCCACGAGCCTCCGCGCACGGTGTATCTGTCGCGCGACGTGAACCAGCTCCATCTCGGGCTCGCGCGGCCCGGGCTCCGCCACGAGGACGAAGCGCGCTACCGGCTCGCCGTGCTCAACGCGATCGTCGGCGGAGGCATGTCTTCGCGGCTCTTCCAGACGCTTCGCGAACAGCACGGACTTGCATACTCAGTGTACTCGTCGACCGAGTCGTATCGCGACACGGGCATGATCACGATCGGGCTCGGGGTGAAGCCCGAGCGCGGTCCCGAGGCGCTCGAGCGGCTTCGGGTCGAGCTCACCCGTCTCGCCGAGGAAGGCCCGACCGAGGACGAGCTCGAGAGCGGCCGCGCGCAGATCCGCGGCTCGCTTCTCCTGGGCGAAGAGAGTGTTTCGAATCACATGTATCACCAGGCGCTGGACGAGATGTATTACGGCGAGTACGTGCCGGTCGAACGCCACCTCGACGAGGTCGCGCGCGTGACGCGCACCGAGGTCATCGAGCTCGCCCGGCAGCACTTTCCGCCCGACGGTTGGACGCTCGCCGCGGTCGGCCCCAGGTCGTGCGAGGATTCGATTCGCGCCGCTGTCTAGCCCAACTTGCTCTGCAGCAACCAGCCCGGTCGAGCCAACCTGCCCCGGGGCAAGTTCCACGACGGCATTGTCGAAAGGAACCAAGAAGTTAGCCCGGGCCGCGCCGCCAACGGGTCTCAAGACCAGTTACGACCTGCGATATGCTAAACTCGCACGGGCTTTGAGCTTCCCCACGGCGCAAGGGCCTGCGTTCGCCACCATTTTGCATCCTTGGAGGATTCCCCGCATGGCCGCCTTCGTGCTCGCCCCCCAGCGGGTTCGTTCCGCGTTGATGCGCGGTCTCACCTGTCTCGTCGCTCTCGCTGTGTTCGCATTTCCGATCGCGGTTCCCGTGCCGGCCGTCGCCGTTCCGACGCTCCCCGTCGGCTTCACGATCGAATCCCTCGGGGACCTCGGCAATCCGATCGCAATGGCGTTCACGCCCGACGGTCGCCTGCTCGTGACCGACCGCTTCAACGGACAGGTCGTCTGCTTCGTGGACGACGTGCGCCAGTTTCCCGAGGTCATCGACTTCGACACGAACGTCTGCCGCGAGCGCGGCCTCCTCGGCATTGCCGTCGATCCAAACTTCGAGCAGAACGGTTACGTGTACGTGTTCATGAGTCTCTCGAGCCTTCCGGGCGAGCAGAGCCTCGGCACCCGGATCATCGACAATCGCATCGTGCGCTTCACGATGGCCGGAAACGTCGCGATGCCCGGCTCGGAGACCTTGATCCGGGCCCTTCCGACCTCCGTTCTCAGCTGCTCGCACGTCGGCGGAAACCTGCACTTCGCACCCGATGACACGCTGCTCGTGACCTACGGCGACTCAGAGACCAATCCGAGCCCCGCCCTCTCGAAGCTCGACCTCCGCGGAAAGCTCCTCCGGCTCGATCCTTCGACCGGCGGCGCCGCGCCGGGGAACCTGTGGGTCAAGGACGGGGATCCCAACACGGCCGGCGAGATCTACTCCTACGGCCTGCGCAATTCGTTCGACTTCACCATCCATCCGAACGGCAAGATCTACGCGACCGAGAACAGCAACTTCGTGCACGACGAGATCAACCTCCTCGTCGAAGGGCGTGAGTACGGCTGGCCGGAAGTCGAGGGCTGGGCGGATCTCGTCGACGAGCAACTTTACGCGGTGACCCATCCCGCGTACACGGATCCGCTCTGGACTTCCGGGGACACGACGATCTGCCCGACGGGAATCGAGCCCGTCGCGCGCTCCGACTGGGGGAGCATCCTGGGCGATGGTCTGCTCTTCGGGCAGTGCAACCAGGGCTACAAGATCTCGGTCCTGCCGCTCAACGCGAGCGGCACGGCGGCGGCCGGCCCCGCGACCGTGTTCGCGAACTTCGACGGTCCCGTGATCGATCTCTTGTTCGACTCCGAGAACCACCTGTACGTCACGACGTTCCCGACGCTCTACAAGATCACGAAGCTGCCGACGACGGGCGTCCCGAACGCTCCCGTCACGGGGCTCGCGCTCGCGCACGCGGGCGCACACCCGCGCGCGGGTGGAGCGTCGATCCGTGTCACCGGAATCGCCGCAGCGGGAGCCAGGCTTTCGATTCGGGACGTGACGGGAAGACTGGTGCGAGCTTATCCGCTCGCCGAGTGGAGCGACGGTTCGGCCGTCGTGCAGTGGGACGGACGCGATCGGAGCGGTCGCGACGTGGCCGCAGGCGTTTATTTCGCGCAGGTGGGAACAGCCCGGGAGAAGAGCTCGCTTCCGATCGTCCTGCTTCGCTAGTCCCGAAGCCCGAAGCCCGTCGGGTACATGGGGTCGGCTGCGCGACTCAGCCTGTAGATGTAAACGTCGGTCACGGGTTCGTACCAAAGCGCGCCGGTCCGCGCCCGCACCGAATCCTCAGGAATGGTCGCGACTCGGTGCGCCCACTCTGGGGGCGATGTCTCCCAGTGCGGAAGGCGTCGCTTGAGTTCGCGCTCCGAGATGACCATCGTCTCCGCTCCGAAGTTCCCCCTCACGACGTAAAGTGTCGAATCGTCGAACGGCACCTGGATCACGGGCCGCCTGAATTCGTAGGCCGCGTGATAGACCTCGGTCGCGAGCACCGGTGTGCGTGGCCCCACATTCGCGTCGATCCAGCTTCGCGCCGCCTCGACCTCGAGCGGACAGAACGCCGCCGCGGGATTCCATTCCGCCTTCCGATCGCGGGCGAGAGCGATCGTATCTCTCACTTCGATGATGGCCGCTGCGACGATCGCAAGCGCGACGAGCCCGACCGTGATCGCCCGCCTCGCAGGCCGCACGGCCTTTGACGAAGCGCCGGCGCGCTCGAGCAGCCAGGCCCCGCCGGCTCCCGCCGCTGTGAGCGCGAGCGGAATCAACGTCCACAGATAGCGCGCCTGCGGCACGGTGATCGCGAACACGGCCCCGAGGATCGCCGCATAGAGGACGAGCGGAAGCGCCTGCCGCCACCGCCGGGCGAGGGCCACGAGGCCTACGGCCGCGAGCAGGAGGAGGATCGGTGAGACGACGCGCGCCTCCGCGAGTTCGAGACGCAGGTAGTGGATCGAGCCGCGCGCGTGCGCGAGCACCTCGCGCGGGTGCGACGCGAGCCACGAGAGCGCATCGGGCGGTTTCTCGAGCGAGGAGAGGTACCGCGGCTCACCCCCGAACGCGGAGTAGTACGACAGGAGGTTGAAGCGGAGATCCGTGTAGAAGAAATCGTTGAATGCGACCGCGTTCCGAACGAGCCACAGCGAGATCGTGACCGCGAACGCACCCAGCACGAGCACCGAGAGGCGGATCGCCTCGCGCGACGGCATCCGAAGAAAGAGCGCGAGCAGCACGGGCGGAACGAGCGCGGACGACTGGTACTTCATGAGCCACGCGAGCCCGAGGACACCCCCGAGCGCGAGCGCGCCTGCCCGACCCCGAACGGTGAGCGCAAGCGTGAGCACCGCGACCACGAGTGCCACGGTCGCAATCTCGGTCTCGATGCGGAGTGACCAGGTGACCAGCGTGGGATGCAGGGCCACGAGGAGCCCCGCGATCAGGGCCGCGCGCCGATCCTCGGTGAGAGCGTTCGCGAAGAGATAGACGAGCGGCGGCACAGCAATCCCGAACGCGAGCGGAACGAGCTTCGCGGCCGTGAAGCTCTCGCCGAACACGAGAAACGAGAGCGCGGTCAGAAGGGGGTAGAGCGGACTCCAGTGCGCATCGGCGTGGGGGAATCCGGGGACCGGCAGGAACAGGAACCGGTGCGCGTCAGTGACGAAGCCCCGGCCGGCGGCGAGATGGCGGGCGACTTCGAGGTAGCCCGCGCCGTCGCAATCCATGCCGGCGAGCCGGTAGTCGCGAAAGAAGAGGAGCCGCGGAATGATCCCGGCGAGCGTGACGCCGATCAGGGCGAGCGCGTTTCTCAGACCGACGCCCCCGTAGGAGGCGCGGCGTCAGGTACGCGAGACACGTGCGGCTTCGGCCGTCACACCCGCCTCGGCCATGCGCCGGACGGCGAGCGCGATCCGTTCCTCCGAGTCGCAGAGCGCGACCCTGACGTAGCCTTCTCCCGACGTGCCGAATCCCGAGCCTGGCGAAACCACGACGCCGGTCTTTTCGAGGAGATCGGTCGTGAAGTCGACCGAGCTCCCCGCGCCCTTCGGAATCGGGAGCCAGACGTACATCCCCGCTTTCGGGGCGGGCAGGTCGAAGCCGAGCGAGCGCACGCCCTCGAGGAACACGTCGCGGCGCTTCCGGTAAACGGCTGCGACCTCGGCGCAGTAGTCCTGCGGGCCGTCGAGTGCTGCCATCGCGCCGCGCTGGAGGGCCGTGAAGACGCCAAAATCCATGTTCGCCTTGATCTTCGCGAGCCGCGCGATCGCCTCCGCGTTTCCGGTCACGAATCCCACGCGCCATCCCTGCATCGAGTAGCTCTTCGAGAACGAGTGGAACTCGACCGTGCGCTCTCTCTTGCGATCGAACTGGAGGAACGAGTGCGCGCGGTAGGAGGGGTCGAGCGGCAGATCGCAGTAGGCAATGTCCGAGACCACGAACACGTCGTGCTTCTTCGACCAGTCGAGGAGCCGCTCGTAATACTCCGCGGTCTCCGTTCCGCCCGTGGGATTGCCCGGGAAGTTGATCGTGATCAGGTGTGAGCGGTCCGCGAGCGCGCCCGGGATCGCATCGAGGTCGGGGCGGAACTCGTTTTCGACCGTGAGCGGCACGTTGTGCACCTCGGCCTGCGTGAGAGCCGCGATGCCGACGTAGGCCGGGTAGCAAGGCGTCGTGAGCAGGATGGGGTCGCCCGGATTCAAGTGCGCGAAGAAGAACTTCGCGATGCCTTCCTTCGAGCCGATGAGCGGCAGGACTTCGGTCTCGGGATCGAGCGTCACGTCGAACCGTCTTTCGTACCAGGCAGCGATCGACTTCCTGAACTCGGGGAGCCCGGTGAACGACGGGTAGCGGTGGTTCTGCCGCTTCGGATCGTCCAACGCCGCTTTGAGCGCCTCGACGATGTGCGGCGCCGGACGCATGTCCGGGTTGCCGACGCCGAGGTCGATCACGTCCACGCCCTCGTTCAGTTTTGCGTCGCGGGCGGCGAAAACCCGGGCAAGGGCGTAGGGGGCGACGTTGTTCAGTCGATCTGAAGCGCGAAGCATGGGGCCTCCGGGCGGTGTAGAACGGTGGGTCCGGCCAGCCCCAGGGGTTCCTTGCGGCCGGGAGGAAGCGCCCTCTATTGTAGGGAGGCGCCGCACCCCCGAGAAGGGGCGATTCTCGAGTCCCAAGCGCCGGTCAGGCCGCGCGTTACGGGCTCACCAAACGGAGGTCCTGTTGTCCCGATCCGCTGTCCGCAACACCCTCGTTGCCGCAGGACTCCTGACCGGGGTCCTGGGCGTTCTGGCCGCCGGGGTGCTCGGGTTGGGTGCGTCCGCCCGGGCCGCCCGGGCGGCCGATCCGGATCCGGCCCCGGCTTCGGTTCAGGCCCCGGAGGCCGCCGCCCCCGGGATGCCGGTCGTCAACACGGTCGCCGGCCGAAACCGAGGACTCCCGTTCGGCCCCGGCGAATCCCTCCGCTTTTCGATCGAGTACGGGCTCGTCAAGGCGGGCACGGCGTGGCTCGAGGTCGGGCCCATGCAGAAGTACCGCGGGCGCGACTGCTATCACCTGATCTCGCGCGCCGAATCGAACGAGTTCATGTCGAAGATCTACAAGGTGCGCGATCGCATCGACTCGCTCGTCGACGCCGAGGGACTCTTCACCTACCGCTATCGCAAGCGCATTCGCGAGGGCACGTACGAGAAGGACTACGACATCCTCTACGATCCCGGGGCCGGCCGCGCGCGCTATGCGGACGGCCAGACGCTCGACACCAAGCTGTGGCCCAAGGATGGCCTTGCCGCGTTCTACTACGTGCGCCACATGCCGCTCGAAGTCGGAAAGGACATCGAGCTCGCGCACCACTCCGACCGGCGCTCGAACGACATCATCGTCAAGGTCCACGGCCGTGAGCGCGTCGAGGTGCCGGCCGGGACGTTCGACTGCCTCATCATCGAGCCGGTGATGGAGGCGGGCGGGCTCTTCAAGAGCTCGGGCAAGCTCTTGATCTACGTGACCGACGACGAGCGCCGGATCCCGGTCCTCATGAAGAGCAAGATTCCGGTCGGCTCGGTCGATGCCGTACTCCAGGAGATCCGGCGCGGCGGGCCTACGGGCTCGGGGCCGGCTCCCGGGCGAACGCCGGCGCAGGCGGACGCGACCGGGTTCTAGGCTCTCAATCCAATGTCCCGCTACGCCGAGATCGATCCCGCCCGGCTCAAGCTGCTTTCGGTCCGCGATCGCAAGACGCGCGTGACCCGCGAGCAGTTCGGCCGCCCGCTGCCCGATCCGGCGGCCGCCGACGCGCTCGTCGAGAGCCTGCCGGATCTGCTCGCAGGCCGCGCGTTGCGCGATGCGATCGGAGCGGTCGTCGCCTCCGCGCGCGCGAAGCGCCCGGTCGTTCTCCTCCTTGGCGCGCACGTCATCAAAGTCGGCGTCCAGCCGTACCTGATCGAGCTCCTTCGGCGGGGAATCGTGACCCACGTCGCGTTCCATGGGGCCGGTGCGATTCACGACGCCGAAGTCGCCCTTTTCGGGACGACGAGCGAGGACGTGGAGGCGAATCTCGCAAGCGGCACGTTCGGGCTCGTGCGCGAGACGCCCGAGTTCTTCTACCGCGCGGTGGCCGAAGGCCGGAAGCGTGCGGAAGGTCTCGGGGAAACGCTGGGCCGCACGCTGTGCGAGGAGCGCGCGCCGCATGCGGCGGAGAGCCTCCTGGCCGAGGGTTATCGCGCGGAGATTCCCGTGACCGTGCACGTCGCGCTCGGAACGGACACGATCCACATGCATCCGGCGGCCGACGGGGCCGCCCTCGGCGAGACCTCGATGCGGGACTTCCGGATCCTCGCGCACACGATGCTCGAGACCCGCGGGGCAACCGTCCTGAACCTCGGCTCGGCGGTCATTCTTCCCGAGGTATTCCTGAAGGCACTCACCGCGGCCCGAAATCTTGGCGCGTCGCTCGACGGCCTCACGACCGTGAACCTGGATCAGATCCAGCACTACCGGCCCCGGGTCAACGTGCTCGAACGGCCGACACAGGGGAAGGGTGCGCGCGGGATTGCGATCACCGGTCACCACGAGCTCGTGGTCCCGATCCTGGCCCAGGCGATCCTCGCCCGCCTCGCCGTCGGCGTCCGCTGACGCTTGGCATGTCGATTGCTGACTCTTGAGGTGGGTCCGGCAAGGCTGCCGTCCCGGGGGAGGCCGCGGGGATGCGAAGTGCGCGAAACGCGGCATTCTGCTTGACATCGGTCGGCCGCCTGACGTAGTGTTTGTGTGCGTCGGGGATCGCCCGACGGATTGTCATCACGGAGGAACAACCAGGCGCATCTTGCTATCGCATCGGGGTTTGGCCACTCGTTGGATGATAAGAGCCAACCCCAGCCCCTGCTGAACCAGCTGCTTTCGGCGGACGATCCGCCGAACGGTTTGGAGGGTCGTGGCGACGCGAAGCCTGGGTGTTTCGACGCTCACCCTGGGTCACGGCGCCCATGTCGCGTCCGATCCGGGGTTTTTGTTTTGGGGACGGCGGTCTCGAACCGGCCGATCCCGGTCCGGACAGGAAGTCCGTTCGAGGAGGTCCTGCGAACGCATGAAGCTCGCAACGCTGTTGCTCGTGGTCGGCGCGGTTTCGGTGGCCGCGCTTCCGGCCGAAGCAAAGAAGGTCAAGGTTCCGGCCGTGGACATTCCCGCGGAGCCGGCGGCGCCCGAATCGCTCGCGTACTACGTGGATGAACTCCCGTATCGCGTGGCGCCCGGGGACCTGCTCGACGTGGACTTCGGCGTCGACCTGGGAGGACAGCGCATTCGGGAGAACGACGTGCTCGTGCGTCCCGACGGGATGATCACGCTCAATCCGGTGGGGGACATCCGGGCCGCGGGTCTCACGACGACCGATCTCGACAGCGTGCTCATGATCCGCTTCGCCGAGGTCTACCGCGAGCCGCGCATCACGGTCGGAGTCGCGAAGATGGCCGGCAACTTCGTGCACGTCTTCGGCAGCGTCCGCAGCCCGGGCTCGTTCGAGATCACGCCCAACGCGACCGTCATGCAGGCGATCGCGCGCGCGGGCGGGGTCACCCCCGAGGCCGCGCTCGGCAGCGTGGTGCTCATGCGGCGGACCGGTCCCTCGAGCCTCGTGGCGCGCAAGGTGCAGGTCAATCGCGCGATCGCGCAGGGGATCGCGGGCCAGGATCCCTACGTGAGACGATTCGACATCGTGTACGTGCCCAAGACGACGATCGCGAGCATCAACCAGTTCGTGGACCAGTTCTTCGCGAAGATGATTCCCGTGCCGCAGGCCTACATCTTCGGGTGGGAGGCCTTCCATATCGAGCGTGTCTTTCCCGCGACCCGTTCGGACACCGTGATTCGACCGGAGCTTTGATGACCCACGAGATCGGCACCCGAGGCCGCCACGGGACGGCGCGCGATTTCCTGGCGGTGATCTTCCGCCGGCGCTGGATCATCGCGACCGTGTTCCTCGTGACCACGGTGACCGTGCTCGCAATCAACCTGAGCCAGCCTTTGTTCTACGAGTCGACCGGCAAGGTGATCGTGAAGCGCGGCGTGCGCGACAATCTGATCACCAACTACACCCGCACGCTCACCTGGGAGGAGGAGCTCGCCTCCGAGGTCGAGACGGTCAAGTCGGGCGCGGTCGTCTCCCATGCCCAGGCGCGGCTCGATGAGGTCCGGAAGGCGGCGGGTGTGCCGACCGTGCGCATCGACCAGAAGCGGGTCGAGGCGAGCGTCGTCGGCGAGTCGAACGTGATCGCGATGTCCTATCAGGATCGGAATCCGCAAACGGCGGTGGACGTCACGGACGCCGTGATCCACGCCTACATGGACTACCGGCGTTCCGCCTACACGCTCCAGTATCCGAAGGAGTTCTTCGAGACCGAGACCGCGCGCGTCGGTGCCGAGCTCGACGACTGGACGCGGAAGCGCGAGGCCTACCTCAAGTCGACCGGCAGCGCGATCGTGGACAACCAGACGGTGAACGATGCTTCGTTCGTGCGGGAGCAGCAGCTCCGGCTCGCCGACATCGACCGCCAGATCGCCGAGCAGCGCTCGGTCTTGAACGACATGCGGACGTACCTCGCGGATGCGACCGCGGCGGGGCAGGGCCAGCTCCCGTTCCTCACGAACGGGAACCAGGGCAACGACGGGCTCATCCTCGAGCTCAAGCGCAAGCTGGTCGACCAGCGGGTACGCCTGCGCGAGATGGAGAACGTCTACATGCCGCAGAGCCGCGAGCTCGTCCAGATGAGAAGCCAGGTCGAAAACCTCGAGAACATGCTGAAGAGCGAGATCGACAACCGGGTGCGTCTTGCGGGGCAGGAGCTTCGGGCGCTCGAGGCCACCCGCGCGCAGATCCAGCGGTCGATGGACGAGGGCCAGAGCCGGCTTGCGTCGTATCCGGAGAAGGAGGCTCGCCTGTCCGAGATGGACTCGCGGATTATCGCGCTCAAGAAGAGCTACGAGGAGGTCACGAACGCGGCTTCGAAGGCCAAGATCGCGAAGGCCACGACGCCCGACCTGTCGGTCGATCTCCTCACGCCCGCGGGAAAGCCGTATCCGAAGAACCAGAGGGACTATGTCCGTCTCGCCCTTGCGCCCTTGTTCAGCCTCATCGTCGGGCTCGGCCTCGCGTTCTTCGTGGACGGCCTCGACGCGACGATCAAGAACCCCCGCGAAGCCGAGGAAGCGCTCGAGCTTCCCGTCCTCGCTTCGCTGACCGAACAGAGGAAGCGCCGCGCATGATCACGCACCCGGACCACGCACCTTCGGAGCGGCCATGAGTCGAATTCGTGAAGCGTTGGGCAAAGTCGAAGGAGAACGCCGCACCCTCTCGGGGTCGGCGCCTCCAGCCGCGCCCGCGCCGCTGTCGCAGCGCACGCAGTCCGCGTACGTGCCACCGCCGGCATACGATGCGCCGGCCTACGCGGAGTCACAGGCTTACGAGGAATCGCCGTCGTACGCGTCGTCGTATCCCGCGCCGTACGAGGCGGCTCAGCCGGGAGTGCAGCCGCAGGCGCCGGCCGTCCTCCCGTTTCCGACCGAGTCGCTCCCCGGCATTCCGGCGGAGTTCCACCGCGAGCTCTCGTCGCTCCGGTTCACGCTCGAGTCCGCGCTCGCCGATCGGACGACGCGCGTCGTGCTCTTCACGGCCGCCGTCGCGGGCGAGGGGACGACCACGGTGGCCGCGAACTTCGCGCGCATCCTCGCGCAGGATCCGACGCAGAGCGTCCTGCTCGTGGATGCGAACGTGCGCCGGCCGGGACTCTCGCTCTTCTTCGGTCTCGCCGAAGGGCCGGGCCTGCGGGAGCTCCTGCACGCCGGGGCAGCGGCCGATTTCGATTCCGCGATCCAGGCGGTCGAGCGCCACAACCTGCACGTCCTGACCGCCCTCCAGGCGGAGGGCGAAGGGTCGCATCTGTTCCTGCCGGACCCGGTGCGCGAGCTGTGGGCGCGCCACGGCCGGCGCTATCACTGGGTGGTCATCGACGGTCCGCCCGTCCTCGAGGCTCCGGAATCGCCGATTCTGGGAACTACAGTGGACACGAGCGTGTTCGTCATACAGGCAGCCCGCACGAAGCGTGGTGTGGTGCAGCGGGCCATGGAAGTCTGCGCGAAGGCCGGTGCGCCGGTCTTGGGCGCGGTGCTGAATCGCAGGCGGCACGACATTCCGGAGTTCATCTATCGCCGCATCTGACCGAGGTGTGATGCTCGCCGGGCGGGAACAGGCGCCCGGTCGCATCCCCCGCCCCAAACCGTCCGCTCTCCAGAAGCTTGCCGAAAGGCGGGGAGGCGGACGTTTATTTTGGAGCGGGAGTGGCGGGGAGGAACGGGAGGCGTGATCGAGGCCCTGCGCGCACAACCTCTCGCGGTGCATCCGGCCGACCACGAGCTTCTGGCCGAACGGGTGTTCGAGATCGCGAGCGCAGCGCGAACGAGAATCGAGGAGGCGAGCGGCCCCCTCACGGCAGTGATCCTGGGCGGAAGTCTCGCCCGGGGAGAAGGGACGGTGTGGCGCGGTCGTGGTGGGCCGCGGGTGCTGTCGGACATCGATCTGTTCTTCGTGACCGCGAACGAGGGCGCGCGGGATCGGGGACGGGCGATGGCCCCGTACGTGGCCCGCGGCCTCACCCGAAGGCTTCCCGACCGCGGAGTGGACGGCGCCGTGGATCTCGGCGTGTACGCACCCCGGGATCTCGCGCGGATGACTCCGCGACCGGGCACGCTCGAGCTCCGGAGATCGGGGCGCGTGCTCGCGGGCGAGGCCGGCGTGCTCGCTGGCGTGACCGCACTCGAGGAGAAGGACGTGCCGCGCGAAGAGGCGCTCGTCCTGCTCGAGAATCGCGGCATCGAGTTGCTGCTCGCGTGGCCCGGCGACGCCGGACCGGGCGAGCGGACGCGGCACCTGAATGCGCTGTACGCGGGACTCAAGGCGTGGCTCGACGGAGCGTTCGCGTTCGTCGTCGCGCACGGCAGGTGTCCTGCGAATCTGGAAGCGAGGCAGGCGGCGCTGGAGGCTTTGACCGTCGAGGGCCGGTCTGAAGTTCTCCGCGCCGTCCTGCCCGACTCGTCGTCGGGTCTGGCGTTCTGGAGCGCGATGAAGCGCGCGCCCGATCCGATGGCCATCGCCCTCCGACTCCGCGTGCGCGATTCCGAAGATCTGAGCGCGCTCGCCCGTCGCGCATGGAGCGAGGGTGCGCGGGCGTGGCTCGGCTTCTATCGCGCGACCGGCGTCCTGGGCGACCCCGTTGGGGAATCCGCGCCCGGAACCGGTCGCACCACCCGTGTCCCGGGAGTTCCCGAGCTCGCGCGACACGCGGCACACCGTGCACGTTTCCGCCGGCGGCTTCGCCGCTGGGCGGAGGTGAGTCGGAGCCACTCTCGCGACGAACAGGAAGGACGGGCGCGCTGGGCGCTTCGGCCATGGCCGGAGCGGCTTTCGCTCGTGTTTCGCGGCACGCCCGAGCACGAGCTCGCGGCGTGCGGCGCCGTTCTGCTCGCGGCGTGGTCCGGCGAGTCCGGGGAATCCTCCGGCGCCGTCGGTCCGCCCGACTGGCGTCGCACGATGCGCGCGCTCTTTCCGGGTCGCTGTCCCGACACGCTCGAATGGGATCGCTGCCGCATGGCCGTCGTCCGGCTGTGGGATTCGATGCACATGGCGGGCACGCGCACGGCGTGGGAGCCGGACGGTCCGCGCAACACCGACGCTTCCGGGGAGGAAGCATGACGCCTTCGCCTCTCATCGTGTTCGTGCTCGTGGACGCGCTCGGCTGGGACGTGGTCGGGGAGTCCGGATTCCTGGCCGCGGAGCTGCCGCACCGCCGCCCGCTCGACACCGTGCTCGGGTTCTCCTCCGGCGCGATTCCCTCGCTTCTCTCCGGCACCTGGCCGTCCGAGAACGGCCACTGGGTCATGTACCACCGTGATCCCGGGCGCTCCCCGTTCCGTGCCACGCGCTTCCTCGCTCACATGCCGTCCCGCGTTCGGCGCTCGTGGCGCCTGCGCCAGATGGTGCGCGGCTGGGCGGCGCGATCGATTCACGGCTACTTCAACCTGTACGAGGTGCCGTGGGACGCGCTCGCCGATCTCGACGTGTGCGAGCACGAGAACCTGTTCGCGCCCGGCGGACTCGGCACGATCGGAACGATCTTCGACGATCTCGTCGAGCGACGCATGCAGGCCCGCGTATGGGACTGGCGGACCGACGACGACGCGAACGAGCGTGCGTTCGCGCAGGCCGTCGAGGCTTCCGCCCAGGCTCCGACGAAGGCGGGCGGAGTCGGGGCGGACTTTCTGTTCTGGTACACGCCCTCGGTCGACGACCTGATGCACCGGCACGGCACACAGGCCGCCCCGGTGCGCGATCGGCTCGCGCGGATCGGGGACACGCTCACGCGCTCGCTCGGCCGGGCGCGCGCGCTCGGACGCGAAGTCTGGTGCTACCTCACGTCCGACCACGGGATGACCGACGTCACCGAGCACGTGGACGTGATGGCAAAGGTTGCGGCGACCGGGCTTGCGCGCGGCATCGAGTACCACGCGTTCTACGATTCGACGCTCGCGCGCTTCTGGTTCAGGACGCCGGTCGCGGAGGCGAGGATTCGCGAGGCCCTGGCGCCGCTCCCCGGCCGCTTCCTCACGCGCGAGGACGAAGAGCGCCTCGGCTTCTTCTTCCCGGACCGCCGCTACGGCGAGGCGATCTTCGTCGTCTCCGAGGGCCGGCTCATCGTGCCGTCGTACATGGGGAGCCAGCCGGTCGCCGCGATGCACGGCTACGAGCCGTCCGTCTCCTCGTCGCGCGCGCTCCTCCTGTCGAACCGCGTTCTGCCGCACGGCCTGTCGCATGTCGTGGACTTTCGCGGTTTTCTCGCGTCGGAGATCGACCAGGGCCGTGCGACGCGCTCCCGGGTCGCGCTCGGAGGGTTCCGGCCGTGAGCCAGATGCTCCGGAACGTGGGCCGCGGCTCGTTCTACCTCACGGTCGAGAGCCTCACCACCCTCCTGTCCGGGCTCCTGTATTCGGTCGTCGTGTTGCGCTGGCTCGGACCGGGATGGTTCGGGATTCTCTCGCTTGCGCTTTCGGTCGTGGGGCTGGCCTCGGTCTTCACCGGCAACTTCGAGCTCTATCTCGAGCGGCACGCCGCCGAGTACGAGGCGCGCGGACAGTACCGTCTTCTCCTGCGCGTCCACCTGTGGGCGCTCGCGCTCAAAGCCGTGCTCGGATTCGCGGCCGGGTGCGCGGTCTACCTGCTCGTGCCCTGGATCGTCGCGCAGTACGGCTTCGACCGTCTCGGTCTCCTCATCACGCTTCTGCTCGCGCTCGTCGTGTTCGACGGGTTCAACGCGACCGCGCGCGCGACGCTGTACGGCCTCCAGCAGTTCAGCTGGATCGCAGCGCTCGCGTTCTTCAGCAACGCCGTCAAGATGGTCGCGGTCGTCGTGCTGTGGCGGATCGGCCGGGGCCCCACGTCGCTTGCGCTCACGCTCTCCGGGCTTGCGATCGTGAGCGGGCTCCTCGCGACTGTGATCGCCTTCGCGGTGACAATCGGGCGCGCGCGGCAGTTGAAGGCCGCGACTCCCGAGCTCGACGCCGCCCAGGACGTGAGCGCCCGGGCGCTGGTGGGGGACATGGTGCGGTACTGCACGCCGCTCCTCGGAGCACGGGCCGCGTTCATCTCCGGCCAGAACCTGAGCAAGGTCGTGCTCGGCAAGTTCTTCCCGCCGGAGGCGCTCGGACTGTTCTCGTTTGCGTTCCAGACGGTCGAGCGCTTCGTCGGGCTCATCTTCGCCGTGCCGTCCTCGCTCCTGCCGTCGCTCACTCAGCTCGTCGCGCGCTCGGAGCCCGACCGGTTGCGCCGCCTGCTCGACAAGGGCTTTAGGCTCGTCGCGACACTCGGCTGCGCGCTCTCGGTCTGTCTGTTCGTGTTCGCCGAGGAGATCACGCGGATCCTGGGGGGCGAGCGCTACCTGCCGGCCGTGGGAATCCTGCGCGTGCTCGCGCTCGTGCCGCTCGTGCGCACCGCGCAGCAGCCGCTCACGATGGGCTTCTACGCGCTCCGGCGCACCGGTGCGGTGCTCGGGCTCGCGGTCGGGAAGTTCGGAATCGAGATGGGAAGCTACTTTGCGCTCATTCCGCTCCTCGGCCTCGCCGGGGCGGCGTGGGCGAACCTCGCCGGCGCGGTCGCGTCGTTCTTCGGTGCGCTCGCGCTCACGACGATCGTGCTCGAGGACGGCGGCCGGCATCGCTGGGCGGTGATGGCGAAGACCGGATCGCTCGTCGCGCTCGGGATCTCGGTCACGCTCCTGCTCCATGCGATCCCGTGGGACTGGCGCGCGATGTTCGTGCTCAAGCTCCTGATCGTCCTGCCGGGGCTGTTCCTGATGGTGCTCCTGCTCGATCTCGTGACGCGCGACGATCTGGCGCGCGCGCAGGCCGTTCCAATCTCGGTGCCCTGGATGGCGGCTCTTCGGGACCGCGCGGTCGCCTTCGGATTCGCGGCCGGGTCCCGGATCGGCCGGGTGCGACCGGTCGTTCTCGCGACTGCGGAGGGACACTGATCGTGGCGGGCCGTGTATTGGTCGTCGTCCCCGCGTTCAACGAGGAGGAGAGCCTCCCGCGCACGCTCGCCGAGGTGCGCGCGCTTGCGCCCGGCGTTTCGGTCGTCGTGGTCGACGACGGATCGACCGACGGCACGCAGCGCGCGGCCCGTGAGGCCGGCGTTCCGGTGCTCGCGCTTCCGGTCAATCTGGGCGTGGGCGCTGCACTCCAGACCGGATTCCGGTACGCGCTCGAGGAGGGCTACGATGTGGCCGTGCAGCTCGACGCCGACGGCCAGCACGACCCGGCCGATCTCGCGCGCGTGACGGCTCCCGTGCTCGCGGGCCAGGCGAACGTCTCGATCGGCTCGCGCTACGTCGAGGGTGCGGCCGAGTACCGGGCGCCGCTCGTTCGGAGGATCGGCATGCTCCTCTTCTCGTGGCTTGCGACCGCCGTCACGGGCCAGCCGCTGCGCGACACGACATCGGGCTATCGCGCGTACGACCGGCCCGTGATGAAGCTTTGCCTCACGTATTTCCCGCAGGACTTCCCGGACGCGCCGCTCCTCATCTGGGTCGCGCGCGCGGGCTATCGCCTGGTCGAGGTGCCGGTGACGATGCGCGCGCGCCTCCACGGGCAGTCGTTCTACACGTGGACGCGCTCGCTCTACTACCCGTACAAGACGCTCATCGCGTCGCTCGTTCTCCTGCTGCGCCGTCCGCCCACGTTCGAGGAGGCCCGGCCATGACGCGCGCCCAGCTTCTCGCGGCCCTCCTCGCGGTCGGTATCGCGCTCTGGGTGGTCGACCTCGTGCGGCGCCGGAAGCTCTCCGAGGAGTATTCGCTCCTCTCTCTCATTGCGGCGGCCGGGATCCTCGTGCTCGCGTTCTGGACGAAGGGCCTGACCTGGATCACGCATCAGTTCGGTGCGCTCTACGAGACATCGGTCATCTTCTTCTTCGGGCTCGTGTTTGCATTCGTCGCCCTCCTGTACTACGCGACCAAGCTCACGACGCTCACGCAGGAGGTGCGCCGTCTGGCGCAGGAGAGCGCGCTCCTCAAGCTCAAGCTCGAGCGGCTCACGAGCCCGCCGTCGGACGGGGAGAAGCGATGAAACGGCTCCGGCTCGGCGGCCAGCTCGCGATCGGGATTCTCTTCTCGGCCGTCCTGATCTGGCTTTCCGTGCGCTCGATCGATCCGCGCGACGTGACGCGCGCGCTCGCAAACGCGAACTACTGGTACTTCCTGCCGATCTGCGCGCTCACGCTGCTTGCGTTCTGGGTGCGGGCGATCCGGTGGGGGTGGCTCCTCCGGAGTGTGAAGCCGATCGGACCATCGAGCCTGTTCTCGGCCACCATGATCGGATTCGCCGCGAACAACCTGCTGCCGGCGCGGCTCGGCGAGCTCGTGCGGCCGTGGGCGATCGGGCGGCGCGAGCGCATTTCGCGCTCGTCGGCGTTCGCGACCGTGATCGTCGAGCGGGTGGTCGACATGTTCGCGATCCTGGTCCTGCTCGGGATCTCGCTCGGGCTTCATCCGTTTCCGCGCGTGATCAAGGAGGCGGGCTTCGTCGCGCTCGCGATCAACCTCGGGCTCCTGTTCTTCCTGATCGCGATCGAGCGGAATCCCGCGCAGGCCGAACGGTTCGCCGATTGGATCGCGCGGAAGCTGCCGTCCCCGATCGCCCCGCGCGCCGCTTCGCTCCTCCGGAACTTCGCGGCCGGTCTCGGCGTGTTCCGCCACGGCCCCGGGCTTCTCTGGGTCGCGTTCCACACCGGAGTCATGTTCGGCGTGACGGCGCTCGGGCTCCAGGCGTGCATGTGGGCGTTCGACCTCACGGTGCCGTGGTACGCGGGCCTCGTGCTCCTGGTCGTGACGTCCTTCGGAATCATGGTCGCGCCGACGCCCGGCTACCTGGGCGCCATGCAGTACGCGTGCGTGCTCGGTCTGTCGCTGTTCGGGGTCGGGAAGGCCGTCGGCTTTTCGTTTTCGCTCTACTACCACCTCACGCAGTTCCTGCCGATCACCCTGGTCGGGCTGTTCTATCTGGGCCGCCAGGGACTGTCGCTGTCGCAGGTCGCGGCGGCGAGCCGCGAGGAGGTGAGTCCGAGCGTTTGACCCCTGGACGCTGCGGTCGCAGACGAGTTGACGGAGGGCGGGGCTCTCGCCGGCTCGGAGAACCGTCGGCTCGGCGAGACGCTCGGGCCTGACGCGGGATCCGAGGCGAGCCTCCCACTCGCCGGGGAGAGCCCCGCCCTCCGTCACGAACGCAGGGCCGGCAGTTTCCTGGGGGTCGTTGCAGCGAGGTTGCCGCACGGCAGGTTGCCCCAGGGCAAGTTGGCCCCAGTGAGGTTGCTACACAGCAGGTTGCCCCAGGGCAAGTTGTCCCCGGTGAGGTTGCTGCACAGCAGGTTGATGGCAAAGCAGGTTGGGCGGGTCCGGGCTCCGGAGCGTGTGCGGGACGAGGGCGAAACGCCGCGCGACCGGCCGCCGACTGGCGGAAAGGTCCGACCCGCCTGCCTCGCTGCCGGACAGTGTCTCGTGAGGCGGAGGTGTCGGGCTCTCGGCGGCGAGTGGAGGCTCGGCCTCGGATCCCGCAGCGGGCTCAAGCGCCTCAGCGAGCCGACGTTTCTCCGAGCCGCGGAGAGCCCGACGCCTCCGCCCTGAGCGAGCGCGCGTCAGGAACGCCGCGTGTGGTGCAGCACCTTTCGGATCGCGCGAACGACGTCGTCGATGTCCGCGTCGGTCATGCGCGGATAGATCGGGAGCGTGAAGATGCCCGGGAAGATCCGCTCGGCGACCGGGAAGTCGGCGGCACGGAATCCGAGCGTGTCGCGGTAGTAGGGGTGCTTGTGGACCGGAATGAAGTTCACGGTCGTACCGATGTTCTCGGCCTTGAGGAGCTCGAGGAAGCGTGCGCGGTCGACGGTGAGCCGGGCGAGGTCGAGAACGAGCGTGTACAGGTGACGCGCGTGGTGAACGTTGGAGCGGACGGACGGCCGCGCGACTTCCTCGACCTCGGCGAACGCTTCGTCGTAGAGGCGGGCGATCACCTGGCGGCGTGCGTCGAAGTCCGTGAAGCGCTCGAGCTGTGCGAGCCCGAGTGCGGCCGCGAGGTCGGTCAGGTTGTACTTGAAGCCCGGGGCCGTGACCTCGTAGTACCACGAGCCCGCGCTCGAGTAGCGCTTCCAGGCGTCCTTCGAGATGCCGTGGAGGGAGAGGATCTGGGCGCGGCCGAGGAAGTCGGCGTCGTCCGAGACGAGGCAGCCGCCTTCGCCGGTCGTGATGTTCTTGATCGCGTAGAACGAGAAGCACGTCGCGTCGGCGAGCGTGCCGACGGGCCGGCCGTCGAAGGAGGCGCCGAACGCGTGGGCCGAGTCCGCGAGCAGCTTGAGACCGTGTCGCTCGCACAGCGGCCGGAGTGCGGCGTAGTCGGCCGGGTGTCCGGCGAAATCGACCGCGATCACGGCCTTCGTCCGGGGCGTGATCGCAGCCTCGACGCGGGCGGGATCCAGGTTGAGCGTTGCGGGATCGACGTCGACGAGCACGACCTTAGCACCCGTGTGGAGCACGACGTTCGCAGTCGAGGCGAACGTCCAGGTGGAGGTGATCACCTCGTCGCCGGGACCGAGGCCCCAGGCCGCGAGTGCCAGGTGAAGCGCACCGGTGCAGGAGCTCAGCGCGAGTCCCTGCCGCGCGCCCGAGGCTTCGGCAATGCGACGTGCGAGCTCGATCGACTTCGGGCCGGTCGTGATCCAGCCCGAGTCGAGCGTCTCGAGGACGGCGCGCTTCTCGGCGTCGCCGATCGAGGGCAGCGCGACCGGCAGGAACGAAGAGCGGACCGGTGAGCCGCCGTCGGCGGCGAGCGGCCCGGGCGACGCGGACGGCGCGAGGTCCCGGCTCAGAGCGAAGCCTCGAGCGTGCGAACGTTCGAGTAGCGTGCGGCCCGCCAGTCGACGTCCTGGCCGTGATTGAGGAAGCCCGCGATCTCGGAGATGCCAAAATCGAGGGAATGGCGTGCGGTGAAGCCGAGCGTGTCCTGAATGCGCCGGAACGACACGCGATACGAGCGCGGATCGCGCGTCGGACTCACCGAGAGCGCGGTGCCCGCGAAGCGGGCCGCAATCTCCTCGGCGAGGGCGGCGATGCGGAGGTTGAGCGCGTCGCTGCCGACGTTGAACACGCCGCCGACCGCGCGCGGATGATCGAGCGCGAGGAGAAGTGCGGTCGCGACGTCGTCGACGTGGACCTGCGGGCGCCACTGGTCGCCGCCATGGACTTCGATCGCGCGCTCGCGGCTCGCGCGCGCGGTCAACAGGTTCACGACGAGGTCGAAGCGCATGCGCGGCGACACGCCGAAGACCGTCGCGAAGCGGAGGATCGAGAGTCCGACACCGCTGCCCTCGAGGAGGTCGCGCAGCTCGCGCTCCGACTCGAGATTCGATTCGGCGTAGAGCGACACCGGTCCGGTCGGCGAATCCTCGTCGAGCCAGGCATCGCCGGCCGCACCGTAGACCGAGCAGGTGGACGCGAACACGACGCGCGACACCCCGGCCGCGCGTGCGGCGCGGGCGAGGACGCCGGTCGAGGTCACGTTCACCGCGCGGGTCAGCGCGGGATCGAGCGCGCACGCCGGATCGCCGACGAGCCCGGCGAGATGGAGCACCGCACCGGCGCCGCGGAGAGTTTCAGCCACGGCGTCCGCGTCGCGGATGTCGCCGCGCCGGACCTCGAGCGAAGGATGCGCGCGCACGTTCGCAAGCGCGTCGTCGCCGAACATCATCGAGTCGAGAACGCGGACGGAACGTCCGGCCGCGAGCAGGCGCCCGACAGTGACGGATCCGATGTAACCCGCGCCACCGGTGACGACGACCGGGAGCCGGGTGGGGGATTCGGACACGAAAGCCTCGAACGAGGGAACGGGATCGGGCCGAGGGCCCCGATCGTCGGGTGATCGTCGGAAGCGGACGCGGCAAAGCGTCGCCGCGACCCGAACCATCGTAAACGTCGGAGCGATCGCGCGACAAGAGCCATGCGCGGTGCGCCCAGGCGCCGTCCCCCCGTGGAGCGCGGACATCGTTCCGTTCTTCGCGCTGGCGCAAGGAGAGTCTTGGCACCACCTCGTTTCGTTCGGGACACGGCCGGCATCGCGTTGAGCGGCTACCTGTCCCGCTTCGTCCAGCTGTTCCGCGGTCTGATCGCGGCCCGCATTCTCGGTCCGGCGGCGTACGGATCGTGGAACGCGCTTCTGTTGGTGCTCGACTACGGGCTCCTGAGCCAGCTCGGCCTGCAGCAGGGCCTCGACCAGGAGGTCCCGGGCTCGATCGCGTCCGATCCACCCGAGAAGACCGAGCGGCTCAAGCGGGGCGGACTCTCCGGCATGATGCTCCTGTGGTCGGTGTTCTCCCTCGGTGTCATCGTCTACATGCTCATCCGGCCCCGCCGGCTCGGCGAGGGCTGGGGCCTCCCTGGTGTCGCGATCATGCTGGTCGCAGTTCTCCTGCAAGAGATCGTTTTCTACTTCTGCACCATTCTACGGTCGCACGGGCGAATAGGTGAGGTAAGCAAGACGCTCTCGCTCCAGGCCCTGGTCGGCGGCATTGCCGGGCTTCTCCTCGTTCTCTGGATCGGACTCTGGGGCCTCCTCTGGGGCTGGCTCCTCGGGCAGGTCGTCGCGCTCGTGTACGCGCGCCGCCGCGGCGGCGACGTTGTGCCGTTCGGATTCGACCTCAACGAATGGACGCGCCGACTTCTCATCGTGGGCTTCCCGATCTTCCTGTTCACCGCCGCCGGGGCGGTCCTCAAGACGGTGGACAGGATGCTCATCCTCAAGTTCCTCTCGACCGAGGATCTCGGTCTCTACAGCGTCGGGCTCATGGCCATGGCGCTCCTTCTGTATCTGCCGGAATCCGTGTCGTTCGTCCTCTATCCGCGCATGATCACGAAGTACCGGAGGACTCAGGACGCGGACGCGACCGCTCTCGAGCTCGTGCGTCCGCTCGCGGCGGTCGCGTGGACCCTTCCGTTCCTCGTCGGAGCTACGTTCTTCTGGGTCGAGCCCGTCCTCGGGCTGCTCCTGCCGCAGTACCTGCCCGGTGCGGGTGCGGTCTCGATCCTTCTCTTCGGGTCGATCGGCCTCGGGCTCGCCTCCATTCCGTCGTTCTACATCATTGCGATCGGCCGCCAGACGCGGCTCGTGCCCCTGGCCGCGGGCGCGGTTCTGCTCGACGTGATTCTCGTCCTCGGATTCCTCGGGGCCGGATGGAAGCTCAGCGGCGTCGCGCTCGGCGTAAGCGCGGGTTATTTCCTCTACGGCATCGGTCTCCTGACGTACGCAGCGTCCCACCTCGCGGGAAGCCCGGCGCGGCGGTTCGGTTTCGTCGTGCGCGCCGTTCTTCCGGCCGTCGCAGCCATGATGCTTTGCCTCACCCTCGAATTCGCGATCGGTCCGCGCCTCGATCCGACGTGGCAGCCGTGGATGCGCGAAGGGCTCCTGTCGATCGGATTCGTCGCGCTCTACCTTCTGTTCGCGCGCATCGTGGGGCCGGGAACCGGGATCGTGGGCTTGATGCGCGATTCGAACTGGCCGTTTGCGCGCCTGCTCGCCGGAGCGTGGGTCCGTGAGTAGCCGGCGCGTCGTGGGCCTTGGGATCGCGGGCGTGGGTGCAATCGTCGCACTCATGGCCGGCGGAACGCCGTCGCGCGCGGTCCCCGACGCGTGGAGCTTCGGACGCTTCGTCGCTCTCGTGCCGGCTCTGCTCGCGTGCGGTTGGGCGCCGGGACACGTTCTCACGCACGGGTTGCGGCGCTTCGATCCATGGGCGCAGGCCGGGCTCGCGGTGCTCGTCTCGTGTCTCGCGTCGTTCGCCGTCGGTGTGCTCCTCCTCCTCGGCGGCGTGCCGCTCGAGGATGTCGGCCGGTGGGGCGGGGCCGTCGTCGTGGCGCTCGGGCTCGCGCATGCGTTCCTGCCCGCGCGCCAGGCGACCGGCGAAGCGTCGGGCGAAGCACCGGGATTCCGACCCGGGGTCGCGGTTCTTGCGCTCGGTGCGTGGGTCCTCGTCGTGGCCGTGATCTACGTCGCGAACCCCGAGCTTCGCTTTCGCGTCGACGGATGGTTCCACGGTGCGGTCGCCGCACGCGTGGCCCAGGTCGGCATCCCGCCCGACGATCCGTGGTTTGCAGGATTCCGCCTCCTCTATTTCTGGGCGTATCACGTCGTGCTCGACCTCACCGTGGCACTCGCCCCGCGCGGATCGAGCGCGTTCGATGCGCTCGCGGGCTGGGCGTGTCTCTCCGCCTTCGCTTCGGGCGCGCTCGTGGTTTCGCTCGGTCGAGCGTGGGCCCGCGCAGCGGGCGCGCCCGAGCGTCAGCAGCGCGCCGCGGGCGTGTGGGCGCTCGCGTTCGCGGTGCTCGCGACCAATCCGCTCGGATGGCTCCTCTTCCTTGCGCGCACGGCGGTGGGGCGAGATCGCGGCACCGAGCTCCTCGTCCGCCCGTTCGAAGAGGGGGCAAGCTCGGTTCTCGGCGGGCTCACCTGGTCGTATCCGCACGTGAGCATGGCGAGCTTCGCGGACAAGTTCCTCACGCCGACGGCCTTCGGCCTCGGCTACGCCGCGTTCCTCGCGATGCTCGCCGCCCTTTGCTTCCGCGTGTTCGGAAACGGCGCGCGCGAGCAAGACGGGCGCAGTCGCGCGCGTACGATCCTCGCCGGCGGGGCCGCGATTCTCGCAGGGCTCCTGCTCCACGTGCTCGTGGGGTTCGCGGCGGTTTTCGCGCTCCTCGGTGCGATCTGGGTGAGCGCGCTCGTGGCGCGCGCCGGCGGGGAGCGCCTGCGGGTCGCACTCGTCGCGGCGGCTGTGGCCGTGACACTGGCGCTGCCGTATCTCGTCGCCGTCCTCGCGGGCAAACAGGGGACGGGGCCACGCCTCGAGCCAAGGCCCGACATGGCGTGGGCCATTGTCGCGACGGGGGCGCTCTATTTCGTGTTCGCGGTTCCCGCTGTGTGGCGCGGCCTGAGCGAAGGCGGCCCCCGGCGCGAAGCGACCCTTGCCATGTTCTTCCTGCTGGCTGCCGCGCTCACGACCACGATGGTGCAGCGGAACGAGACCAAGTTTGTGAACCTCGCGTTCCTAGCACTCGCGCTGCCTGCCGGCGCCGTGGCGGCCACGGTGCCGCGTCGCGCGCTCGCGGCACTCGCGGTTGCGCTCCCGACGAGTGCGGTCGCGTGGACCGGGTTCGCGCTCGACCCCGGACGTGAAAATCTCGGCAAGCGCGTACCAGACATCGGGTCGGCGGAAGCCTATGCGTGGATAGCCGCCAACACATCCCCGCGCGACGTGTTCCTCGAAGCCCAGAGTCCCGACCCCGTAAACCCGGAGGAGGGCGAATCCGAACCCAGCCCGCAGGGTGCTCCGTTCCACGATCCCGTTCGGGATCTCCTCGTGCACGGTCCGCGTCCGCTCGTGTGGGGCGGCGACGGTTACGCGTCGAACTGGGGATACCCGAAGGAAAGCCTCGAAGCGCGGAGGCGGGCGGCCAATGAGCTCGCGACCCTGCAGCTCTCCGCCGAGAGCTACGCCTGGCTCGAGCACTTCGCGCGCACGAGCGGGCATGACGTCTATGTGATCGATCGGCTGCCAATGATCGATACAACTCTCACTCCCAATCTCGATTTCATGAGCCCCGGCGGAGGCCCCTGGACGCACGTGCACGGCTATGGGCCACGGATCTGGCGCCTCACGCGCGACGCGGAGGCCGCGGCCCGATGAACACGTTCCTGTCCGGACTCGACTTCGCGCGCGCGCGGCTCATCCCCGGCGCCGTTCTGATCGCGCTCTACGCATTGGTCGCGGCCGGCGCGCCGTTCGGCGATCCGATTCGCGTCCTGATCGCCGTGCTCGCGCTCGCGTTCTGGCCGGGCACGATGCTCCTGCGCTTCCTTCTCGTCGAGCGGGAGATCGAGTGGCCCGGCCGCACGGCCTACGGCTTCGTGCTCGGGATCGGGCTCGCTTCCGCGTTCGCGCTCACGGCTCACGTGCTTCGCTTCGATTACGGCGCGGGGACGTGGGCATTGCCCTTGATCGGGCTCCTGCTCGCCTGCGTGCGTCCGCCGCGGGCCGTCCAGGCACCGGATCCGCGCGGGCTCCTCCCGTGGGTGCTCCTTGCGGCCTGGGCGCTACTCATGGCGGCGGTGTTCGGCACGCTCGGGGCTCCGCTCATGTCGAACACCGATTCGCCGGATCACATCGCGACGCTGCGCCGAATGATCGACACGCGCGAGGTGTTTCCGCTGGATGCCTTCTTTGTCGACACGGGGTTGTTCGGCGCGGATCCCCGGAAGGGCCTGTACCACGCGTGGGTCGCGATCGTCTCCCGCGCTTCGCACGTCGATCCGGTCGCGACCTGGCAGATCCTTCCGCTTGTCCTCATCCCCACGTTCGTGATCGCGATCTACGCCTCGACGTACGCGCTCACGGAATCCCGGATGACGGGCGTGATGGCGGCGGTCCTGTTCCCGCTCCTCTACGGCGGCGGGCCCGGGGGCACCGAGCTGCGCGAGGCGGTCTATTCGACGCGCGTCGGGGAAGTGGTCGCACTCCTGGCGGTCGCCGCGCTCGTCCGTTACGTGGAGCGCGGGCATGTGCGGCGCCTCGGCCTCTTCTGGGCCACCGCGTGGACCGCGATCGCGATCCACATCTGGTACTCGCTCTACCTGGCGATCGGCCTCGGGATCTACGCCGTGGGGGTCGCGCTCGCACGGCGGAACGGCACCGAGATTCGCCGGCTCGCGGGCGCGTTCGCGGGCCTCGTCGCGCTCGCCGGCCCGTACCTCGTGTTTCGAATGCGCAGCTCCACCGGGCCGTCGAACGTGATCCACACCGAGCCGCAGGGCCTCCTGCACCTCACGGACAGACTGTTCGTCGTGGATCCCTCCGCGGTTTGGGCGTGGAACGGGATCTGGCTCGTCGTGGCCCTCGCAGCAGCACCGTGGCTCTGGTCGCGTCGGCACATCTCGACGGGAGCGATCTACCTCGCGCTCGTTCCCGCTGCGGTGGTCGCGATGGTCTTCAACCCCTGGCTCGTTCCGGTGCTCGAGGCGAAGCTCGGCTATCTCACGATGCGGCTCATCTGGATTGCGCCCGTGATTCCGATTGTCGCTCTGCTTTTCGTCCGGCTCAGCGAAGTGTACGTGCGGGGACACGGTCGTGCTCGTGCGCTCGCCGGTGCGGGGGTTGTGGCGGCGCTTTTCCTGCTGGTGCCGTCGGTACAGCAGGCCGCAAGCGTCGTGCTCGAGCGCGACCGGCTCCTTGCCACCGAAGAGGCGCGGGGACCCGAGCCGTATCGCGACCTCTTGTCGTTCCTGTCCACGCACTATCGCGAGCGTAGGGTCTTTCTCTCCGATCCGGCGACGAGCTACGCGATTCCGGCGTACACCGGACACGCGGTGAGCGCGTACCTCGACCAGCACTCCTCGCCCAACGACCCCAAGGGACTCGAGCGCATTCTCGATGCCCGAGATGCGCTCTCGCCGTACGTCGGCATGGACTCGACCCTCGCGATCC
>JBOHUC010000169.1:0-4961 GCA_050733935.1 Candidatus Eiseniibacteriota bacterium | reverse complement strand
CGCGAGGGCCGCGCGAAACGCGCGGCTTCCCGCACGCGGCTCGTCGACGCCGCGCCACAGGAGCGGAAGCGCCCCGTCGTGCGCCGACGCCGTGAGCGGCGAGCGCGGATCGAACCCGCGCGCGTGGCAGCGCGCGAGCACGCTCTCGGCCGCGGCGTCCGTGAGGGCGATCAAATGCGCGTCGCCGCCCGCGAGCGCTTCCGCGCACACGTCGTCCCACGCGCGCTCGGGTGCCAGGTGTCGCGCCGTGAGCAGACGGCAGAGCGCGGCGTAGCCCGATCGGTTGCGCGCGAGTGCCAGGGCCACGGCGGGCCCGTCGTCCCCCTCGGCCGCGCCGGCCTTGCCGACACGTCCGGCCGAAAGCTCGGTGCCGACGATCGGACGCACGCCGTGCTCGTGGCACGCCTGAAGAAAGCGCACGGTCGTGTACAGCCCGTCGCGGTCCGCGAGCGCGGCCGAACGATAACCGCCGGCCGCGAACGCGTGCGCCCACGTGCCCGCGTCGACGCGGCCCCGGAGGAGCGAGCCGGTCGAACGTGCGGCGAGCGGCGTGGCCTCGCGCAGATCCGGAGCGTCGGAGCTCATTTGGTGAGCGACGGCGTCCGCAGAATGAATCCGTAGCGATCCTGCGGCAGCGCGTCGAGGAGATGAAGCGACCGCCCCGAGACGAGCGACGCATGCCCGTAGCGGTCGCGCACGGTGTCGAGTCCTTCGACGAGCCGGTGCGCGCGCTCCTGGCCCTCGGGGTCGAACAGGTCGAGCGGCAACGCCTCGCGTGTCACGAAGCGCGTGAGCGCGACGCCCACGTGCGAGAGCTGCACGCGGCGCGTGAAGAGCCGCGCGAGCAGTGAGCGCGCGACGCCGTGCACCTCGGGATCGAGCGTCGTGGGCTCGGCTGGCGTCCGCTGGCCCTCGGCCGACGGGCCGTCCGCATAGCGCAGGCGCACGCCGATCGTGCGCGGCAGAATCCCGAGCGCGCGCGACGTGCGGCACGCGCGCTCGGTCAGGTAGTGGAGCATGCCGTCGATCGTCTTCGGATCGGCCGTGGGAACGTGGAACGCGGTCTCGCGCGAGATGCTGTGCGGAATCTCGCGCGCCTGAACGACGCGTGTGTCGCGGCCGCGCGCGCGCTCGTAGATCGCTTGCCCGGCAACCCCGAACAGGGCGGCGAGCACGTCGTGCGAGAGCCGGCGCAGGTCCTCGACACTGCGCACGTTCATCTCTCCCAGGCGCCGCGCGAACGCCGGACCGACTCCGGGCACGTCCGCCGCGGGCCGCCCGGCGAGGAACGCGTCCGCCCGGTCCTGCGTGATCCAGGCGAGACCGTCGGGCTTCGCCGTCTTCCCGACGAGCTTCGCGAGCATGCGGTTCGGCCCGAGGCCGATCGTCACCGTGACCCCGCCCGTGGCCTCGGCGATCGAGCGCTTGAGCGCGGCACAGCGCGCGATCACGTCGCCATGCAGGCGCTCCGTGCCCGTAAGATCGCCGTACGCTTCGTCGAGCGCCGTGTCGAGATCGGGAGTGACCTCACGCAGAAGGTCGTAGATGCGCTGCGCGAACGCGCGGTAGGTCGGGTAATGCCCGTCGAGCACGACGGCCTGCGGGCACAGGCGCCGCGCCTCGGCAAGCGAGGTGCCCGCGCGCAGGCCGAACCGCCGCGCCTCGTACGAGCACGACGCGATGACGCCGTTCCCCACGATGACCGGCCGGCCGCGCAGACGCGGATCGCGCGCCTGCTCGACCGAAGCGAAGAACGCATCGATGTCGAGGTGAAGCACCGGCAGCGCGGCGGACGGCGGAACGGACACGGGCTCAGCCATCGAGCATGACCGACGTCAGGCGCCACGTGAGCTCGTGGGCATTGAGACACAGCTCGTACACGTCGCCGGATTCCACCGAGCAGGCGAAATAATAGAGAGGCTGCCGCCCGACGCGATCCTCCCAGCGGGCGTTCACGCGCACGACGCGATGCCCCTGCGTCCCCCGCCGGAAGACGACCGGGGTCGCGCGCCCTCCCACGAAATCCGCCCGCACGCGGACCGGCTCGTCGAGCTTCTCGACACGCATGCGGGGAGTATACTGCACATCTGTGCAGTTTCTCCATGGCGGACGCGCTTGCGGATTGAAAAATCGTAGGTTAGCGTCTTTCCGTGCTCGCCTCGACGTGGAAACCGCGGATCGGAGCGACCCTGGTCTCCACCGGCCTGGGTCTGCTCCCCATCGCCGCGGGGGCACAGTCGCCGTGGCTCGATCGGACCCCGCGCCTGAACGGCCAGCTCGCGATCGCGAAGCCGGTCCTGGAAAACCAGGACGAAACCTTCTTCACAACCGCCTGGTTTCTCACGGGACGCTGGACGGTCTCCGAGAACTTCGCGCTCGTCGGCGAGCTGCCGCTCGCGAACTTCGACGCGACCCCGCAGACGTTCGCGTTTCCTGGCGGGAGCTACACGTATTCCCCGGAGGGGAGCACGGCGATCGGAAACCCGTACGTCGGGATCGAGACCGGCGCGGCCTCGGCGCCGGCCGTCGTCTTCGAGCTCGGTCTGCGCCTTCCGCTCGCGCCCCAGGACGGGTCAAATGCCCTTGCGACGGGCCTCCTCGCCGACGTGGATCGATGGGAAGCCTGGCTGCCTTCCACGCTTGCCGCGCGCATCGGGCTCCATGTGCACTCGGACGCGCGGAAGCTCCTGTGGGTCGACGGCCGACTCGCACCGATCGTCACTCTCACGACCGAAGGGAGCTACGCCGAGGCTTTCGCGACCTACGGATTTCAGGTCAGAACCACGCAGCCGTCGTTTCGCGCGGGCACAGGAATCAGCGGTCGGCTTTTCGTCACGGGTCCGGAACTCGTGACCCCGTTCCACCAGCTCGAGCTCAACGCCGATTTCCTTCAGAGTACGGTGCGCCCGGGAGTTCTCCTCCGGATCCCGCTCACTGCCGACCTTACGGACGACGTGAGCGCGGTGCCCGGCATCACGCTCACGTACGTCGGACGATGACCAAAAACGGCGGCGGAGAGCTTGCGGACCTGGCGCAAGCCTACGCCGCCTGCACGCGCTGCGCGGACCTCGGCGTCCCGCCCGATCCGCGCCGTGACGTCTTCTTCCGGCTCGCGGACGCCGTCCGCCCTTCGACGGTCCAGGTTCTCTTCATCGCCGAGTCGCCTCCGCAGCGGAACCGGCGCGGACGCTGGTCCTACTTCTTCCTGCCCGAGGAGCGTCCTCCCGGCGAGGATCCCTCGACCCTGTTCTGGGCGCTGGCCGAAGTCCTTGCGCTTCCCGAAGCGTGCGGGGTCACGTATCGCGACGCGTTTCGATCGCGCTCCGAGTGGAAGCCACGGCTCCTCGCCGAGTTTCGGCGCCGCGGATTCTGGCTCGTGGATGCGGCCAAGTGCGCGGTCAACGGCGTCGCGGACGAGCGCCGTCGCCGGGACGCGGTCGTCCGCTGCGCCGAATCGTGGCTGTGGCGGGAGCTCCGGCTGCTCGATCCCGCGCACGTCGTCCTCATCAAGGCGAACGTGCGCGATCTCATCGAGCCTTTGCTCGTGCGCTGGGGGTTCGGTCCAAGGATCGTGGGGACGGAGCGGATTCCACACCCGGGGTCGGGTCAGCGCGCGAACTTCCGGCGCCTCATGCAGCGCTTGATCGGACGACACCCGGGACTCTTCGGGCCGCCGGGAGTCTGACGCGGAGACAAAAAAAGGGGCCGAGGAGGACGAGCGCTAGCGGCCGGAGGTCCCAAGTCAGACCGCGTCACAGCTCTTCGCTCCTCGGCTCGACCAAAAGCTGAGGACTTCAAGCGCTTTGAGTTTGGACCGCCCTGCGCGGAACGGTCAAGGAGTTTGAGCCCCGAAGGCCCATCCCGGGCTCGCTTCCGCCCCGGCGGGCGCCCGTCGAGGGGCGCTATTCGCCGTACTCTTCCCCGCGCATTTCCATCGCGGCCGCTCCCCGCGGAGCCGCGGCCCGCGCGGCTCCCAGAAGATAGAGCGCGAGTCCGAGCAAGAGGACTGCGAGCGTCCCTTCCAAGCCAATGAAGCACAAGACCTTGAGCAGGGCCCACCGGGGGGAGACGAAGCGCACGAGCCACCCCGCGGTCTCCCCTCCCAGGGCGAATGCGAACGTCCCCACGATGAGCGCCGCCCGGGCGCCCTGGGACCACGGCAGGAAGATCGCGAGGTGGGTGAGGAGGAGGAGTACGAGCGCCATCATCGGCAGATGGATGTGAGTCACCTCGAGCATGGAGCCGTAGGTGCGCGGCTCCATGAACAGCGCCTCGTTCCCGCAGTAGTACGCCACCACACTCGCCGGATCGAGATTCATGTGGCGGAAATACATGAGCGCATTCGTCAACCAGAGCCCGGTGAGCAGAACGAGCGTGCAACCAAGGGTCAACCGCATGAGCGGATGGTTCCTGAATCCCCCTGACTGCAGATATCTCAACGGGTTCCTCCTGCCTCGATCGTCCGATGGAGCGCGAGCGTGCGCCGGACGGCGGCGGCCACGGCGCGGGCCGTGAGCGTCGCCCCGCCCAGGTTCGGCACGGCCTCGCCCGGGCGCAGGTCTTTCGACAGCGCGCGATCGTCGAACTTCTCGAGCCAGCGCCGCGGAGGAAGATAGTCCTCGGGCTCGTTGAATGCGAGCACCTCGACCGCCGCCACCCGTCCGCTCCGGGAGACCGCGATCAGGATCGTCTCGTTCATCGTGCGCACGAGATGGGTGTCCAAATAAGCGGTGCCGAGAAGCGAATCCCCGCGCGTCGCCCGATACGTCACGATCCGCGGGCTCGCAAGCCGCGCCTGCGCCGCCCGTTCGACCGTCGTCACCTGATCGGGGGTGAGATAGGAAGATCGGGACTCGATCTTCGCGTCGGCGCCGAACACCTGGGCGAGCGCGGCGTCGCGCGTCAGGAGCACGCGTCCCCGGGCTGCCGTGGGGCCTCCCAGGGACGCGACGAGAAGGATG
>JBOHUC010000168.1:0-7667 GCA_050733935.1 Candidatus Eiseniibacteriota bacterium | reverse complement strand
GGGCCCTGGATCTCCTGGGATTCGTCGGAGGAAAGAGGGGAACCGGTCGGCAGAATAGCCGTGGCCTCGGCGCGTGTCAAGGCGAACGGCCCTCGATCGCGGCCGCGCGCTCGCGCAGCCGGGCAAGCAGTCGCGCGCGATCGTTGAGCGACGGATCTTCGAGCACGTCTTCGAGGAGACGCTCGAGCGTTTGCCCGACTTCGGGTCCGGGACCGCGGCCCAGGATCTCCATCACGTCCTTCCCGTTCACCCTGAGATCGCGCACCGAGAGCGCGGGCCGCGCGCTGAGAACGCCCGCGATGCGCGCGCGCAGCGCCTCGAGTCCGCGCAGGTCCGTGTTGTCGGGGCGGGTCGCGATCGCGTCCGCGGTGCGAAGCGCGAACAGGTCCTCGAGCGCGTCGAGACCCACGCGCCTGAGAAACCGCCGCACGGCCGCGTCGCTCCACTCCGGTCGATAATCGAACAGATGATGCCGCACGAGGTGAACGATCGCTTCGCGCTCCACGTTCGGGAACCGCAGGCGCTCGAGCATACGATCGGCGATCTCGGCCCCGAGCTCGGCGTGTCCGTGGAACGTCGCTTCGCCGTCCTCCCGGACCATTCGCGTTCCGGGCTTTCCGAGATCGTGCGCGAGGGCGGCCCAGCGGACGCGCAGCCGGCCCGCGTCGGAGGCATCGACGGCATGGAGCGTGTGTCCGTAGACGTCGTAGACGTGCCAGTGGTTCTGCGTGACGCCGACGGTGGCCGAGAGCTCGGGCAGGACGAGCGGCAGGAGCCCGGCTTCGCGCAGGATTTCGATCCCGAGGGACGGCCGCGCGGCACCGAGCGTCTTCGAAAGCTCGTCGCGCACGCGCTCGGCCGAGAGGCGCGGCACGAGATCCTGGACCTGCGCGAGCGCCTCCCGCGTCCCGGGCTCGATCGAGAACTCGAGCACCGCCGCAAGCCGCGCGCCGCGGAGCGGCCGGAGCGCATCCTCCCTGAAGCGTGCGACCGGATCCCCCACCGCGCGCAGGAGTCGTGCGGCGAGATCCTCGAGCCCGCTCCCCGCGTCGACGACGAGTCCCGACGACGGATCGTACGCGAGGGCGTTGACCGTGAAGTCCCGGCGCGCGAGATCCCCTTCGAGCGTGGCGCCGAACGTGACGCGGTCCGGATGCCGGGCGTCGCTGTAGCCGTGCTCGCGCCGGTAGCTCGTGATCTCGATCGCGCCCATTTCGTCGGGCAGCGTGACGGTGCCGTGCTCGATGCCGGTCGGGATCGCCTGCGGGAAGATGCGCGTGAGCTCGTCGGGAGGGGCTTGGGTCGCGAGATCCCAGAGACCGTGCACGGGCCGGCCGAGCAGCGTGTCGCGCACGCCCCCGCCCACGACCACGGTTTCGAAGCCGCGCTCGACGAGGCGCGCGACCGCGCTCCGCACGTGTGCCGGAAGCGCCCGCGCGAGCGCCTCGGGCGCACGCTGGGACTTCATCGATCGGAGGTCCGGGGGATCATCGGGCGCACTCTACGCCGGGCATGGCGCCACGACAACGTTCCGCGCGCCCCGCCGCACCGCGCCGCGCCCGGACCGACTCAACCGACGAGCACGTCCACCGCGTCGAGCAGGTCCTGCTGCGAGAGCCGGTCCGCGCGCCAGAGGCGATCGAAGATGCGCGCGAACCACGCGCGACGGCGTCCCCGGCGGCGGAACTCGCCGTGAAACGCGGTCCAGCGCTCGCTCCGCGTGAGGCTCGGCGTGCCGCGCCGGGCGAGACGGCCGTCGATCCAGACGTTCCAGGCCTCGTTGAACGAAGCCCAGCGCCCGCGCGGCACGTCGTTCGAATCGATGCCGTGCCGGAGCGCGTCCGCGACGTGCGAGAGCTCGTGCAGGAACGTGCGCCGCGCCGTGCAATCGGAGTAGCGCCGGCGCGGGACGGAGATCGCGGTGTGTCCGGAGCGCGCGAGCGCGCGGCGGCCGCGCGCCGTGAGGAAGTTTCCGAGGTCGAGCTCGATGCGCACGATCGCGCGCCCGCGGACCTCCCGCCACGCGACGAATCCCTCGTCGCCCTGGAGATTCGGCCGGACGGCGACCGTGAGCGACGTGATGCGACGCGCGAGACCGAGCCCGCGCACGACTTCGAGCAAAGCGCGTCCGGCCGGCTCGCGATAGGCGAAGCCGGCCGGCTCGAACTGGACGGACACGGAGCTCATGGGACCATCTCCCGGCGGGCTGGACGAAACAGCGAGAACGGATGCGGACGACCGTCGGTCCCGGATTCGGACAACTCTTTGGACAGCGTCTTTTCGGAACGGTTCTGCTCTAGAGCTCGGGAGGACCCTTTCCGCCTCCCGGCTCGGCCCCGTCGTCCTCCGGCTTGCTGAGGCCGACAGCGGCCACGAACGCACCGGCGGCGGCGATCCCGAGCCCCCACTTCGCGGTGCGGCCCCAGTCGCGGCGTTTTTCGGAGAGGGTGGTGACCTGGTCGAGCGAAACGCTCACCCGGGTCGCGACCTCCTCGACACTGGGCTGGCCGTCGGCGAGAATCACGGTCCGTTGCTGGTAGCCGACACCCACCAGTGAATCGGCGCTGAACGACGCCTGGTCGAACGCGAATTGCTCCCCGGCCTGCGTGCGCACGAGGATGTTCTTCCGGTTCGATTCGGCGGCGAACTCCGCTCGCGGAACCTGCACCATGCTGGAACAGCCGGTCGTGACCCCAAGGGCCAGGCCGGCAATGACGGCGGTCAAACGCTTCACGATTTTCCTCCCCGGAGACCTGGAGAGAGTCTAACAAGCGCCCGGGACACGGGACAACGGCCGGAAAGGATGTTTTCAGGACTTCGACCCCGGTCCGAAGGGCCCTGTCCAAAACACTCATGGTTCATCACTTGGGAGATCCCGATGCGCGTCCGCGAGGTCCTGAAAGAGCTCGTCCTGCTTCCCTCCACCGAAGCAGACGATCCCGCTCCCATCCTCCGCTACGTGATCGAGCGCGGGCGCGAGCTCGGGGCCCGGGCCACCCATGTCCCGAACGGCGACCGCCCGGCGGTGCTCCTGCACTGGGGTCGGCCCCGGCTCCTCTTCTCCGGGCACCTCGACACGGTGCCGCGCTCCGGGACGTGGAAGTCGCAAACCGGCGGAGTCACCGGAGGCCGCATGTACGGGCGGGGGACGACCGACATGAAGGCCGGCTGCGCGGCCATCCTCGTGGCCGCGGAGAAACTGGCCGCGCGCGGGGACTTCGGGATCCTGTACACGACCGACGAGGAGACGCAGATGGGCGGGGCCGAAGCGGCGGTGCGGAACGGACTCCTCTCGGAGACCGAGTTCGTGATCGTCGCAGAACCGACGTCCCTTCGTCCGTGCCTTGGACAGAAGGGCGTGCTCCAGCTCTCAGTCACGACCGAGGGCGCGAGCGCGCACGCGTCGATGCCTTGGGCCGGTGAGAACGCGATCGGACGCATGGGGCGTCTGCTCGCGGCCCTCCGGCCGTTCGCCGGATCGACGCCGCGCCGCGCGACGACTTTGACAGCGAGCCCGGATGTGATCGAAGGCGGAGTGGCAATGAACGTGGTTGCCGACCGCTGCGTGCTGTCGCTCGATGTGCGCTACTCGCCGAAGCTCACGGAGGCAAAAGCGCGCGCGCGCATCGAAGCGGCCCTCAAGCGTGCGGGAGTGCCGTACCGGCTCGAGCCCGTGCACCGGCTCAAGGCGGTGCACTCGAAGCCGGGGCCCGTCGCCCGGCGGCTCAAAGCACTCACGCGCCGGCCATTCGGCCACTGCGACTTCGCGACCGAGGCCGCGTGCTTCGCGCCGACCGGAGCCGCGTTCCTCGTGCTCGGTCCGGGGCTGCCCCAGCACTGCCACGTCACGGACGAGTTCGTGGAGCTCGCCCAGGTCGAGGCCGCGGTCAAGCTCTACGAGGAAGCGTTCGTCTGAGCCATCCCTATCGCACGATCACGAACGGGCGCGCGGCATGCGCGCCCGATGTGCCGCGCGCGCGCACGAAATAGAGACCGGGCGTAAGCCCGTCCGCGCTCCACGGGATGACGTGCTCCCCCGCCGGAAGCGTCTGTTCCGCCCGCTCGGCGACGCGCCGGCCCGCCGGATCGTAGATCTCGAAGCCCACCGATTCCTCGCGCGTGAGGACGAGCCTCAGGGTGAGCGCTCCGCGCGACGGATTGGGCCATGGCGCCCCGAGTGCAATCGCGGGCGTCATCCCCGCTCCCGCCGCGGGCGGGAGTGCCGGCGGATCGGCCGACACGAAACCGCCTTCGCCCGCGTAGACCAGGTGCCACTCCCCCGTGATCTGCTCTTCGCTGTAGACGAGGTGCATCTTTCCCGCCCCGTCGAACATGAAATCGGGTTCGTGATGGAACTCGAGGGGACCGGGGGTCGTGAGCGGCTCGCGCGTCCACCCTCCCCCGCTCTTCGTGCCGAGCCAGAGCGCGCCGTTTTTCCGGTAGACGATGTGGGGCACGCCGCCCGGTCCGAGCGCGAGTGAGAGCGCGCCCGTGCCGAACGAATCCACGACCTCGTACGTCCAGCCCGGATCCTTCTTCGCGTACCACACGCCGCCGGGAATCCTCCCGACGTAGGCGATGTTCGGTTTGTTCGCGGCATCGAGCACGAGATCGAAGCTCCCCTGCGATTCGACGCTCCGCAGCGAGTCGGTGACCCACGGCGTTCCGGTCGCATGACGCAGAGTCCCTCCGAGCGTCGGATGGTTGAGCAGGAAGAGCGCGTGACGCGAACCGTCCCCGCCGTAGCGGAGCCGGGGCGAGAACGGCAGGTGCGCGCCGTTTCCGGGATTCACGGTCTCCTTGCTCCACGCCGTCCCCGACTTGGTCGCGAGCACGACCGTGAGCCCTTCCCCGTACAGAATGCGAGGCTCCCCGCCGCTCAGCGCGAGCGAGGGAAAGCGACCGAAGAGATGCGTAGCGTTCGCGACCGGAAACTCGATCGACCAGTTGCTACCGCTCCGCGTCACGAGGCCGATCTCGTTCGCGCAGCACGTCGAGTACGCAATGTTGGGCGAGCCGCTCGCGGAGAGGACGAGCGACGGCGCGCCCGCCCCCGGATTCACCGCCTGGACCGAGTCCATCTGCCAGGCACCGCTCGTCTCGCGCCGCAGCACCTCGAGCACACCCGCCTCGCGCAGATTGAGGTACGCGATCCAGACCCGGCCGCCCGACTCGACCGCGATCGAGGCCTGCCGGGCGTCGGGCCCGAGGCTCACTTTTTGGTGGACGAGCGCCGGAGCGGCGTGTGAATCCCCGCGGCCCGCGATCGGAACGATCGGGACCAGGAGCGACGCCAGGACGAGGAACGCGGTCAGGGGGAGGAGCGCGGCCTTGCGGGCGACGCGCAAACGACGGCGGATCAGGAACTTCAGTCGGCTCATGGGTGCCCGTGCAAGATGCACTGCGACCGGTCACCCGCAGGCGGGCGGGAAGTACCGTGGAGTTTCAGCGCGCGAAAGAGTCTACCACGCCGTCGTGATGTCCAGAAGGCCCTGCCGGCGCGCGCGCTCCTCGAGCCTCCGGAAAAGGAAGAGCCCGAGCGCGACCCACACGAGCGTGACCGCGAGGAACAAAGCCGAAAGCTCGAGCGCCGACCAGCGGCTCATGATCGCCGAGAACCCGGGAGCGCCGAGAGCGCGCCGTGAGGCCTCCATCCAGTACGTGATCGGAAGCGAGAATGCGACCGCGCGCAGCACGCCGGGCAGGAGATCGGGCGGGAACACGACTCCGCAGAAGAGATAGAGCACGGCGGCCACGCCCTCGTTCATCATCATGCTCTGACGCGCGAACACGAGCGCAAGCCCCGAGAGCACGAGTCCCACGGCCACGATGCCGACCGATCCGAGTGCCAGCGCAACGAGCCCGCCCAGAGCACTCGCCGGCGTCACCGAGAGTCGCATGCCGAGCACCGTGACGCCGAACACGAGCACGACCAGGGCGGAAGCGGTCGCGAGCACCCACTTCGTGAACGAGCGCCCGAGGAGATAGGGCACGAGCCCGACCGGCGTGGCCGCCACGTACTTGAGCATCTTGTACTGCTCGCGGTCCTCGAACACCGCCCACGAGAGACCGACGAGGAGCAGGATCACGTAGATGTAGAGCGCGTTCCCGACGTAGAGCGCGACGAAGCGCGGATCCGCGAGCGGCCCTCCCACCACGACCTGGTACATGACGAGGAGGATGAGCGCGGTCGCGACCGGCTTCGCGAGCGCGTAGACGGCGAACACGATCGGATCCGACCAGTTCGACTCGATCTGAAAGCCGAGCCACGCCGAAGCGCGGAGCGGGCGCAGCCTTTCTTTGAGAGTTCGTGCCATGCCGTCGACTCCGGGATCTACTGGTGCCGGAGCACCAGCGTCCCCTTCTTCTTTCCCTCGTTTTCGAGCCACCGCATCATGAGGACCGCGGCCGGCAGATAGATCACGAACGACACAACGAGAAGCAGCGCCTCCGTGCTCACGGGCAGGAGCCCGCGCGCGGCCGTGGGTCCGAGCAGGATCTGCCGCATCGCGTCGAGGCCGAGCGCGAGCGGAAGCGTCGAGATCGCGACCCAGACCCAGGGCCCGAGCGCCCGGAGCGGGAAGTAGAGCCCGTTCGCGAGATAGACCGGCTCCTGGAGCGCGTTCGCGAGATGCCACACCTCGCGCCCGTACAGAAGGAACAGCGACGCGAGGCACATTCCGAGCGCGTAGAGCGAGCCCAGCGTGAGCGCGAAGACCGCGAACGCAAGCCACGGATCGGTCGGGGCGAACGGCACCTTGAAGACCCACAGCCCGAGCGCGAACGCGAGCCCCGCGCGCATCGAGGTCATGACGATGCCGCCCAGGGCCATGCCGAACAGGATCGCGATCCGTGAGCAGGGCGCGACCATGTAGAGCTCGAGGTTCCCCTCCTGCTTCTCCCAGTAGAACTGGGACGCCATGGACCAGAGGACCGCGAGCCAGTACGCCATCATCACGCCGCCCAGAACGACGAACGACTCGAACTCCTTGGGCGCTCCGAGCGCCCGATAGACGAACACGTACGCGAACATCCCGAGCACCGGCAGGATCGACTCCGAGAGCATCCACGACGGCTCGCGCGAGGCCGCGAAGATGCGCACGTACGCGCGCGCCCAGGCCGCCCGGAGGTTCGTGACGAGCGGTTCGAAGCGTCCGCGGGTCATGCGCCCTCCGTCCTCTCCGGTTCCTCGATGCCGCGCCCGACGATCGCGACGAACACGTCCTCGAGCGACGGATCGTGGGTCGAGAGGTTGTGCACGGCGTTTCCCTCGACCGCGAGCGAATCGAGCACCTGACGCATCGAACCCGCCTCCGAAACACCGAGATGGACCGCGATCGTCCCGCGCTCCGACGGCGGCGTGACCCGGAGCACGCGCACTCCCGGCAGATGGGCGAGCGCATCGAACCGGCTCCCGGCGTCGAGCTCGATCACGACCCTTCGATCGGCCGAGACGAGCGCCCGAAGCCCGCTCGGCGTATCGGTCGCGAGGATCTTCCCGTGGTCGATGATCGCGATCCGGTCGCACAGCTCGTCGGCCTCGGCCATGTAGTGCGTGGTGAGGACGATCGTCCGGGCGCCGGGACGCTCGGCCATCCACTCCCTGAGAAACACGCGCAGCTTGCGCGCCGAATCCACGTCGAGCCCGAGCGTGGGCTCGTCCAGGA
>JBOHUC010000167.1:0-18287 GCA_050733935.1 Candidatus Eiseniibacteriota bacterium | reverse complement strand
TCTGCTCGAGCGGATCGGGTATGTTCCACCGGCGGAGTTCGAACAGACCTACTACGAGCGCCAGTCATCTCCAGTCGAGACGGCGGCACTCAGATAACCGAGTCTCCGAAGAACCCGGCGCGGTTCAAAGTGCTCTTCGCCTTCAAAGAACGGGTGTTGGCCGTGCGAGGCCAGGAGCCTGAGCTTTCCATCAGGATCCGCGAAGGGCCGCAAGACCCGGGTTGCGGTAACCCTTGGCTTTGGACAAGATGAGGTCATCAACAGACGGAGGCGCTCATGGCTGAACTGAGCCTGCCGCTTACAGACAGGGCTCGAAAGTATGGCTACATAACTTGGCCCAAGGCTCGGGCGGCGGAGCTTCGTGGCCTCCTTGGAGACGGGGACAACCTCACCCTAGTGCTGCCAACGGGGCGCGAGAAGCGAGGGAAGGTTGATTGGAAGCATAACAGGCTTTCTGTCGGCCCCTCTTCAACCCGCTCGCTGCCGCCGAACATTCAATCGATTCGCCTTGTGCTCAGCGCCCCTGGCAAGATCGAGATCCTCTTCACCTAAGGGTCTTTCACTCGGAGTTCCACCCCACCCTGATCGCCTCGTAGCGCCTGCCGTTGAAATGGCCCTACTCCCTTGCGCGACAGGCGCAGCGCCGATGTGCCTACAAGCGACCGTGCCCCAGCGAACGCGAGACCGCCACCGCCTGATTCCCAGCCGCTTACGAACCAAGCACTTCCGCCGCGACGCGGGCATACCACCCGGCCGATCCCGTATACCACGTCCATCCACCACGTCCAATATGCGGATTGGCCCCATACACGTCGGCAGCCAATACGTAGGGCTCGATCTTGTACCGCGCCACTCCCCGCTGGCTGCCAAGCGTCACCGGCGAGAGCATCGCCAGCAGCTTCTCGGCACGGCCCTCGGGTCCCATCTTTGCAACCGCCGCTATAACCCAGAGCGCAGCGTGCGTGTATTGCCCTCCATTTTCACGCACGCCGGGGACATACCCTTTGATGTATCCCGGATCATGTGGGTCACGGGAGAAGTCGAACGGGGGATCAAGGAGCCGAATGATTCCCGCTCTTTCCTCCACCAGATGCTTCTCAACCGCATTGAGCGCCCGGGCTGCACGGTCGAGCTGCGCCGCTCCTGAAAGCGTTGCCCACGCCTGGACGAGCGCGTCGATCCGGCACTCCGTACCGCGGGCCGACCCGAGTGGCGTTCCATCGTCGTAGAAGCCGCGTAGGTACCAGTCACCATCCCAGGCGTGCTCCTCGACCGCGGCCACGACCTCCGACCGATACTTGCGATAGCGTGCCGCCCGCTCCGCCTCGCCTCGCGCCTCGGAAATCGGCGCGAATCCGTCGATCGCCGACGCAAGAAAAAACGCCATCCACACGCTCTCGCCTTTGCCCTCTCGCCCGACGCGGTTCATGCCATCGTTCCAGTCGCCGGTGCCGAAGAGCGGCAACCCGTGAGTCCCGCGCGTCATCGCGCGATCGAGCGCGCGCGCTGCGTGCTCGTAGAGCGTAGCCTTGATCCCCGCATCCTCGGTCGCGAGGTACACCTCGTCCTCGCCGGGCTCGAGCAAGCGAGCCTTTCGAAATGGAACGGGTTCGTCGAGCACGGCGCGATCGCCCGTGACCTCGACGTACTCGGCGAGCAAATACGGCAGCCACACGAGGTCGTCTGCGAAGCGAGTGCGCAGGCCGCGCGCGCCCGGCTCGTGCCACCAGTGCAGCACGTCTCCCTCGGGGAACTGGTGTGCGGCGTGGAGCAGGAGCTGCCGGCGCATGATCGACGGCTCGACGCGGAGAAACGCGCTCGCATCCTGCAACTGGTCGCGGAATCCGTACGCCCCACCCGACTGATAGAAGGCGGTCCGTCCCACGATGCGACAAACGAGCGCCTGGTAGAGCGCCCAGCCGTTCGCCATCAGGTTGATCTCGGGATAGGGCGTGTTCACCTGCACGCGGCCCAGGAGGTCGTCGTAATAGTCTCTGACTTCCGCCAACGCCCGTGCGCGTTCCTCGGGCGCGGCGTAGCGGTTCAGCAAGTCGGCCACGTCGGCCTTCGAACCACCTTCCCCAAGGGCAAACGCCAACACGATCGTGGCTCCGGGCGGCACATCGAGAGTCGTCTGGACCGCGAAGCAGGGATCGAGTCCGCTTCCTGTGCGGCCATCGAGCGACTCGGTGTGCTGGAGTGCGGCGGGTCTTGCGACGTCTCCCGCTCCTCCCTCGCCCGCCGGTCCGCTCAGGAAGGCGGCCCGGTCTGCACTCGCGAAGGCCGCATCCACCTCCGTCGGTGGGAGCACAGCCGCGAACGCGATCCCGTCGGCATAGAGAGGATCGCGCGCGCTCGTCGCCGTGAGCGATCCGGGGCGGGGACCGGGGGCTGTAACGATCGCGCCGGCATCGTCCTCCGCACGTCCTCCGAGGACGAGCCGGTGATACGCGAAAGCCGAGAGCCGTCGCGTGCGATTCGTGCGATTCGTGATCCTGAGGTTCGCGAGCTTGATCGCGTCCGTGCGTGCGACGAACAGCGTCGTCTCCTGCTCGAGTCCGTGGCTCGTCGTGCGCACGACCGTGCGCCCGAACCCGTGTCTCACCTCGTAGGGCGCGCGGGCGGGACACGGTCCGGCGAGTGGCGACCAGAACTCGCCGGTCTCCTCATCCCTCAGGTAGAGGGCTTCGCCGTGCGGATCGAGCACCGGATCGTTCGACCACGGTGTGAGGCGATGCTCGCGGCTGTTCCGGGTCCAGGTACAGCTGGCGCCCGTCTCACTCACGAGGAAGCCAATGCGCTCGTTCGCGATGACGTTCGTCCACGGAGCCGGAGGTCGCCTGAGACGGCCGGTCGCGTCGGGCACGAGGCGGATCACGTACTCCTTCCCGTCCGCCGAGAAGCCGCCGTAGCCATTCCAGAATTGGAGTTCTTCGGTGGCCTCGGTGACTGCGGCCGTCGGCTCAGGCGTTGCGGCATGCGGGCCCGCCGCCCTCGCCGCTCGAGACGATCGCCCGGCTTGGACCGGCGGCGCTGGAAAACTCGTCTCCCAGGTCGCGCGCGCATCCCGTGGCAACCGAAGCGCGGTGATGGACGGCGAGCTCTTGGTCGCCGGCGCTGCAACCGCCTCGATGGCCTTCTCGCGCGTATCCCCGGCTGCGACGACCAGCGCGATCGAGGCGGAGCGTCCTGGCTCGAGCACGACCCGCCGCCTCAGGCAGAACACGGGATCGAGGACGCTCCCCACCGTTCCCGAGAGCGGCTCGCCCGACACGAGCGCATCGGGACGGCCCGGGCTACCTCCGCGGCCCAGGAACCGGGCGCGGTCCGTCTCCCATTCGACGCCGGCCGTCCATGGGGCGACGGCCCCTGCCCTCGCGTCCGGCCCCGTCGAGGCGACGAGAGCACAGGCAAGCCACGGATGCCGCTCGGTCGCCGAACGCGGTCTCCGGCGCGCGACGAGGATCTCGCGGTCCGCCACCCACTCGGTCTGGACGAAGAGCTTCGCAAAGGCGGGATGCGCCGCGTCGGCCGCAGCCTCGAGCAGGACGACTTCGAGCGCGGCCGCCACCTCGAGCCGCCGAGCCTTTGCCCCCGTATTCGTGAGCGTCAGACGCCGCCGCTCGACGAGCTGCTCGGAATCGACTTCGATCGCGAGCTCGCTCGCAAGCCCGCCGCGCTCACGGCGGATCACGGCCGCACGACCGTCCGCTCCACCGAGAACGAACTCGTCCCGCTCGGCCGGACGGCGCACGGGCTCGAACGTGGCAGAGTCCATCTCGCGGGTCTCGATGTCCCGCAGATAGAAGTGAATCCCGTCGTGGCTCTCGATCGGATCGGGGCGGAAACGCGTGAGCGCCACGTCCCCGAGCCACGTGGCGCTCAACCCGCTTGCCGTGATGAACGTCGTCCAGCGACCGTTCGTGAGGAACGCGCCGGTCGGCGCGCGCACCCCCGCGCCGGCCCGGGGCCCAGCGCCCGCACCGCTCGAAGCCTCGTGCGTCACGGCCCCGGCCCTCCGGTCTGCTTCTACCTCGCGATCACGCACGTGCGCTCGTCCGAGATCCCGCTCGCGCCGCTCAGGCGGATGCGGTACACGCCGCTCGCGAGATCCCCGGCTTCGAGCACGACCGCATGCTCACCAGCACCGCGCACGCCGTCGAACACGTTCGCAACGCGTCGGCCGCGCACGTCGTAAAGCGCGATCGTCACGTGCTCCTCCCGCGGCAGACGGAAGTGCACACTGGTCGACAACGAGAATGGATTCGGCGCATTCGCCATCAGGATCTCGCCGCGTCCCGCACCCGGCGCCCCCGGTCCAGGCTCGACACCGATCAAAGTCGACAGGAACCCGGCGCGCGCGAGCCCGACCTGCACTTCGGGATTTGCCATGAAGCGGGCCCATGGTTTTCCGTTCCGATAGTTCTCGATCATGATCAGGATCGGTCCCTGGTCGATCCCGATCACATCCGGTCCGAACCATCCCCGCTGCAGATTGAATCCGTCATTGAACCCGTACGGCCCCCACAGGGGCGTATCGCGATAGTTGTTCCACAGATTGCGAATGAACGGCTCGACGATTTCGGGCGCGAACGGAATCGAGCTGATGGCCGCGGTCGGCGTGATGGTGCCGTCGTCGTTCTGCTGCGGGGGTGCCCCGCGAGCTTCGTATCCGTCCGGGCCGTCGCCGGCTGTCAATCCCCACAGGCTGTCGCTGTATAACAGGTAGTTGAACGGATTGTCGTCACAGTAGGCGCGCGCGGCGTAGGTCGCGCGGCGCGAATTCTCGAAGTAATCGAAGCCACGGTTTCGCATGTACTCGTCGCGGATGTTCCGGAAGTCGATCCAGCAGTGCGAGTACTGGTGCCCGAACAAGGGTGGGAAGAACACGTACGACTGCCCGTAGAACGTGTTGAAGCTGTAGCCGCTCGTCCAGCGATCCCAGGCCGATGTATCGGGCGCGAACGTGGGCGAACCGAGCGCCAGGATGTAGAGGATCATCGCCTCGTTGTAGCCGATCCACTCGCCGAAGCCCGAGAAGCTCGTGCCGGGCTTCCAGCCCATGCGCACGCCGGGGCTGAAGTTCTGCATGAACACCCAGTTCATCCGGCGGTAAATGGAATCGGCGCGTGCGCGGATCAGAATTTCGTCCGGGTCGACGGGATCGTCGAAATACTGCTTCGCATCGAGAATCCCGGCGAGGAGGAGTGCGCTATCGATCGTGGACAGCTCGGTGCTCCCGGCGCGAACCGCGGTGTTCATCTCGAGAAAGTGATAGAAGAACCCGCGGTAGCCGATCATGCCGGTCGCCAGCGTGCCCTGGGGTCCGAGCCAGAACGTATTGAGGGTCGTGAGCACGCGCTGGCGTGCGGCCGCGCGTGTGACCCAGCCGTGATCGACGCCGATGCAGATCCCCGAAAGACCAAAGCCAACGGACGCGATGCTCGATGGCGATCCCGCGGTGTTCCGGTCCTTGATGAGTCCGTTCGTGGGATTCGCTTCGTTCCAGAAGAACTGGAAGGCCGTGTGCTGAAGGGTGTCGAGCATGGCGTCGAAAGTTTCTCCGCGCGCGGGGCGGGCAGGCACGAACGAGGCGGCGCCCGCGATGACGAGCGCGAGTACGGCCGGGACGATTGGGGATGCAAGGGCACGATGTCGCATGAGCTCAACCTTTCGTCGCTGCGCCGGATCGGGCGCGGACCGGGCGCCGGGCCCGGGCACAGGAAACACGCGGAACTCTAGAATTCTACTCCCAGGGTCAGGCGGTGGGCGTCTCCGATTCGTCCGTAGTCGGCCCACGCGTAGTCGAAGCGGTAGCGGACTTCCTGGAACCGGCCATTCAAGCCCGCGCCCAGCGTTGCTCCCATCTCGCCGTCATCCAGGAACAGGTTCTGCCAGCCCGCGCGCACGGCGAATCGGTCCTTGAAGAGCATTTCGGCGCCGGGGCTCACGCTCTCGAAATTGTCGTTCGCATGGAACGCGTCGACGGCCACGTTGACCCGTGTGTTCTGGTTGAGCTGATACGGATAGCTGAGCCCCACGCGGAACAGCACGGGCACGTTGTACGAGCCCGTGAACTTGTCGGCCGGGAGCGTCGAGTTGTCGCCGCCTGCGTCCGGATCCTGGTCATACGTGATGCGCAGGTCGTCGCCGTCGTACTGCGCGTCGGTCCCGAAGTTCAGGAGGCTCGCACCGATCGAAAGCCCGTTTGCGCTCACGCGGTAGAGCGTCCCGAGGTTCAAGGTCCAGGCGTGGGCGCTCGAGTTCCAGATCGTCTCCTGGACGTAGTTCGCGGAAAGTCCCACGGCGAGCCGGTCGCCGAACGCATGTCCGTAACCGAGGCCAACCGCAACATTCGTGACGTGATAGAGCTCGCCCGTCCCGAGCGGCTGCGTCACCGTGCGCACGGCGATGTCGCCCGAGGAGAGCACGGTCGCACTTGCGTAGAACGTGCCGAGCTTCTGGATCGGGACGGCGGCCGCCGCGTAGTTGTAGCCGATGCCGGCGAACCACTCCGAGTGCGTGAACTGGGCCTCCTTTTCGCCCTTTCCGACGACGGCGGCCGGGTTGTAGTACGCCGCATCGAGACCGTCGAAGAACGCGGTGCCCGCGTTTCCCATGCCCGCGAAACGCGACGACGGCTCGATCTTCAGGAACTGGCCGAACGTCGTGCCGACTTTGCTCTGGCCGAACGCAGGGCTCGGTCGCGCCGCGTCGCCCGCGAAGGCAGCTAGGGCTGCAAGCGCCGCGAGCGAGCCGACTGCACCCGCACCCTTGGCACTCCTCAGCACCTGGCTTCTCGCTCGCTCCACGGCGTCCTCTACTTGATGATCGCGAACTTGCCGACGAACGTACCGATGTCGGGCGCGTCCACGTGGTAGATCAAAAGCCCTGGTGCCACGTCCAGGTTGTCCTTGGTCCGGAGGTCCCACGCGACGTAGCCGCCGAGCGATCCGTCCTGACGGAGCGTCTGGATCAACTCCCCGCGCAACGTGTAGATCCGAATCGTCGAGTTGAGCGGAATGTTCCGGAATTCGAGCCGCCTGACCCCGCGCCCTGAGATCGCAAAGCGCGCCGGCTCGAAACTCGCTGACTCCACGTAAGGATTCGGAACCACGTACGGCTCCTGCTCGAACTGGGCCGCGGCCGCCGCCCGATCGAGCGAGAGCGAGTCGCTCCGGAACACGAACATGTCCGTGTACGTGAACGGCACGTTGAGCTTGATGTCGAACACGTCGCCGGCGGCCGGCGGAACGAGCGGATTCGTGGGGCTCGTCGTGCTCGTCGGACCCGCCGGATCGAGGGCCAGCCGCCAGGCGACCCGCGGCGTGTCGAGCGTGGCCGGCGTGTAATTGACGACGCCGATGAACTCGCTCGTGTTCGTGAGCGTTCCGTTTCCGTCCGTGTCGCGGAATGCGAAGTCGAGCCGCGCGGGTCCGCTATCGGTCAGCGCCTCGACGAAGAAGCGCGCCGGCCGGGCCGGCGCTCCCGGAACGGCCACGCTCGTGGCCACGACGTCGTTGCTGAACGTGATCGCGAGATCTTCGGGATAGCCGGGACGCTTGAGATTGGGATCGATGACCGGCACGCCGCCCGTCCCGGTCGCGTACTCGACGAGGAGCTGAGCGTTCGTGGGGCTCCCCTCGCGGAAGCCCGTCGCCGCCGAGTCGATTTCGGTGAGCGCCGGGGTGCTCACGATCGGAAGGAGTCCCGCACCGACCGGGCCTCGCCCTAAGCCTTCGAAGTCGCGCCCGCTCGAGAAGAGCACCAGCCCTGCGCCCGTCTCCGGATCGATGACCGAGCTGTCCGCGAGCGCGTAGGTCCGCGCGCGGACGCTGTCGGGCGACGGCGTTTCGAACGTGATCTTGAAGAGATGATCGTCGGGCACGAGCAAGGAGTTCACGACCTGGACGCCGACGCTTCCCACGCCGCGGCCCAGGGCGTGCTCTGTCGGGGCTGTCTTCGCGGCCACGTAGCCCGGCAGGCGCGGGTTCGGCCGTACCATGACCACGTTCTTGGGCAGGATGATTCCGCCGCGCGGCGTGCGAGAGACGGCGATCGCGTTTTCCGACGGATAGAACGACGTCGAATCCTGACCCGTGTCGAGGCCGAAGTCGTACGCGCAGACGGCGTAGAAGTACTGCTGCCCGTTCGTGACGGTTGTGTCCGTCCACGTGTGGGTGATTCCGGTCTCGTCTCCCAGGAAGTACGACACGCCCTCCACGGTCATCCGCGAATACCCGCGCACGCCGTCCTGGAGGTCAAACTGTGCGCTCGGTTTTCCATTTCCGGGGAACTGATTCCCTTGCCCCGTCGAGATCACCTTCGGATCGGTGAACTCGGGATCGGTCGAGCGGTAAATGCGGTAGCCCTCGAAGTCGAACTCGCCCGTGACCGGATCGGCACCCCGCTCGGCGGTGTCGTCCCACGAGAGCCGCACGAATCCGTCGCCCTCCTCGGCCGTCACGGTCGGGAGCGCGGGCGGAACCGCAAACTGGTAGTTCGCGTTGTAGATCTGCTGCACCGTTTTCACCGTCGAACGCAGTTCGAAGAGGTCGGCGCCGAACGAGAGCGCGAGGCTGAAGCGCTCCGTCTGTCCGGCGCGCAGCGTGAACGGTCCTGACGCGAACAAGAAGCCGATGTTGTAGTTCGACGCGACCGCCGAATCGAAGCGCGCGGCCGGCACCGGGTTCGTGAACTGCTCGTACAGCCGCTGCGGCCAGTTCGCCGACGTCGTGTAGAACAAAATGTCATCAATCGGCGGAATGCCGCGAATCCGGTTCATCTTGAAGCCGGTGAGCCCGATTTGATCGGACTCGTTGAGATCGGTGCGATCGAAGTTGGGCTCGCCAGGCGTCGGAATTTCGTCGCGCTCGCCCGTGTCGTTCGTGTCGAAGACACCATCCGCACCCGTGTCGTGCGATTCGGCGACCCAGTCCATGTCCTCGTCGCCCGTAAACCACACGCCCGCGCGGTACGCGGGCCGGCGCGCGAGCGGCCCGTACGTGGCGACGAATCGCGTCGTGTCGTAGTCCGCCCAGCGCGCTTCGATTGCGGGCTGGCCTTCGATCCGATCGCCGGGCCCCGCGTCGCGTCGCTCGTCGGTGATGCCGTCCTCGTCATTGTCCGTGGTGTCGAACGGCTTCCCAGGCGTCTCGAGGTACGCGTAGCCCAGGTAGCCGGTGCGCCCGCAGTTGCCCGAGAGGTCGACGCCGCGTCCGCCCTTGTCCCACGTGAAGACGAGATTCAATCCGGACGAGCGGTCGAAGAACGCGTTGTCGTCGTCCGACTCGAACACGCCGTCGCACGATTGCGCGGAGCCGCCGACGCCCGAGTCCATATAGAGGCCGAAGATGATGTTCTCGTTGTAGTCGACCGTGCCTTCGTTCGTGATGTCGTAGTGGTAAAAGATGACGTTTCCGGCCTGCGGGTTCGCCCACTGGAAGCCGCGCACCTCGATCTTGAGCCCGAGCCCGCGACGCGAGAGATCGTTCGCGTCCGGGTCGTAGTCCCATGCCTCGTAATAGTTGTCGTCCATGACGGTGAAGCTTTCCTGGTCGGCGGCGGCGCGCTTCCCGAAGTAGCCGTTCCACGAGCCCGGCCAGCCCGGATCGTCCGGATCGGTGACCTTGTTCGGCCACGTGTCGGGCCAGGTGCGTGGATCGTTGCTCAAGGCAGGCGAGCGGCCGCGATTGATGTTGGGATCAGGCTGGAAGTAGCCGGGACGCGGCTCGAAGCGCATCTGGGCGCGTCCGTCGGGGGTCAACGCCTGGCGCTCGCGGAATCCCGTCTCCATGATGTAGGACTCGGTGCCGTTGTTCTGGCGGATCTTCGAGAGCACGAACGGCGTGATGCCGTCCGAGTAGTTCATGCCGCTTCCCTTGGGCACTTCGCAGGAGTGGAACACGGAGAGGTCCACGTTGCCCGGATCGGGCGGGTAGTCGCCGACCATGCCGAAGTTCCAGAACACGGTCCGGATGTTCGCCGCATCGTGGAAGCCCGAGCGCTCGGCGTCGATACGCCCGCGCTGGTCGGGCGGCGGGCTCTGCGCGTACGCACCGGTCGCAAAGGCCGCGGCGAGGGCGGCAGCGGCAACCGCGGCGAGTGCGCCGGCGGGCGGACGCTGAACGAGCGGGCGTCGCGTCATGGCAGGCTCGCTCCCGCGAGGCGAACGCCGAACTCGATCCTCCGCGGACCGTAGTAGCGCGTCGGGTCCGCGAGGGTCGCGGCATCCGCGGTCGGGAAGCGCGAGTAGTAGGGGCTTCCCGAGCTGCTGAACACGAAGCCGTTGAAATAGCGCGTGTCGAACAGATTGAACACGCGCACGAACGCGGCCGCCCCGAGGCCCCGCGCGCCGCCGCCTCCGCCAAGGCGGAAGGACTTCTCCCCGCGCAAATCCACGAGAAGCGCGGTCGGCTTCCGACCCGAGTTCTGCTCGAGCGCACCGCCGAAGCCGGCCGTGATCGACGGCGTATACGGCTGACCGCTCCCCACGCGCACGATCGAGCTCGCGGAGAAGTCATCAATTCGCTCGAGTCGGAGCGTCGCATTGAATGTGTGCCGCTGATCCCAGTTGAATGGCACCTCGCGCGGACGTGGATCCTGTCCGGCCTCGGCCCGGGTCGCGGTCTCGCGCGGATCGCTCGAATTGCCCTCGGCCACCTGCCACGTGTAATCGATCGTGTAGCTGAAGAGCCCGATCGGTCGCTGGTCGATCGAGATCGTGGTTCCGATCACGTTCCCGAAGTCCACATTCGTAAGCCGTGCGTATTCGGCGTCGTTGTAGGTCGAGATGAACTCGACGCCGAGGAGGTCGCGGATGTCCTTGTAGAAGACTTCGATGTCCACTCCGAACCGCGGCGAGAGCGCGTGCTTGTAGCCCACCTGGTACTGCACGGTCATCTCGGGCTTCACGTCCGGATTCCCGAGCACGCCGTAGTCCACGCCGCTCGACTGGAGGTTCGCGAGGACTCCGTAGTTCGAGTTCGAGAACACGGTGCCGAGGGCGGGCATCTGCGTGAAGTGCCCGTACGCGAAGAACACGGCCGCGCGCTCGGACACCGGATACGACACGCCGACACGCGGCGAAAGACTCCACTTGGCCGTCGTCGGAACGAGGTGCGACTGGGGTACGCCCTGAATGGCATTCGCGGGGTTCGAAAGATCGCTCGGCACCGTCGAGCGCGCATCGAAGTAGTCGAGCCGAAGCCCCGCGCGGACCTTCAAGTCCTTCCAGTCGAGCTCGTCCTGCGCGTACGCCGCCCCCATGAGCGGGTGGTACTTCTGGACGCCCGGAAACTGCGGCGGATTGTTCACCTGCCGGACGAGCTGCTCCTCGCCGTCCACGGTTGTGAAGATGAGGCTTCCCGGCGCACCGAACTGGAGCCATGGCCACTGGAACTCGCCGCCGGCCTTCAAGTAGTGGTTCCGTGTCGCCTGGCTCACGAACGAGCCCTTGAGGACAAGCGCGTTCGTCTTCTGGTAGAAGCGCGTGAAGTCCACACCCTGCACGTACGCACCGTTCTCGTACGACTGATCGCCCAGCGGCGGCCCCGCCTCGTCGTAGCGCGTGTCGTAGACGTCCTCGTACTTCCAGTCCGTGTACTCCACGTAGTTCTGGCGCGCAGCGAGCTGGTAGAAAGAGTCCTTGGACAGCGTGTGCGTCCAGTCGAAGCCGTGGACGATCGACATCGTTGTCTGCTCGTTCTCGCCGTCAGGGTTCAGCCGAAAGTTCCAGTTCATCCGCTGCCCGTCGATCTGATCGAACAGGAACTGGTAGGAGATCTCGTTGTCCTCGAGCGAGCGATTGGTGATCTTCGCGATCCCCGTCCACTCGCGGAGAGTGCCAAGCGTCACGGTTGCGCCGTCGCCGGTGCCGACGAAGACCTGGTTCTCGAAGTCGCCCTCGTCGGTCGGGACGAACGTGCGGGTGCCGGTGACGTACTCGTCGTTCACGCCGCGCCGGAGTGAGAGCAGGTAGTTGGTCTTCGAGATCGGGAGCGGGCCGCTCATGTCCGCCTGGTAGTTCTGGATCTGCCCGGGATCGAACGTGTCGTCCACCAGCCGCTCGCCCTCGTGGCCGGGATAGACGAACTGCCCGCCGAAAAGCTCGGCGTTCCAAGTGAACGTGTCGGTGCCACGGCGGAGCACCGCGTTCACGACCCCGCTCGCAGCCTGCCCGTATTCCGCGTCGAACGTGCCGCTGATGACCTGCACCTCTTCGAGGAGCGACCGATCGATCTTGATCGAAGACATGTTGTCGTAGACATTGTTTACCGACACACCATCTACTTGAAACTGCACCTCTCCAAGACGCCCCCCTCGAAAGTGGCCGTCCACCACACCGGCCTGAAGATCGACAATGTCCTGAAGGTCCTGCACCGGAAGGGCCACGATTTCATCGCGCGTGATGGTGGCGATCGAGCTCGTCTGTCCGACGTCCACGACCGGCCGCTGCGCGGTGACCGTGACTTCCTCGAGGGCGACCGCGCTCTCGGTGAGCTTCACGTCCTGCCGTGCGGTCTGGTCGGCGGAGACGACGACGTTCCGGAACGTCATCGCGTGGTAGCCGATCAGGTTCACTCGCACTTCGTAGGTGCCTGCGGGAATGTTGACGATCGTGTACTGGCCGTCGACGCCGGTGACGGCACCGACGCGTGCGGCGGGGATCGCGACGTTGACACCGGCGAGCGGTCCGCCCTTTGCGTCCGTAACGCGGCCGACGAGGCGGCCCGTCGTCCCGGCGAAAGCCTGCGGGACGAACGCTGGCAGGGAAGGGAGCGCGACCACCGCCGCGAATGTCGTGAACAGAAGCGCCGCAAGAGGGGTCACGGACGCGCTACGCACGCTCCACACGATTCCCTTCCTGACCCGGTCCGAGTTGTGGCGGGCAAACGCGGCGGGAGGTTTTGCACCCCCCGCCGCGAGCGGTGTTGCGGGCGGACGGAGTTGGGGGAGGCCGGGTGTTGGGCAGCCCGGCCAGACTCCGCCGCCCGCGGCTCTGCGTGTCCTGAGATTACCGCAAGAGAATCGCCTTTCCGGAGAGCTTCGCGCGCTCGGCGCCCGAAGCCGGGTCGGTGATGCGGAGCCGGACGAGATAGACGCCCGCTGGAAGCCCCTGGCCCGACCACGTCGCCTGCCGGAGGCCCGCCTCGAGCACGCCGAGCGGACGGTCCCGGACGAGCGCGCCGCGCGCGTCGTAGACCTGGAGGTCGACACGGGCCCGGCTTCCCATCTGGAACTGGACGGTCTGGCCTTCCCGGAACGGATTGGGTGCCGCGGACAGGAACACGAAGCCGCTCACCCCCGTGGGGTCGGGATCGACTCCGACGCCGCCGGACGACGCCATCACGGTCCACGGCGGGCAGCACTGGCCCTCGTACTCGCGCCAGAACCAGGTCCGCGTGCCGTACGACTCGCCGAGCGCATTGTAGGTGTCGCCGTCGAGCAGCGAGATGCCCGGGAAGATGATCCGATCCCCGAGGCCCGCCGGATAGCCGAACTTCGTCAAGTCGAGCACGAGCTCCGCGGTGTAGCCCGCGTCCACGTCGTTCCCGAGCTCGTCCACGGTCGTTCCCGGCTTGAGCTGGAGCCGGACGCGCGCCTTGCCCGAATCCTGTGCCGCCGCGAGATAGTCGAGCGCTTCGGCCGTGCCGCCCGAGTTCACGCGGAAGAGCATGCGCCGGCCGATCAGCGCGTTGTCCGGGTTCCGCACGAGGCGATCGTCGATCGTGAACAGGAAGCCATCGAAGCGATCGTATTCGGGCGGGGCCTGAACGACTTCGTCGCGCGCGTCGAACGCGATGAACAGCGAGTCGTTCTTGACGACCCACTTGATCGTGGCGTCGCCGGGATTGCTCACGAAGTCCTGGCCGCCGTCGACGTCGGGCTGGAACTGTCCGGAGCGATACTTTCCGACACCCGCGTAGGTGTTGCGGAGTGCCGTGTCGCCGTAGCGGATGTCGAAGCCCGGAACCGTGCCCCACACCGCGTCGTTCAAGAGCCCGTCCACGACCGGTGCGGCCGACGAGCCCGCGTTCGGAATCGTGAGGTCGGGGCCGACGGTCGGGAGCGCGCCGGAGCCCGTCGTGACAGAAGGCCTCGCGTAGATGCGCACCTGGTCGTACCAGTGGTCGTTGCCCCAGGGGCTCTCCCACCACACGCGGTTTGCGCTCACGCGGTGACCGTGAGTGGGATGGGGAGGCGGCGAGATCGGCCAGTTCCAGTCGCAGTCGTAGACGGAGACGTTCCACTCGATCACGTCGCCGTTCACCTGCTGGATGTTGTAGCCCATGGGTGTCAGGTTGAAGCGCAACTCGGCCACCCAGCGGCTGTCGTGGAGCGTGTCGGTGTTGCTCCGGCCTTCGATCAACGTGAACGCGTCCCAGTTTGCGATGTCCTCGGCGGTCCGGGGATCGCCGTAGAAATCGCTTCCCCAGCGGCCGAAGAACCACGGCTTCAAGTCGACCTTGACCGAGTCGATGCCGTTGTTCGTCCACCACGCGTAGAAGTACTCCGCGGGCGGAGCGGGACGATCGAGGCTCGCGTGATCCTTGATCGCCATGAGGAGCGCGTCGAAGAAGTTGAACAACGGCGAGCCGCCGATCGAGCTGTCCGGCACGACCGCCGCGACGTAGAGCTGATTGCCGTTCGTGAGGAAGCGGAAGACTGCGCGCGTCTTGTCCGTCGGATTGAAGCCGCCTTCGCCCTTCCAACCGCTCCCCGGAATTCCACTGTCCACTCCGTAGGTCACGGTCATCGATTCGGCCTGCGCCCAGGCCGGCTCGCTCAAGACACCATCCAACGTGATCGCCGAGGCGGTGGCGCGTGCCCAGATGAGGTTCGGACGCTCGCTCGCCGCGTGCGTGCTCGGCGGTGTCGCGAGGCTGAAGCCTGCGAACAGGACGCACGCGAGGAGAGCAGCGGGCATACCGGCTTTCATAGTCGGGGATCTCCATTCCTGAACGATGTGGGGGCACCGGAAGCTCGGGTCTCGGTGGGGGTGGGGTAAGTGGCCCCACAGATCCTCGCGGTTGTAAACGATTACATCGGCTGGGGTTCCGCGTCAAGCCCATTGTTACGCCGCAACGAGCTCCCAGCCGGTCTCCCCTTCCAACATCGTGAGGCGGGCCGCCTTCGCCACCCGCTTGATCTGGGCCAGGCGATCGAGGGCGTATTCCGCAACCGGCTCCTGGGTCACAACCATGAGCCGGAGCAGGCGGTCTGCGACGGGCCCCATCGGTTCCTTTCCCGTCTCCCAGCGCGAAACGCTCTCACGCCGCACGCCCATCCGATGCGCAAATTCCTCGCCCGAGAACCCGAGGTGCTTTCGCAGATAGCGAATCTCGGGCGGCGCGAGGCTCGTCGCCTTCTGGACAAGAGAGCTCGCGATCACGCGATGGAGCTGCGCGATCTTCGGAATCGCCGGCACGAGCGTGCGACACTCGGAACACCGCGCGACCTGGACCTTCTGAAGCAAGACACGAAGGCCCGCCACGGGCTCGTAGACGTAGTCCTCCCGCGTCGACTCCATGCGCGTGCCGCACTCCAGGCACGCCCTCGCGTCCTCGCCGATTCTCTTCATGTCGGCCCTCTCCTCGCGGTATTCGGGGGTCCGCGCCCTACCCATCCGTCCTCCATTCATTCAGTCGCATGGGCAACCTGCTGTGCAGCAACCCACGGGGCGCCAATTGCCCTGCGGAGCGACCTGCTGTGCAGCAACCTACGGGGCGCCAGCTTGTCGGCAACTTGCCCGGGGGCAACCTGCTGTGCAGCAACCTACGGGACGTCAACTTGCCCTGCGGCAACTTGCCTTGGGGCGGCGGCCAAAGCGCCTTTCAGTGGTTTGAGAATACATCAAGTAGTGAGAAAAGATCAATTGGGCCCGTGGACCGCAGGTTTTTGGGGACGGACTTTGGGCCATGTATTTTCATATGGACACTATGGCCTTAACGCACAGCCGAAAGACTTAACATCTTAATACTTGACACAAACAAAAGTCGTGATAGGATATAGGCATGGAAACGAGACATATTCAGCGGTCGGTCGGGGAGGATCGCTCTAGGCTAGTCGCTGATGTTCCATTGGCTTGCGCGAACGAAGACACTGCGGTCGAATTCTTGGAGCGCCAGCGTTGGGGCGATGAACCTTTCTGCCCCCATTGTGGGACCTTCGGCCCCAGGCAGATGAAGGGCCGCGAAGGGGACAGGAACTCCCGCTATCTGTGGCGCTGCGTGAAGGGCTGTAAGAAGCAGTTCACGGTCCGGGTTGGCACCGTCATGGAGGATTCTCGAATCGCACTCCGACACTGGTGCCTCGCCTTCTATCGGGCCTGTGCCTCGAAGAAGGGCGTCTCAGCGCTCCAGATCAAGCGCGAGACGGGCGTGAGCTACCGCGCCGCACTCTTTCTCATGCACAGAATCCGATGGGCGATGGCAAACACCCCAGGGCAGGGCCCACTCGGCGCAGACGGTGGGACGGTCGAGGTGGATGAAACCTATGTCGGTGGCCGGAAGAGGGGCGGGAAGAAGGGCCGCGGAACAAGCAAGGCCCCCGTGGTTGCGCTTGTGGAGCGCGGCGGGGAGATCCGCCCAATTCACGTCACGACCGTAAACGCGAAGAACCTAGGCGCGATCATCCGCGAACACGTTCACGAGTCGGCCACGATCATGACCGACGATTTTCATCCGTACAAGAAGGCCGCGAAGGGTTTCAAGGGCGGACATTTCACAGTCACGCACTCCAAGGTGATCGACGACAACTGTTTCTTCCGAGCGCATTGCTTCGCTCGAAATGCTACCGAGCGGAACCCGTTGCCTCATCTATTCTGCTACCAGCCGTCCAGGACGGCGGGGAGTTCCAATGGAGAGGCAGATCAGCCTGGCAAGTCGTCGGGAGTTGATCCGGTCGATCGGCACACGGTATCGGGCGGGGACCCGGGCAGCGAAGCGGTGCATCTTGGATGAGTTCGTGGCGGTGACTGGCTACCATCGCAAGCACGCGATTCGGCTGTTGAAGGCGAGCAATCCGAAGGAGCCGGCGGCGTTGCAGCCACGACCGCGTCGTTATGGCGACGCCGTCGGTGAAGCCCTTGTGCTGCTCTGGGAAGCTTCGGACCGAGTGTGCAGCAAGCGGCTCAAGCCGCTCATCCCGACGCTGCTCGAGGCCCTGGAGCGACATGGCCACCTTCGGCTGGATGGCGACGTGCGATTGGGCGTTCTTTCGGCGAGCGCGGCGACCATCGACCGCTTGCTCCTCGTTCCACGGGGCAAGGGGAACGATCGGAGGTACCGACGCTCGAAGGCCGTGTCGTCGGTCCAGCGCAACGTCCCAGTCCGGACCTTCGCCGACTGGAACGAACCGTTGCCGGGCTTCGTGGAGGCCGATCTCGTCTCGCACTCCGGTGAAAACGCGGCTGGGAGTTTTGCGCACACGTTGACCATCACCGACATCGCGAGTGGCTGGACGGAGTGCCTGGCCCTTGTCGTGCGCGATGGGGCGCTGGTTGTTGAGGGCCTGACAAAGCTTCGAAAGGCGCTGCCGTTCCCCCTGCTTGGCTTCGACACCGACAACGGCAGCGAGTTCCTCAATGAGACGGTCATGGCCTACTGCCGTGACCACGCGATCGAGTTCACCCGCTCCCGCCCTTACCGCAAGAACGACCAGGCCTGGGTCGAACAGAAGAATGGCTCCGTCGTGCGGCGGCTCGTCGGATACCGCCGGCTCGAAGGCCTCGCTGCGGTCGGGGTGATGGCCCGGCTCTACGCCGCGGCACGCCTCTTCGTGAACTTCTTCCAGCCGTCCTTCAAGTTGGCCTCGAAGACGAGAATCGGTGCGCGGGTCGTGAAGCGCTACCACCTTCCCGCAACGCCCAGCGCCAGGCTGCTGCTGTCGGAAGCAGTCCCGGCAGAGACCAAGGACAAGCTGCGCGCCGTCGCCGCCTCGTTGGATCCGCTCCGACTTCTCGAGGAGATCAGGACGATGCAGCAGCATCTCGCTGAGCTCGCAGCCGACGAGGCACCCGCCCTCCTTCCGGTTCGAGACCCCGAACTGGAGGGCTTCCTGAACAGCCTGGCCACGGCATGGCAGAAGGGCGAGGTTCGGCCGACTCATCGTGCCCGGCCCAGGCCGCTGCGTGACTGGCGCACCCGGTTGGATCCGTTTGTCAACGATGAGGTAAAACCGGACCAAGATGATGAAGTAAAAGTGGACCACCCTCGGTCGGGCGGGGCGCTTCTGGCGAACTCGGCTCCCTCCTTTCTGCTCAGGCTGCCCCGACGGACTGCGGC
>JBOHUC010000166.1:0-17011 GCA_050733935.1 Candidatus Eiseniibacteriota bacterium | reverse complement strand
CGCCCGCTCCGGTCAGTCCCGGCGGCGGCAACGGGCACACGCGCTACTCGCCTGTGGTGCGGCGGCTCGCGCGCGAGCACGAGGTGGATCCTTCGTGGGTCAAGGGCACGGGGCTCGGTGGGCGCGTCACGCGGGACGACATGCTCGCGTACATCGCGGACTTGAAGGCCGGGAAGGTGGCTCCTCCGGCTGCGCGCACCGCCGGCGGGGGCGTCGGGCTTCCCGCGACCGGTCCGCTCGAAGAGACGATCGCGATCGGCGGCGTCCGCAAGGCGATCGCCGACCGGATGGTGCTCTCCAAGTTCACCGCCGTGCACACGACGACGTTCGAGGAAGTCGACATGTCGGCGATCAAGTCGCTTCGCGACGCGCACAAGGAGCGCCTTGCGAAGCAGGGCGTGAGACTCACGTTCACGCCGCTCTTCGTCAAGGCCACCGTGCTTGCGCTCCGGGACTTCCCGACCATGAACGCCACGTGGAACGGCAACGAGTCCGTGACCGTGAAACGCTACTACAACATCGGCGTGGCCGTGGGGCGCGACAAGGGACTCATCGTCCCGGTGCTCAAGAACTGTGGTCAGCGTTCGCTCGTGGACCTCGCGATCGGAGTCGAGGACCTCGCGAACCGCGCGCATACGGACAAGCTCACGCTCGAGGACCTCCAGGGTGGCACGTTCAGCATCACGAACGCGGGGCTGTTCGGCTCGACGGGCTCGACTCCGATCATCAACTACCCCGAGGTCGCGATCCTCGGCGTGCACAAGATCAGCGAACGCGCGATGGTCGTCGACGGCCAGGTCGTGGCCCGGCCGGGCATGACGATCGCGTGCACGTTCGACCACCGCTGGATCGACGGCCACACGGCCGTCCAGTTCATCGTGCGGGTGAAGGAGCTCCTCGAGCAGCCCGAGCTGCTCTGGTTCGTCGCCTGACGGCGCACTGAATCCTGCGGCGGGGGCGCGGCCACTCCGCCGTGCTCGCCGTGCGACACCGCTTCACGCTCCAACCCATCCCGGGAGGCTCTCGTGACACCCTCCTCGCCCCGGGACCTTCCCGGCCTCCATGACTCCGCCGAAAGGGAGAAGGCCATGAAACCGACATTCGATCGAACGGCCGGAGCACGCCCGATGCGCGCGCTCCTTTCGCTCGTCCTGCTGATTGCGATCCCCGCCTGCCAGCCCAAGCCTCCCGACGAGACGCCCGTCCCGTCGCCTACGACGTCCTCGGCTCCCGCGCCCGCGATCACGGACCGCGACTGGGAGCTGAGCGCACTCGGCGAAATCGTGGAGCCACGCGGAAACGGCGGTCAACCCGTCACGCTTCGGCTCGATTCCGCGTCGTCGCGCGCTTCGGGTTCCGCGGGATGCAACCGGTACAGCGCGACCTACACGCTGAGCGGCGACAGCCTCACGTTCGGGCCCGGCATGTCGACCAAGATGGCGTGCCCCGACGGCATGGAGATCGAGTCGCGCTTTCTCACGTCGCTCGCTTCGTTCAAGACGTTCCTGGCGACCGATACGACTCTCGTTCTGGGCGATGCGACCGGGCCGCTCGCCCGGTTCCGGCTCGCTGCGCCCTGATCGCAGCAGCGAGCACGCCTTCTTTCACGAATGAGGAGCCTTCGATGGCAGCCAAATTGAAAACAAAGGAGACAACGGCGAGCGTCACCGCGTTCCTGGCAAACCTCGAGGACCCCTCGCGACGGGAAGACTGCCGGACGCTCGTCGGGCTCATGAAGAAGGCGACCGGCGCGCCCCCGAAGATGTGGGGGCCGAGCATCGTCGGCTTCGGAAAGCAGCAGTACTCGTACGCAAGCGGGCGAGTGGGGGACTGGCCGCTCGCCGCCTTCTCTCCGCGCAAACGCGATCTCACGCTCTACATCGGAGGCGGCTTTCCGCGGTACGGCCACCTCCTGAAGAAACTCGGAAAGTTCAAAACCGGGAAGGTCTGCCTGTATCTCAAGAGCCTGAGCGACGTGGATCTCGACGTGCTCGATCAGCTCATCGTCGAATCCGTGGTCCACATGAGGAAGAATCCAACGCTCGCGTAGTCCGGTTTGCCGCCTGGTTGACACGATTGGGGCCGCCGCCTAGCCTTCCCTCCGGGTTCCGGCCGTCGTGGCCGGAACCGATCTGCCAGGAGGTCCCGATCATGCGTTTCCGCTTGCCGATATTCCGTTTCCTTCCGCACGCGCTTCTCGCGGCGATCGTCTTCGCGTTGTCCGCTCCCACAACCGCCACGGCCGCCGGCATCGACAAGGGCAGCTCGATCGTTTCGTTCCAGCTCACGCACGGCGACGGCGACTTCGTGTCGGCGCCCGACGCCGGAGGCTACATCAGCGCGTACGACCACTCGGAATGGGGTCTGCAGGTGCAGTACCAGCGGCTCCTCTCGCACGACTGGGCGCTCGCGCTCGGGCTTGGGCTCGGATGGTCTTCGGAGACGGACGAGCCGGGTACGCTGTCCGCGCCCGGTGCCGAGGACTTCAAGTACAAGCAGGAGTCGTGGCAGGCGCGTCTCGGATTCGACCGTTTCGCGCACATCTCGCCGACGTTCCACCTCTACGCGGGCCCGGGAATCCAGTTCTGGAGCGGGGAGCAGGAACGCGGCTTGGAGTCGAATCAGATCCAGGCGGCGAGCGTGAGCCGGATCGCGCTCTCGGGACGGATCGGGGCCCACGTCGCACTCTCCGAGACGTTCGGCCTGAACGCACACCTCGGAGGCTACATCGGTCACGCAAGCGCGGAGGACGCGGGTGCCAAGGCCTCGTGGTCGCCGACGGGGAACGACGGCTCGATCGGCGTTTCTCTCGCGTTCTAGCAGCGCGGTCATGACCCGCCTGCGTTTCGCACCACTCGTGCTCGGAGGGGCCGCTGCGATTCTGTTCGCGGCGGTCACCCCGTCGCGGGCGGTGGCCTCCGAGTGGGGTAAGGGCACAACCGTACTCGCGCTCCAGGCCTTTCAGGGCGGGACGGACTTTCTCTATCCGGGGGCGACGCTCTCGTCGTCCTCGGTCGTCGCGCGGAACGAGATCGGTGGTCAATTTCAGATCTGGCGCTACGTCTCCGACCGCTGGGCGGTCTGTTTCTCACTCGCGGGGACGTTTTCCGATCAGAAGCTCACGATTCCACCGCCCGTCGGAGGAGAGAGCAAGACCTCGTCCCACACCCTCCGCCTCCGTGGCGGACTCGACCGGATGGTTCGGCTCGACGACGCGTTCGTCCTGTTCGCAGGCGCCGGCCTCGAATACGCGACGACCGAGGCGGAGGGTGAAGCTGTGGGTCCAGGGTTCCCACGGCCCGAATCGAAAGCGGATCGATTCGCGTTCTCCGGTCGAATGGGGAGCCACATCCGGCTCGGCTCTAAGATTGGGCTCGTCGGCCAGATCGGCTACTACGCAGGCTACGCGACCGCCGATCACAACGGTCTCGAGGCCCGCTGGTGGCCGAGCGGCACCGATGCCGCCGGGGGGTTGACCTGGTCCTTCGGCGGGCCGGGCGGGGACCAATAACAGACTGACATCACGCCACTTGGCCCCGTGTACGACCCCGGGGATTGTGCTATGTTTCAGGTGGCGACCCGGAGCCGGGGCCGAGGTGGCCCCTTCGAGGCCGGCCCTATGTGAGGTGCCCCCGATGCCCGTCAGGCTCACCCTCTATTCTCCCGACGAAGCCAACGCGCTCATTCCCTTCCTCGAACCGCGTCTCTCGCATTTGATCGCGAAGAAGCGGGAGCTCGATTCCGTCCAGAACGAGCTCGAGATGATGCGCCTGCTCGCGGAGACGGGGGCGAGTGCGACGAATCCGGACATCGCCGCGCGCGACGGAAAAGATCGGCGCGCCCAGGCGCTCGGGGAGGAGATGGCCGAAGCGGTTGCGGCGATCCAGGAGAAGGGGTGCGTGATCAAGGACCTCGATCGGGGGCTCGTCGACTTCTATTCCCTCAAGGGTGATCGCATCGTCTTCCTGTGCTGGCAGCGTGGAGAACGCAAGGTCGGCCACTGGCATCCGCTCTCGGGTGGATTCGCGAATCGCCGGCCGATCCAGCCGAAGAACACCTGAACCCGGAAACCGAAGGGAGAGGCATGGCGACCGATACGCCGCTGGGGGCGCCCCGGGCGGACCAGATCCACATGCCGTCGGGCGCGGTTCGTAGCGCGCGTTCCGACGAGGGCTGGGTCACGACACGGCTCGACGAGCTCGTGAACTGGGCGCGCAAGAACGCGTTGTGGCCGATGCCGTTCGGCACCGCCTGCTGCGCGATCGAGTTCATGTCGGTCGTCTCCTCGCACTACGACCTTTCGCGGTTCGGAGCCGAGTTCGTGCGCTTCACGCCCCGGCAGGCGGACCTCATGATCGTGGCCGGCACGGTCGTCGACAAGATGGGTCCCATCCTGAAGCAGATCTGGGATCAAATGCCCGAGCCCAAGTGGTGCATGGCGATGGGAGTGTGCGCCTCTTCCGGGGGCTTCTACCGCGCGTATCACGTCATGCAGGGCATCGACGAGATCATCCCGGTCGACATCTACGTGCCGGGCTGCCCGCCGACGCCGGAAGGCGTGTTCCACGGCATGATCAAACTCCAGGAGATGATCGCGAAGGGCGAGACGCGCACCCAGCTCGCGATGAAGAGCCGGAGCGACGAGGAGCGAGGGCGCGCGGAGGAAGCTGCCCGCGCGGCGACGAAGAGCCTCGAAGAGGGTCAGCTCGAATCGTTGCTCGCCGGGATGCGGAGGAAGGGCACGTGAGCACGATCGACACGGTGCGTGCCGATCTTCCTTCCCTCTTCTGGGGCCCCGACCGGACCCCGGGCGAAATCGAGAGCGAGCCGGTGGTCCGCATCGTGCGCGCGGAGCACGGCGCTGCACTCCTCGGCGCCGAGAGCTTCCGCGGAGATCTCTCGCTCACGGTCAAGCCGGACGATCTCCTGCTCGTCGCGCAAACGCTCAAGATCCACCCCGATCTCCGCTTCGACATGCTGATGGACGTCGCCGGGCTCGACCAGCTCCTGCTCGGTCGCCAGCCGCGCTTCCACGCCGTCTACCACTTCTACTCGACCGAGAAGAAGAAGCGCGTCCGCCTGCACGTGCCGCTCGACGACGCGAACCCGAGCGTCGACTCGCTCACGCCCCTCTACAAGTCCGCGAACTGGGGCGAGCGCGAGGCTTACGACATGTTCGGCATCCGGTTCGTGAATCATCCGGACCTGCGGCGGATCCTGACCCACGAGGAGTTCGTCGGATACCCGCTGCGCAAGGACTACCCCGCGGACCGGCGGCACATGCTTTCGCGCGCCTACTCCTCGTATCCCGGTCTCGAGGCGGAGCACGAGGGCCGCCACAGCCTGGTCGACGCCGAGGGCGTCGAGCGCGTGTACGTGAACCTGGGGCCGTCCCACCCCGTCACGCACGGGACGATCCGCCTCCAGGCCCTCATGGACGGCGAGATCATCAGCGAGTGCCGGACCGAGATCGGCTACCTGCACCGGTGCTTCGAGAAGATGGTCGAGACGCACCAGTACATGCAGGCGTTCCCGTACACGGACCGCCTCAACTACATCTCGGCGTTCACGAACAACGTGGGCTACGCGATGACCGTCGAGAAGCTCATGCAGGTCGAGGTGCCGCCGCGGGCGGTCTGGATCCGCCTGGTGCTGCTCGAGTTCAACCGGATCATGGACCACCTCGTGTGCATCGGCCCGAACCTCGTCGACATCGGCGCGCTCACGAACTTCTGGTACGTGATCTGGCCGCGCGAGCTGATCTACGAATTGCTCGAATCCTGCTGCGGCGCCCGGCTCACGGTCTCCTACGGCCGCGTGGGCGGCGTCGCGCAGGACATCCCGGACGGATTCCTCGAGCACGCCCGCAGTGTGGCGAACCGGATCCCCGAGTTCATCGACTACGTGGACCAGCTCATCACGCGCAACGTGATCTTCCAGAAGAGGACGCGCGGTGTGGGCATCGTGACCCGCGAGAACGCGATCTCCTGGGGCTGGACCGGGCCCTGTGCGCGGGCCTCCGGCGTGAACGTGGACCTCCGGAGGGAAGCGCCGTACTACGGCTACGAGACGCTCGACTTCGAGATTCCGGTGCGGAACGACGGCGATACCTTCGCCCGCTACATCGTGCGCATGCGCGAGATGCGGGAAAGTCTCCGGATCATCCATCAGCTCCTCGACCGCGGCGTGCCCGAGGGGCCGTACATCTCGCCGGATCATCGCGTCGCGCTGCCGGAGAAGAACGAGGTCTACACGAACATCGAGGCGTTGATGAACCACTTCAAGCTCGTCATGCACGGGTTCGCGCCGCCCGTGGGAGAGGTGTACTCGTACCACGAGTCCCCGAACGGCGAGCTCGGCTTCTACCTCGTGTCGGACGGCTCGGGCAAGCCGTATCGCCTGAAGGTCCGGCCGCCGTGCTTCTACACGCTCGCGGCGAACGACGAGATCATGCGCGGTCACATGGTGGCGGATTTCGCGGCCATCTTCGGCACCTACAACATCATCGCCGGCGAGCTCGACCGCTAGGCGCACGACCCGGACGAGGACCCGCTCCGTGACCGACAAGCGACCCAACGTTCATCTCACGATCGACGGCCGAGCCGTGGAGGCTCCGGCGGGCACGAACGTGCTCGAGGCCGCGAAGCTCCTCGGCATCAGCGTCCCGCACTTCTGCTACCAGCAGGATCTGTCGTGGGAGGGAAGCTGCCGCATGTGCCTGGTCGGCATCGAGGGGCGTCCGAAGCTCGTTCCCTCGTGCTGCGAGGAAGTGCGCGAGGGGATGGTCGTCCATGTTGCGCGCGAGGATGCCGAGGAGGCGCGCCGCCGCCAGCTCGAGTTCCTGCTCATCAACCACCCGCTCGATTGCCCGATCTGCGACCAGGCCGGCGAGTGCAAGCTGCAGGACTATTACATGCTCCACGGCGGCTACGACAGCCAGATGCCGCGCGATCTCAAGGTCCACAAGCGAAAGGTCGTCGACCTCGGTCCGATCGTTCTCGACAAGGAGCGCTGCGTGCTGTGCTCGCGCTGCGTGCGCTTCTGCCGCGAGGTCTCGGGCTCGCGCGCTCTTCAGTTCTTCACCCGCGGCGTCACGACCGAGATCGGCACCGAGAACAACCGTCCGATCGAAGGCGATGGCTACATCGGAAACACAGTCGACATCTGCCCGGTCGGCGCGCTCACGTCGAAGGACTTCCGCTTCAAGCAGCGCGTGTGGTTCCTGAAGAGCACGAACTCGATCTGCGACATGTGCTCGGCCGGCTGCAACATCCGGATGGACCACAAGGACGGAACGGTCTACCGGTACGTGCCGCGGCGGAACGGCGAGGTCAACAAGTCGTGGATGTGCGACTACGGGCGTGAATCCTATCCAGTCCAGCAGGAGAACCGGATCCCGGCGCCGCTCGTGCGCGAAGGAGGGCGGCACGTCGAGGCGGACTGGGAGGTGGTCCTCGACCAGGTCGCCGAGCGCACGTCGCGGGCCGTCGCTTCCGATCCACGCTCGGTCGCCTTGATCGCCTCACCGCGCCAGAGCACGGAGACGAACTGGATCACCGCGCGCTACGCCCGGGAGGTTGTGAAGACGCCGCATCTCGACTATCGGGTCGACGGTTCGCACACGAAGACGACCGCGATGCACGATTCGATCCTGCGCCGCCAGGACCCGCATCCGAACAACCACGGGTGTGCTGCGCTCGGAATCGCCCCCGGCGCGGGCGGAGCGGACGTCGAAGGGATCCTGGCCGCGTGCGATGCAGGCACGATCCAGGTCCTCCATCTCCTCGGCACGGAGCTCCTCACGCACCGCGCGGACCGGGACCGGGTCGTGAAAATCCTCTCCCGCGTTCCGTACGTCGTGGTCCACACGTACCGGAACGTGCCGGGGCTTGCCGAAGTCGCGCACGTCGTGCTCGCCGACGCGAACCGACTCGAGCAGGAGGGAACGTTCGTGAACGCGCAGCAACGCGTTCAGCGCTTCGAGCGGGCGTTCCCACCCGCGGGATTCGCGCAGCCGGCGGCGGCCGTCCTCGCGAAGCTCTCGACGCGGCTCGGCGATCGTCTGCCGATCGGTCCCGGCTCGTTCCTGTTCGACGCGATGGCGAAGGCCGAACCTTCGTTCGAAGGGCTCACGTGGGCGTCGCTCGGCCCGCACGGCGAGCTCCTTCCGAAATTCGTTTCTCCGACGGAGACCGTACGCTCATGACCGACACGACCGAGACCGTCGCCTATACGCCCATGCCGAGGCCGCAGAGCCGGATTCCGCTCAGGCCCGAGGCGCTCGTCCCGGTGGCTCCCCCTCCAGGGCGCGCCGGAGTGGTGCCGCCGAATGCGCCGGTGGGGGAGCGGCCGAGCTACTGGCTCACCGTGAAGGGTCTCCTGATCACGCTTCGGAACATGACCCGGTCGATCGTGTCACGGCGCAACAACCCGACCGTCTACTACCCGGAGGAGCGCCGGCCGTTTTCGCCGCGCTTTCGCGGAATCCACCAGCTCACGAAGCGCCCGGACGGAACGCTCAAGTGCGTCGCATGTTTCATGTGCGCGACGATCTGCCCGGCGGAGTGCATCACGATCGAATCGGGCGAGCATCCGAACAAGAAGGTCGAAAAGTATCCGGTGCGCTTCGACATCGACATGCTGCGCTGCGTCATGTGCGGGCTGTGCGTGGACGCATGCCCCGAAGAGGCGATCATCATGACCCAGGATTACGAGATGGCCGCCGCCACGCGCGCCGAGACCGTGTATCCGATCTCGTTGCTCGCGGATCGCCCGCAGCTCCTCACCACGCCCCCGGGGTACCGTCCGCGCTACGAGCCGGGCCCCGAGCTCGTGCGCTAGCCGGGCGGTTCGAGCGGCCGGGCGCGCGGCGTCGCGCGCATCGGTCCGGTCCTCGCGTCATGCCGACGAGCCCCGCCCGCAGCTCGAAGCCGAAGCCCAAACCGAAGACCAGGACAGCGTCTAAGACCCACGTGGTCCCTGTGGTCCCCGCGGCCCGTCGCCGCAAGGTCGAGCCGATTCCGGTTCCGTTCCTGCTCGCAACCCTGAAGCGCGCCTACCCGGCCGCCCGTTGCTCGCTCGATTACGGGAACGCGTTCGAGCTCCTCGTCGCAACGATCCTCTCCGCCCAATGCACGGACGAACGGGTCAACATGGTCACGCCCGAAGTGTTCCGCCGCTGGCCCGATGCCGGCGCGCTGGCGGAGGCGGAACTTCCCGAGATCGAAGAAGTCATCCGATCCACGGGCTTCTTCCGCATGAAGGCGAAGGCGTTGTCCGCGATGAGCCGGGACCTCGTGGAGATGTTCGGCGGCGAGCCGCCGCGGCGGCTCGAGGACCTCGTCACGCTTCGCGGCGTGGGACGGAAGACCGCGAACGTCGTGCTCGGAAACGCGTTCGGCATCGAGTCGGGAGTGGTCGTGGACACCCACGTCGGACGTCTGTCCCGGCGGCTCGGGCTCACGAAGCTCGCCGACCCGGTCAAGATCGAGCAGGACCTCATGGCCCAGGTTCCGCGCAAGGAATGGACGCTGTTCAGCCACCTGCTCATCCACCACGGCCGGGCGATCTGCCAGGCCCGAAAGCCGCTGTGCAGCACATGCCCGCTGCTTCCGAAGTGCCCGCGTGTCGGCGTGAAGATCTCGGCGTGAGCGAGCCGGCCCACCACGAACCCCGCCTGCCGCCGGGCCAGTCGAAGACCGACAAGTGGCCGGTGCTTCATTATGGAAACGTTCCGCGCTTCGACCGCGCGCGCTGGGACTTTCGTGTGTTCGGGCTTGTCGAGCACGAAGTGCGGCTCATCTACGACGAGCTGCGCGCACTGCCGAGCGCTACGATCGTCACCGACATCCACTGCGTAACCCGCTGGTCCCGCTTCAACACGAGCTTCGAAGGCGTTCGCGCACGCGAGGTCCTCGCTCTCGCGCGCCCGAAGCCCGAGGCGCGATTCGTGAACGTGCTGGCCGATCCCGGCTACACGACGAACGTGCCGCTCGCCGACTTCGCACACGACGACGTCCTGCTCGCGTGGCGGGCGGAAGGCGCGGATCTCGAGCCGGATCATGGCTGGCCGCTCCGGCTCGTCGTGCCGCATCGCTATTTCTGGAAGAGCGCGAAATGGGTGCGTGGCTTCGAGCTTCTCGCCGCCGACCGGCCCGGCTTCTGGGAACGCGGCGGCTATCACAACGAAGCCGATCCGTGGAAGGAACAGCGCTTCCGGGAGGATTAAGCCCTAACGGCTCGACGCGAGCAGGCCCGAGATCGTAGTCGCCTTGAGCCCACCCGTCGCCGTCGCGCGCAGGATCGCATCCGCCGCCTCGAGCGTCGGCGTGCGATCGAAATCGAAGTGCGGGCTCGAGTCGTGAAGGATCAGGATGTCTCCCGGACCGAGCCGGGCGAGCACGCGCGCGGCGATCAACTCCGCATCGTGGACGTGAGGGTCGACCGGGTACACGCTGCCGAGCACCGGGGTGAGCCCGAGTCTTCGAACCTGCCCGGCCTGTCCGGGCCAGAGCGGACCGAACGGCGCGCGGTAGTAGCGCGGGGCGATGCCCGTCGCCGCGACGATCGCTTCGCCCGTGCGCCGAACCTCCCGATCGAGCCAGAGCCGCGGCATCATGAATGCGGGCACGTGAAGCTCCCCGTGTACGCCGATCTCGTGGCCCTCGTCGACCATCCGGCGCATCAGATCGGCATGCCGCTTCGCCCGCCAGGCCATGACGAAGAACGTGGCGTGCGCACCGTGCCGCGCGAGCGTGTCGAGGAGTCGCGGCGTGTTCCGTACACTCGGTCCGTCGTCGAACGTGGCCGCGAAACAGGGCCCGGATCCTCCGACGCGGCAGAGCAAGTAGCCGCCTAGCCACCGCTGCACGTCCGGCCTCTGGAGGAGGCTCACGACGCTCCGGCTGCGGGCTTCACCTCTTCCAGGTATTCCCGGCGCGCGGCGTCGAATTCCGCGATGAGCTGCTCCCGGGTTCGCCTCAGGCGCGCGACCGTTCGGCGATTGCGCCCCTTTTCGAACACGAGACGAATGCGCTGCCGCTGGTGTGTGAGCCACTTGAAATAGACGAGCGCAAAGAGCCCGAGCGGCACCGCCGCAAGCAGGACGATGACGGCCGTCCGGATCGGCCATCCCAATCCGAGTACCATGAGGAATCCCAGTGCGACGTACGTGAGCGGGAACAGCACGACGCCGATTCCGATCCGCGTCGCCGAAACGTGCATCGGCTGGCCCGCGAGCTTGAGACCGAGCTCGCCGCTCGCCCGGTACGGAAGATAGTGGAGGGCGGCACCGGCGAGCGCGGGCAGGATTCCTGCGACTCCGAGCAGCACGAGCCGTGTGCGTTCGACAATCCGACCCTGGGCCGGCAGCATCTCGCGCAGCGCGCGATCGTTGACATCGAGCGCTTCGAGATCGCTCAGGTACTGCTGGATGCGAGTCCACGTCGCCGCCACGCGCTCCGGATCCTTTCGTCCGACGCGCGCGATGCAATCCGCTGTCCCGCGCGCGAGCCCGAGATCCGGGACGCCCGGCATCGCCTGCCCGAGCTCTCCGTGGTAGATCCGCTCGATCGCATGAACGAGCAGCGTGTGATCCACCTCGGGAATGTTGAGGATGAGCTTTTCGAGCGCCGTCTGGATCGCGTCCGTGAGCCGGCGCACGTTCTCGGTCCCGTCGCCGGTGGCATCGGCTGGAGCTGGGTCCGATCCGTCCCGGAACGAATCGAGCGGGATCGGGCGTCCGACGGACACGACGAGGTCGCTCTGGAACTGCGTGCGCTCCGCGAAATGGAGCCCGACCGGAAGGAGCGTGAGGCGCCCCCTTTGTTCGGGCCGCGCCTCTTGCCCGAGCGCGAGCCTCGCCGCGCCCGTCTTGATGCGGACGATCTGCCGGTCCGTGAGGCTCGTCCCTTCCGGAAAGATGAGGACGGCGCCGCCGCGATCGAGGATCTCGTGACATGCGCGAAACGTGTCTTCGTTCTTCGACATGAGCGTCGGATCGTCCTGACGCCGATAAACGGGGATCGCGCCGCCGAGGCGAAGCCCGAGCCCGCGGATCCAGGGCTTGAAGATGGGAGCCATCGCGAGAAAACGGATCCGCCGGGGGAGAGTCGTGCTCAGCACCATCACGTCGGCGAACGTCGCGGGGTGGTTCGCGACCACGAGGAGAGGTCCGCTTCGGGGCACGCGCTCGAGGTGCCGGACTTCGATCCGACCGAAGTACACGCGAACCGCGGAGCCGACGATGACGCGGGCCGCTCCGTAGCAAGCGGCCCCGAGCGTTTCCACGACCGACATGGGCGGGGAGTCTAGCGCGGAAGCGGAGGCTTTCGCCACCCGCTTCGCGCGACGCTTCATCGAGCTAGTGATCGGCGGTGGCGGCCGCCGTCCCCGCCGCCGGCGATCGGGCCGGCGATCGGGCGGCCGTCGGCTCGCGCGCTGGCTTCTCGTCGCGTGTCGGAGGCGGAGTCGGCGAGGGCGGAGGCATGAACGGCACGCCGACGGGCGTCGGCCCGGCCGGAGGCGGTGCGGGCTTCGCCCCGGGTGCTTCGCTGTCGTATGGCACTTCCGGACGACCCGGCTGACGCGGAAGTCCGACGTGCACGTGACAGTATTCGGTCGGCTCCGATCCTGGAGTGAAGGTCTCGGCGGTGACGGTCGGGCACGCCTCGGTCGCGAGGAGCCCGGTCTCGGTGCAGATCTCGTGCGTCTCGCCCTGCGTCGGAAGATTGAAGTACTCGACCGGGCGTCCCCGGTACGCGGCGATCATGAAGTCGGTCCAGACCGGGAGCGCACCGACGGATCCCGTCACGCCCTTGCCCATCGGCTTCTTGACGTCGAACCCCACCCAGACGCCGCACACGAGGCTCGGCGTGTAGCCGACGAACCACGCGTCCGAGTAGTCGTCGGTCGTTCCCGTCTTACCGGCGGCGGGAAGCAGGAAGCCGCGCGCGCGCGCCGGATAGCCCGTTCCGTGATCGACCACGCTCTGGAGCATGCTCGTCATGACGCCCGCCGTTTCGGACGAGAGGACGTCCACCGGCTTCGGCTGATGGGTCTCGAGCACCGCGCCCGATTTGTCCTCCACCTTGAGGACGAACGCGGGCTCGTTCCGGATCCCGTCGTTCGCGATGACCGCGTAAGCGGACGTGATCTCGAGCAGGTTGACCTCGCTCGTGCCGAGCGCCATCGAGAGGTTGGGCTGGATCTTGCTCTTGATCCCCATGCGCCGGCCGTACGACGCCACGAGCGAGACGCCGAGCTTCCGAAGCAGCTTGATCGACGGAATGTTGATCGAGCGCTGGAGCGCATACCGCAGCGTCACGGGCCCGCTGTATTCGCCGTCGTAGTTGTGCGGCGTCCAGAGCGCGCCGTTCTCGCCGCCGGGAAGCGAGATCGGCTCGTCCACGACGACGTCCGTGGGCTTGAAGCCGTTGTCGATCGCGGCCGTGTAGATGAACGGTTTGAACGCCGAGCCCGGCTGCCGCAGCGCCTGAACCGCACGGTTGAAGGACGAGTGCTTGAAGTCACGGCCCCCGACCATGGCCCGCACGTAACCGGTCTTCACGTCGAGCGCGACGAGGGCGCCCTGCACGTACGGCGTCTGGGTCGACGGGACGACGGGCGGCGCGCCTTCCTTCGTCTCGGTCACGGGAACGACGAAATTCTCGCGCGTCTTCTTGTACTTGAAGCGCCGCTCGAGGTCGAGAAGCTGCTTCTCGAGCGCCTTCTCCGAGTCGCGCTGGAGGTCGAGATCGAGCGACGTGTAGATCCTGAGTCCGCCTTCATAGACGAGGTTCGAGCCGTACTTGTCGTCGAGGTAGATGCGCACCATCTCGACGAAGTAGGGCGCGAGGCCCGCGGTCGCCGCGAGATCGAGCACGCCGAGCGGCGCACGGATCGCCGTCTCGTACTGGTTGCGGCTGATCGTCTTCGTCTCGAGCATGTTCCGGAGCACGAGATTTCGCCGCGCGAGCGCGTTCTGCGGCTGCCGGAACGGCGAGTGGCGCGAAGGATTCTGCGGCAGTCCGGCGAGCAGGGCCGCCTCCGGGAGCGTGAGCTGGCGGATGTCCTTGCCGAAGAAGGTCCGCGCGGCCGATTGCACGCCGTAGGCGCCGTGGCCGAAGTAGATCTGGTTGAAGTACATCTCGAGGATTTCCTGCTTTGAGTACATCTTCTCGATGCGCAGAGCGATCACGAGCTCCTTGAACTTCCGGTCGAGCGTCCGCTCGTGCGTCAGGAACAGGTTGCGCGCGAGCTGCTGCGTGATCGTCGAGCCGCCCTGCGTCGTGCGCAGGTTGAGCACGTTCTTGAGCGCGGCCCGGGTGATTCCGCCCATGTCGACGCCCCAGTGGCTGTAGAAGTGCCGGTCCTCGGTGGCCAGGGTGGCGTTGACCAGGTTCTTGGGGATTGCCTTGAGCGGGACAACGTCCCGGTTTTCCTTGAAGAAGGCGGAGATCTCCCGACCCTTGACGTCGTAGACGGTGCTTCGGACCGGGGGCTCGATCGCCGAGAGCTTCGCGATGTCGGGGAGGTCGCGTGACATCCACTGCGCGAGGCCGAACACGACGCCGGCCGAAGCGCAGAGGACGAAGACGACGATGCTGAGGAAGAACTTCCAGGGAAAACGACGGACGCCCTTCGTGACCTTGCGCGGAATCTCTTCCATGGGACCGTACCGTTTCGAGGGCACGAAACGAGCCTAACAGGCGCCCCCGGAGGGTCAAGCGGCGAATCCGCGCCGCGCTTGCCCCGCGCTCTCCGATGGGGCCGACGCGGCTGCCGTGTTGCATTCCGCACAGAGGGGGCGGCGTTGAGCCGGCGCACACCGTCTGGTACGTTGCCGCCATGTCGACTCCGAGTTCCGATCTGGTTGCGCGCGAGGCCCGACGACAGCTCGAAATCCTGTCCGAGGGTGCCGACGAGATCGTCCCGCTCGAGGACTTCGCGCGGAAGCTCGAGCGCGCGATCCGGGAGAAGCGTCCGCTCCGCGTCAAGCAGGGCTTCGACCCGACCGCGCCGGACATCCATCTGGGACACGCCGTGGGGCTCCGGAAGCTGCGTCAGTTCCAGGACCTGGGCCACCAGGTCGTGGTCATCGTGGGCGACTACACGGGGATGGTCGGCGACCCGAGCGGACGATCGAAGACCCGGCCACAGCTCAGCGAAGCCGAGGTCGAGGCAAACGCGCAGACCTACCTCGAACAGTTCTTCCGCATCGTCGACCGCTCGAAGACCGAGATCCATCGGAACGGGGAGTGGTTCGCGCCCATGCGCTTCACGGACATCCTGAAGCTCACGTCCCAGTACACGCTGGCGCGGCTCCTCGAACGCGACGACTTCGCGAAGCGCTGGAAGGCGAACCAGCCGATCAGCATTCACGAGCTCCTCTATCCGCTCATGCAGGGGCACGACTCGGTCGAGATCCGGGCCGACGTCGAGCTCGGAGGGACCGAGCAGAAGTTCAACCTTCTGGTCGGGCGGACGCTCCAGGAGGCCGCCGGGCAGGAACCGCAGGTCATCCTCACGCTCCCCATCCTGGTCGGCCTCGACGGGGAGCAGCGCATGTCGAAGTCGCTCGGCAACTACGTCGGGATCGCGGAGGCCCCGGGCGAGCAGTTCGGAAAGCTCATGTCGATTCCGGACGCGCAGATCCTCACGTTCTGGAGCCTTGCGGTCGGAGCCGGCCGGGAGGAGGTCGAGACCGAGCGCCGCGAGCTCGAGTCCGGACGGAATCCGATGGCGTCGAAGAAGCGTATGGCCGAGCGCGTCGTCGCGATCTATCACGGCGCCGAGGAGGCGACACGCGCACGCGAGGGATTCGAGCAGCAGTTCTCGAAACGCGGGCGTCCGCTCGAGGCCGTGCTGTGGACGCTTCCCGAGTCGGGTCCGATCGCGCTTCGCAAGCTGCTCGTCGACGTCGGGCTCGCCAAATCGGGCGGGGAGGCGCGGAGAAAGATCGAGGAGGGCGCAGTCGAGGTGGACGAGAGGCCCGCGACCGACCCGATGGGCGAGCTCGAGCTGCCCGCCGATCGTGTCGTGCTCGTTCGGCTCGGCAGACGCTGGGTCCAGGTGCGGTCGGAGCGGGGGACAGGCTCCCCGCGGGCGTCTGAGGGCCCCGTCCCCATCGCGGGCTGAGCCGGGGGTGAGGGCCCTCCGGACGCCCGCACCCGGGGGTCCGAGTCCCAAACTTACTTGGATCCACTTAAGTCATTTGAGATGAATGGCTTATGGCATCAGAATCAGGTCTGACGCCTAACTGTGAAAAAAGTTCGGGGGGTGGGGTTGACAGTCCGGGAAGTCGGCCCTATATTCCAGTTTGTCCGCAGCACAGCAAGGATGTAGCCGCGCTCAAAGCCCACGTAGCTTCTTGGTTGATTCTGGCTTAGGCGACTTGCTAGTTTCTGCGTCCGCGTCTGAAGCGGCACGGGAGCTTCCCCGTGTCGCATTCACGACTCCCGATCTTTGAAAACTGAATAGCGCACGTTGTTCGAAGTGAGCCCAGAGGGTCCTCGTTTCCGTCGCCCGAAAGGGTGGCGAGGAACGACCTTGTATACGGATCGAGTTGTCGCAATGCGACAACGGATCCTCTCAGTTGTTTTCACAACGGAGAGTTTGATCCTGGCTCAGAACGAACGCTGGCGGCGTGGATTAGGCATGCAAGTCGAACGTGAAAGGAGAGCTTGCTCTCCGAGTAAAGTGGCGAACGGGTGAGTAACGCGTGAGAAACCTGCCTTGAAGCGGGGAATAACACTCCCAACGGGGTGCTAATACCGCATGTGCTCGGTGAACCGCATGATTTGCCGAGGAAAGATGGCCTCTGCTCGCAAGCTATCGCTTCAAGAGGGTCTCGCGTCCGATTAGCTAGTTGGCGGTGTAAAGGACCACCAAGGCGACGATCGGTAGCTGGTCTGAGAGGATGGTCAGCCACACTGGGACTGAGATACGGCCCAGACTCCTACGGGAGGCAGCAGTCGAGAGGCTTCGGCAATGGGGGAAACCCTGACCGAGC
>JBOHUC010000165.1:0-21366 GCA_050733935.1 Candidatus Eiseniibacteriota bacterium | reverse complement strand
GGATCCGACTTCGTCGTCGCGCCTTGTGGCTGGCCTGCCGGCGCCACCAACGCGGCCACGAGAGGTTGTGAAACCAGTTCTACGGCCTCGGGTGGAACTGCCGGTGAACCTCGAGCAGGAAGCTCCGGTCCACCGCGGTGTAGATCTGCGTGGTCACGATCGAAGCGTGACCGAGAAGCTCCTGGACGACGCGCAGGTCGGCGCCGCCCGCGAGCAGATGGGTCGCGAACGAGTGGCGGAGCACGTGCGGACTCACGCGGCCCTGAAGGCCTGCGCTGCGCGCGTAACCCGAGAGAATCTTCCAGAACCCCATGCGCGAGAGACGCCGGCCCCAGCGATTGAGGAAGAGCGCCTCTTCCGTGCCGCGGCGAACCAGCGAAGGGCGCGCTCCCTCGAGATAGCCCCGCAACGCGTCGGCAGCCGGCTTCCCGAACGGGACGATCCGCTGCTTGTCGCCCTTCCCGAGCACGCGCACCGTCTGGTCCTCCCACTGGATCGCGGTGCGATCGAGACCCACGAGCTCGCTCACACGCAGGCCGCTCGCGTACGCGAGCTCGAGGAGCGCGCGGTCCCGGATCGAAAGCGCTGTCTTCTCTTTGGGCTGAGCGAGCAGACGCTCGACCTCCTCGACGGCCAGCGCGCGCGGAAGCCGACGCCCGAGCTTGAGCGCGGGGAGACTCGCCGCAGGGTCCTCCGACTGAAGCCCGGTCCGGACGCAATGCGCGTGATAGCCGCGGAGGGCCGAGCGCCGGCGCGCGAGCGTGGCCGCGGCCGCCCCGGCGCGACGAAGGGCGAGCAGGTAGTCGGAGACGTCCTGGAGTGAGACGTCCGCAGGAGCGGCGCGCCCGCGCGCCCTCAGGAACGACAGATAGTCCGTGAGGTCATAGCGGTACGCCGCCGACGTGCGCGGGGACACGCGTCTGAGAAGCACCAGGTTCTCGAGCCACGCGAGCCCGGCACGCTCGAGCGCGTCCGCCGGCACATCCTTGAGGGCCTCGGCTCGCGCGGCGCGCGATTTCGTGCGCGGCGCCTTCATGACCTTCGCTCCTCGGAGCTGCTTTGGGAGCCGTTTGCGGGCCCAGGTTCCCCTTTCGTCGCGGCGAGGTGCGTGAGCACGCGCTCGGCCACGGCGCGCGGAACCCGGGCGCGCGCGGCGATCGTCTCGGCATCCGCCTGCACGAGCTCGGCCACCGAGCCGAAGGCCCCGAGGAGTGCGCGCCGCCGCGCCGGTCCGATGCCGGGCACGTCGTCGAGCACGCTCTTCACGGTCCGGCGCGTGCGAAGTTTCCGGTGATACGTGATCGCGAAGCGATGCGCTTCATCGCGCAGCCGCATGAGCCCGCGCAGCGCGGGCGACCGGCGCGGGAGCCTCAGCACCTCGCCGCTCACGCGCACGATCTCCTCCTCGCGTTTCGCGAGCCCGACGAGCGGCAGGGCCGCGCATCCCGTTTCCTCGAGCGCTTCGAGGGCGGCGCCGACCTGCCCCACGCCGCCGTCGACCACCACGAGATCGGGAGTCGGGATCGTGCCCCCCGCCACACGCGTGAAGTAGCGCGTCACGGCCTCGCGCATCATGGCGAAGTCGTCGGGCCCGGGCGTCCGCATCCGCATGCGGCGGTAGTCGCTCCGCTTCGCCTGACCGTTCTCCATCACGGTCACGGACGCGACCGGCTCGGCGCCCTGGATGTTCGAGATGTCGAAGCACACGACGCGAAACGGCGGGCGCTCGAGCCCGAGCGCGCTCTGGAGCTCGTAGACGCCCGGCTGGTAGCGCACCGTTCGGCCGCCCTGGCGCGCGAGCGCGACCTCGAGCGCAAGCCGCGCGTTCTCGGCCGCCGCATCGAGGAGCGTCCGCGCGCGGGCGCGCTTCGCCCACTCGAGCGCGATCGGACGTCCCTGGCTCCTGAGCGCCTGCGCGAGCGTTTCGGCGTCGGCCGGCTCGCGCGTGAGCCAGATCGCTTCCGGCCACGCTTCGGCGCGCAGGTAGTGCTGCAGGATGAATTCGTGGAGGACCCGCTCCTCGGTCTGGCCGCGCACGCCCCGGAGCGCGTGCGAGTCCTGGCCCGTCACGCGCCCTTCGCGCACGTGAAGGACCGCGATCACCGCGCGATCCCCTTCGCGCGCGAGCCCGATCGCATCGGCGTCGTACGCGCCCGGCCCCAGGATCTTCTGCCCGGCCGAGAGCCGGTCGAGGAGCGCCATCTGATCGCGCACGGTCGCGGCATCCTCGTAGCGCCTCTCCCCCGCCGCGCGCGCCATGTCGGACGCGAGGAGCGAGCGCACCTCGTCGTCCTTGCCCGAAAGCAGGAGCGCGAAGCGCTCGACGAGCCGTCGGTGATCCTCGGCGGTCACCCCCGACGCCGAATAGCAGGGTCCCGCGCAGCGCCGGATGTGATAGTTGAGGCAGGGACGATCCGCCCGAAGGTAAGGCTCGATGTTCGCGCACGTGCGAATCGGGAAGATCTGCCGGAGAAAGCGGAGCGTGCGCCGCATCCCCGAGACGTCGGTGAACGGACCGAAGTAGCGCGCGCCGTCGTCGAGCACCTGGCGCGTCACCGTGAGGCGCGGATAGGTTTCCTGGACCGAGAGCTTGACCCAGGGGAAGGTCTTGTCGTCCTTGAGCCGGACGTTGAAGAGCGGCTGGTGCTCGCGGACGAGCGTGGCCTCGAGGATGAGCGCTTCGGCCTCGCTGCCGGTGACGATCACGTCGACGTCATCCACGAGACGGACGAGCCGGTCGGTCCGCGGGTGCGGAATGCGGCCGGCCTGGAAATACGAGCGCACCCGGGAGTCGAGGCGCTTCGCCTTCCCGACGTAGATGATCCTGCCCTGGCGATTTTTGAAGAGGTAGCAGCCGGGGCTCGGCGGCAGGCGTTCGAGGGTGGTTCGAACGCGATCCTGAGGCAACTGAGAAGCCTCCTTGGCAGAAGCCCGGTGCACGGACTGTAGCACGCCCGAATTATCGTAAACAACTCTTCCGCGCGCGGCCCGGCCCTCCTTGACCTTCGAAAGCGAGTCGGCTAAGCTGCGGCCGTACCTGAAGTTCAAACCGTTCCTGGAGGAGTCCATGCCGCATCACAAGTCCGCCGAGAAACGCGTCCTGACGAACGAGAAAGCCCGCAAGGCCAACGTGGCCGTGAAGTCCCGGGTCCGCACCGCCCTGCGCAAGGTGCGGGAGTCCCGGTCGCGGGGGGACGCGGAAGCCCGGCTCCAAACGGCGCTCTCGGTGCTCGATCGGGCGGCGCAGAAGGGCATCATCCACCGCTCGACCGCGAGCCGGCACAAGTCCCGTCTGACGCTGTTCGTCCACAAGCTCCCTGCCTGAGATCGTCTTGTTGAGGCCCGCGCGCGCCGCGAGGTCGAGGCCCTTTGCCTCACTCGCGCTCGCGGGCCTTCTCGTTTTCGCGCCGCACACAGCACTCGCCTCGACCGACTCGATCCTGGCCCGGGAAGCGGTGGCGAACGCGAATTCGATCGCGGCGGCCGTCGCCCCCGATCCGTTCCCGCCCCTCACCGATGCAACCGCCCGCAAAGCCAGCTCGGTCGTGACGCCCGAGTCCGTCGGCGGTCCGTCGTACACGCGCGCCTACATCGCTCTCGGGGCCGGCGCGGCCCTCCTCCTCGGATCCTTCCTGCTCGCGGAATCCGCGGATCGCGCGTACGAGCGCTATAACCAGGAAACGGATCCGGAGGAGATCGAAGAGGCATACGACGACGCGGGACGCCTCGACGAGCTCGCGGCCACGACTCTGATCGTCGGCAACCTCGCGATCGCGCTCGGTCTCTACTGGCGGTTCATCCAGCACCCGAAGTCGAGTGCCGACTTGCGGACTTCGCAGGCATTGGACGACGCGCAAGCGATCTCGCCGCAGGGAATCGAAGCGAGCCTTGCTCCCGAGCTCCGGGCCAACCGGGTCGGGCTCGCCGTGACCGTCACGCTTCCGTGATGCGCGCCGCGATGTGTCTCCGCCGCGCCGGTCTCGCCGCATTCTCTCTCGCCGGTGTGCTCCCGCTCGCTTGCGTCCTCGCGGGCTGCGAGGATCGCCCGCGCTCGAACCCGCTCGACCCGGGGAATCCGGCCACCGGCGGCGGTCCGTCCGGGTTCGGCGCGCTCGCGGCCCACGAAAGCGTGCGGCTCGCCTGGCGCGCGGCACCGGTCGGTACGACGCTCCTCGGGTTTTTTCTCGAGCGCCGGACGCTCCCCTCGACCGTGTTCTCCGCGGTCGGGGACATCCTCCCTCCCACATCGACCGGAGCCTTCGATGCGGGGCTTGCGAACGACTCGACGTACGAGTACCGGCTGAGCTACGTCACGGTGGATTCCACGATCGCCGGACGGTCGGCGCTCTCGACAGCGTCTCCCGGGCCCGAGCTCATCTGGGTGAGCGATCCCGGGGCCGATGAGATCGCGCGGATGACGCCCGATGGAAGGAACCGGTTCCTCACGATCTCGGGAGCGCTCACCGTGAACCGCCTGGCCGTCGATCCGTCGGACGGCGCCCTCTGGGCCACGGAGCCGCTCGACGGGCGCATCAAGATCTTCGACACGGACGGCTCGCCGCTCGCCGTGTTTGGCGGCCCGGTGCAACCGAACGCCATCGCGGTCGATGCGCTGAGCGGAACGGCCTGGGTGTGTGATGAGTTCGCGAACGTCGCGCAGCGATTCGATCGGAGCGGCGGGGTCCAGGCGACGACGGCGGTCCTCGGGCAGCCGTCGGACGTCGCGCCGACGGGCGCGGGCGACGTCTGGATCGTCGATCAGGGAGGCGACACCGGCCCCGGACAGGTGCTCCGTGTGACCGCTTCGGGCGCGGCCCTCACCACGCTCCCCGTCGGAAGCGACCCGCGTCGCGTGGCTGTCGACCTCCTCGACGGCTCGATCTGGGTCTCGCGCTTCGATGCCGGCGAGATCCAGCACCTCTCGCCGACCGGCGCCGAGCTCCACCGGATTGGCGGGCTCCAGGGGCCCTATGCCATCGACATCGATGAGTTCCGGAACATCGTTTGGGTGGGATTGGATGGTGCCAACGCCGTGCTCGCGCTCAACCGTGGCACGGGGGCGACGATCCGGACGGTCACAGGAATCGCGCGCCCGCGCGGAGTCGCAGTCGTCGATCGAACCGGAGAGGTTTGGATCGCGTCGATCTCGGAGGGAGAAGTCGTCCGTCTCGCGTCCGATGGCACGGTGCTCGGACGCATCGGCGGCTTCGAGGCGCCGTTCGACGTGCGCGTCGACCCCGGACCGCGGCCCTAGCGGCCCGGCGGCCCGGCGGCCCGGCGGCCCCTGGCTCGCAACCCTAGAAGAGATAGCCGATCGAGAAGTAGGTCTGCGTGCCGCTCGTGAAGCCCCGGAAGTCGTGGGCCCGCACGAAGTCGAGGCGCAGGACCGGGAAGTAACCTCCTCCGGTGAACACGCCCACGCCCGTGGCCCCCGCCTGCTGGAACGAGTCTCCGACATTCCCGGCCAGCGCCACGTCGGCGAAGAGGGCCACGCTCACGCGCGGGAACTCGATCGGCACCGGAATGCCCATCCGGAAACGCGACAGGATCGGGAAGCGAACCTCGGTCTGCATGGTCGCGGTCTTCGTCCCGCGAATGCTGCGGCGATCGTAACCGCGCAGCGAGCTCGACCCGCCCAGGTAATAGTGCTCCTGGTCGTCGCCGAAGGACGACTGGATCGCGACGCGGTTCGCGAGCACGACGTCCCGGATGAGCGGCGTGTAATGGCGGAAGTCGGTCGCGAGCGTGAAGAAGTCGCCCTGCCCGGTCGAAAGGTCGCGCGTGAAACCGCCCGTGATGTTGAAGCGTGACCCGCCCGCCGGCCCGTGGAACGTGAAGCGCGCGTTGTCGTGCACGTACGCGACGAAGTTCGAGACCATCCACAGGTTCCCCACGTCGCCGTTCCGGAGCATGTGGTCCTGCGCATAGCGCAGCACGGTCGAGCCCTCGAGGCGCGTGAACTTGCTCAACGGGTACGCCGCGAGCAGGCTCACGCCGGCCCGGCGTTCGCGGCGCACCGCGTCGAAGTCCGCGTCATAGATGCGCGTCAAACGGAACGCGCCGACGCCGTATTGGAAGCGCTGAGCGCGGTTGAAGTACGTGACGCCGAGCTCCATGCCGTCCAGGAACTCGCCGAGGGACGACGCGTCGTTCGAGAGGAAGAGCGAGAAGCCTTCGTTCCCGAGCACGTCCGAGAACGCGACCATCCCCCCTGCCCCGCCGCCCCCGCCGACCGTCGGGTCGAGAGCCACGAGGCTCTGCGCAATGTCCATGCTGTACTGCTTCCGGTACTCCTCCGAGGGGTCCGTCGCGACCGGCGCGTCCGGATGGCCCAGGCGCAGGCTGTCCGTGCTCTCCGCGATCCACAGCGTGTCGACCGGTGCCAGCGGCACCTCGAATAGGTGGAACCGGTAGTCGGACTGCGACGCGAACAGGATCGACTTCCCGTCCGGCGACCACGCCGGATCGTAGACCGGTCCCAGGAATCGACTCGCGCGCTGCACGTGCCCGTCGCGCCAGACGTAGAGATCGTCGATCCCCTCGCGATCCGACAGGAAGAGGAGCGAGCTCCCGTCGGGCGACCACGTGGGATCGGTCTCGCTGTGCCCGCCCGACGTGAGCTGGCGCACGGATCCGTTCTCGAGGTCGAGCCCGAACAGGTGGTAGCTCCCGCGGTCTCCGCCCTCGCGGTCGGAGGCGAACACGACTTCGGGACGCGTCGGATGCGCGCTCGGATCCTCGTCGTCGCTCGGGTCGTCCGTGAGCTGCGTGACGGCGCCGTCGGCCACGCGCACGCGATAGAGATCCTTCTGCCCCGAGAGCGCCTGTCCCGAGAGCACGATCATCGAATCCCCCGGAAGCCACGTCGGCGACGAGAGCCCCACGAGACCCTTGAACCCCCAGCTTGCGACCGCAGCCTCCGGCTGCTTCTGCTTGAGATCGAAGACGTAGAGCACGTCCCGTCCGCCGCGCTGCGCGACCACGGCGAGCCTTTGGTCGCGGCTCGCTCCGAGACGGCTGTTGAAGAAATGGAACGACTCGAAGCGCGACGAGAAGCCGCCTCGCAGGAGCCGCCGGTCGTCCACGGGCTGGCCGGGACGCTCGGTGCGCAGCCTGAGCTCAGCTCCCGTTTCGGTCGCGCGCAGGTACGCGATGCGCCGCGTCGAGTCCCCTTCCGCCTGCGGCACGACGCAGGGGGCCAGGTTGTAGGAATTGCTGCAGCACGTGAGCGGCTTCGCCTTCTCGGCCACGTCGCGCCGCGTCGCGACGAGCGGATAGAAGCGCTTGCGCAGGCCCTGGAACCAGTCGTCGTCCGCTTCGGCGAGTTCGATGCCGTAGGTGATCTTGAACACCTGCTCGAAGCTCGGCGCGCGCCACCAGTTCTCGAGCATGTCGATGACCTTCTCGCGCCCGTGGTGCTCGGCCAGATACATGAGGAACGACTGGCCCTCCTTGTACATGAGCACCGTGCCCTCGATCGGCCAGCTCTCCCGGATCGGATACGCGGACCCCGTGACGACCGCCTCCTGGAGCAGGCCCTCGGCCTGGCTGTCCCACGTGGTCGAGAGGAACTCGGCGAGCCCTTCCGTATACCAGAGCGGAGGAAATCCGAGGCTGTAGCGCTTCTTCGCGATCCGAACCTGCGCGAGCTTCTCGAGCATGTAGGCGTGCACGAGCTCGTGGCGCGTGACCCACCTGAGGCGATGGTAGGAGCCGGTGTGCGGAATGAGGACGCGCCCCTTGATGAGCTCGGTGAGTCCTCCGGTCCCCTCGCCGATGAAGCCCTGCGTCGCGTGGCTCTGCTGGAACATCTGGTGCGACGAGTAGAACAGGATCGGAATCGGCCGCCTGGGCTTCATCCGGAACGTCGTGTCGAACTCGCACGCGGTCGACTCGGCGATCGCCGCGAGCTGGCGCGCGAGGCCTTCCTCTTCCGGGTAGTAATGGACCTCGACGTGCGGCGTCGTGAGCACGCGCCAGTCGAGACGCTCGTAGAGAACCTTGTTCTTCCCGAAGAGTCCCTGCGCGGACGCGTTCCCGAAGGAGAGCGGGAGGAGTGCGACGACCGCGAGCACGCTCGTCGCGGCGAGCGCGGGCACGACGCAGCATCGCGTCGCGCGCGTGCGCGCAACGAAGCGGAGGGGTAGCTGCACGAGGGCCGACAAGATGCAAGGCACGGCCGTATTTCCCCTGCGTGCGATGGCGGCAAGGCGGGCCGCCGGGTTTTAGATCAGGCCAGAGCATCCTCCAGCGCGTAGACGCCCGGGCGGGCACGCGCCAGAAAACGCACCGCAATGAGGGCTCCCTCCGCGAAGCACTCCCGATCCAATGCTACGTGCGAGAGCTCGAGTACTTCGTGCACTCCCGCGAGCAACACATTGTGCTGCCCTACGATGCCCCCACCGCGGACGGCGTGGACACCGATTTCGCCGGACCCCCTGGGCCCCGGCCGCCCTGAGCGGCCGTGCTTGAGAGCCTCCGGATACGAAACACCGCGGGCTTCGGCTGCCACCCGCGCCAGCGCGAGGGCCGTGCCCGAGGGGCTGTCGGCCTTTCCGCGGTGGTGCCGCTCCACGATCTCGACGTCCGCGCCCGGCATCGCCGGAAGCGCGACCCGCAGCGCGCGCGTCAGGGCCGCCACTCCGGGGCTCAAGTTCGGCGCGACCAGGACTGCGATCCGCGAGCCCGCGTCCTCCAGGGCACGGTGTCCCGCGGGGTCGAGCCCGGTCGTGCCGATGAGCAGTCCTACCCCGCGCGCCTGTGCAAGTTCGGCGAGCCTCGCGGTCACATCCGGCGCCGTGAAATCGGCGAGGACCTTGGCCCCGCCCCAGTCTCCGTCGAGCGCCCCGCGCGCGGGGCGGGCGACGAGCGAGAGATCCGGCGAATCCTCGATCGCCCGGGCCACCCGGGCGCCCATCCTGCCGGTTGCGCCGGCGAGGGCGACGGGGATGCGGGCGACCGGGTCCGCCCCGCGGGCGGACGCGGTCACGCCCCCACCGCCACCGATTCCTTGAGCGTCACACCGGCTGCGCGCGCTGCGTCCCGCACCGCGCGGGCCGTTTCGCGCTCGACCGGAACGAGCGGCAGCCGGAGCTCGTTCGCGATCAGTCCCATGTCCGCGAGCAGGCTCTTCACCGGCCCCGGATTCGATTCGATGAAGAGCGCCCGCATCAACGGCACGAGCGAGCGATGGATCGTCTCCGCGTCCACGAGACGGCCCTCGCCGAACGCCACGAGCATGTTCTTGAGCGGTCGCGGCGCGGCGTTCCCGGCGACCGAGATCACGCCGCGGGCTCCGATTGCGAGCATGGGCAGCGTGAGCGAATCATCCCCGGACAGGACGGTCAGGTCGCAGCGCGCGCGGATCGCGCTCACATGGTCGAGCGAGCCGGAAGCCTCTTTGATCGCGACGATGTTCTCCACCTGCGAGAGCCGCGCAACCGTGTCAGGCGACATGTTCGTCCCCGTTCGCCCGGGCACGTTGTAGAGGATCAGGGGAAGGTCCGTGGACTTCGCGATCGCGGTGAAGTGCGCGATCTGACCGGCAGCGGTCGGCTTGTTGTAGTACGGGACGACGACCAGGGCGCCGTCGTAGCCGGCCGCGCGCGCCTCTTCGGTGAGCTCGATCGAGTCGCGCGTGTTGTTCGTGCCGGTGCCCGCGACGAGACGTGCGCGTCCGCCGTTCGCCGCCTTCACGATCTGGTAGAGCCGGCGGCGTTCGTCGCGCGTGAGACACGGCGCTTCGCCCGTGGTCCCGGCCACGACCAGCACGTCGGTTCCTCCCTGAACCACGAAATCGACCAGCCGCTCGGTGGACGGCTCGTCGATCTTTCCCTCCCGGAACGGCGTGACGAGCGCGACCGAAAGTCCTTCGAACATGGGGCCCCCCTGCCGCGGGATGGACACGCGCCCGCGGCTGTCAAAAGTGTGCGCCCCCGCGCCTCGAATCGTCAAGGAGCGGCACGCTCGAAAACGAAGGATTTCGTGGAATCGTCTTGCTCAGCGTATCAGGCGGACGAGCGTGACCGAGCGGTTCTCGTCTCCGGCCTGGAGCACTGCAAAGAACAGCCCCGACGGTGCGTTCCGCCCCGACGCGTCCTTCCCATCCCACGTGACACGGCGCACGCCTCCGTCGGCGGATGCATCGAGCGAGCGCACCAGGCGGCCGCGCACGTCGTACAGACGAAGCTCGGCACGCACGCCCGCGGCCGCCTCCCACTCGAGCATCGGGCGCGGGCCCGGGTTGCCAAATGCAACGAGCCTGAGTCCCGGGCCGAGCGCGGGGCCTGAGTCCCCGTCCGCGGGCGGCACATCGACCGTGACGCCGATCGAAAACCCGCCCGAGGGGTCGCACGCGTGCACGCCGTTTTTTGCGTAGGCGACGACCCGGATCCGGGCGTTGAAGATCGGGCCCGGGGGCACGGTCCAGCCCCAGCTGAACTGGTTTCCGTTCCGCTTCTGAAGCTTGATGGGCGGGGTCGCGAAGCTGTCGTACGACACGTAGACCACGTGCGAATCGATGCCCGCGGCATGGAAGCTCGTCCAGCGCACCGTGTAGACCGAGCCGGACGCCAGGTTCTCCCCCGTGCTCGGGGCGGTCTGGTTGATCGCCGGGGCGGACATCGGAGCGGGCGAGCCGACCGAGGAGTCGAAGACGGCATCGATCCCGATCACGCCGTCCGGACCGGTCAACTGGTCGACGACTTTGAGGCGCACGGACCATCCGCGACGACCGGTGTTCGAAAACAGGAACGGCAGGAGCTGGGTCGTTCCGGGACCGGTGATGCGTTCGAGCTCCTCCCCGGTGCAGTCGTCGAGGAGCGAGACGTACGCCGAGTCATCCGAGGCCGCTCCCATGAGCCGCCCGGTGAGCTCTTCCCCCTGGAGCTGGAACGGGGGCGAGAGTGCAGAACCCGTCCGGCCGACGAGCTCGAGGCCCCCGCACGGCTCGAGCCCGCCGGGAAGCCGACGGTTCTCCCCGCTCGCGAGCCAGCGGAGTCCCTGCGGCTGGGCGGGCGTGTCTCCCCTTAACGCGGGGCCGTCCCCGTACGTCGGGGCGTCGTGAAACGCGTCCCCCTCGATCCACCAGCCGGCCGGAAGCGCCGGAGCGGCAGGGATCGCATACCCGCCCGGGATCGCGGTCACGGTGTCGATCACGATGATGCTCGTCGGATCCTGGCAGGTGTCGAAGCGGAGGCGCGAGAGGAGCTGCACGCCGCCGTCGCGCAGCTTCTCGGCGCCCGCGCCGAACGGATCGAGGATCATGGGATCCATGAGGTCGAACGGGCCCGCCGACGTCGCGGCCGTCGCCATCTTGAGCTTGATCTGCGTGTAGAGGAGCTCCACGCGCCCGTTGTCGAACACAAGACTCGGGCTCTCGAGCTCGCCGGTGGCGGGAACGTCGGTGTCGATCACGAACGGTCCCGCATCGTTCCAGTGGATGAGATCGAGCGAGGTCGCCCGACCGATCGCGGGCCGCCCGTCCGCCATCGTGACCGTGAACAGCATGGAATACGCGCCACTCTCGAAGTAGATGAACGGATCGCGGCAGGAGTTTGCGAACTGCTCGCCCCAGTGATACGTCGAAGGCGGCGGCGTGTAGACCGGGTTCTCGGGCACGAGCTGCCAGGTGTCGAGATTGCCGCTCGTCGCCGCGGCGATCACCTGGCAGCCGGTCTCGCTTCGCCCGGTGAACAGCATGATCCAGCCCCCGCCCGGATTCGGAAGGATGTGCGGCGCCCATGCGCCAACCGACATCCACGACGGACTGCCGGCCACGAGCGCATCCGGGCGATCCGTCCAGTGCACGAGATCCGTGCTCGTCACGTGGCCGATGCGGCAGCCTGCGTACGCGGGGCTCGGAAGCTCCGTGTAGAAGAGGTGCCAGACTCCGCCCTGCTTGAGGAGAAAGTGATCCGACAGTCGCCGCGGCGCCTGTCCGTATCCGGGCGTTTCGAAGTCGATGCGACTGTGAATCGTCGCGGAGGCTTCCGGCACGCCGCCCGGGAGTCCGCGAAGGGGCGCGAGCGAAGCGAACCCGGCCGCGGCTGCAGCCAGGGAGAAAGCAAGAGCGAAGCGGAACGATCCGGACGCCATGGCGGAGTCGGTCCCTCCTCCTGCGAAGGAGACGGCACAAAGGGGGGATGTCCATGCGTCCCGTGGACGCCGCTTCGAATCAGGGCGCGGAGGGAGTCCGGTCCGCGCCATCCCAATGAAAGACGCCTTCGAAACTCACGTGCACCGGACCCGACAGCGTCACGGCCCGGTACAGCGTCTCCGTGCGCTCGAACGACACGGTGAGCCGGTCGCCGCTTGCGACGTCGAGGGTCACCGGAGCTTCGAGCATTTCGGCGGCCACGAGCGCAATCGCGCTTGCGGCCGCTCCGGTTCCGCACGCCAGCGTCTCGCCCTCGACGCCACGCTCGAAGGTGCGAAGCCGCGCACGATCCCGGCCCGTCGGCTCGACGATGTCCACGTTCGCCCCGTCCGGGCCGAGGTCCGGATGTCCCCTGAGCACCGGAGCGAACGCGAGCAGATCCACGGCGCCGACATCCGTCACGGGCACCACGAAATGTGGAACGCCGACTCGGACGAGCGCTCCGCTCACCCCCCCGGTCGGAGTGGCGAGCGTGACACCCAGGCGCGGTGGCGCGACGTCCCCGAGAACGAGGTCGACGCGTCCGCCGTTCACGCGTGCTTCGTGCCTTCCGGCGGGCGTGCGAAACACCACCCGTCCCTCGCTGCCGAAGCCCCGAGCGGCGGCGAACGCCGCCAGGCAACGGCCGCCGTTCCCGCAGAGATCGGCTTCGCCCCCGTCGCGGTTGTAGTACCGCATCGCGAAGTCGAGCCCTGTTTCGTTCGCGGGATCGAGGAACAGGACTCCGTCCGCTCCGATCCCGGTGCGCCGATCGCACGCCGCGCGCACGAACGACGCCACCGTCGCCTCGCCGCTCAAAGGCACGAACGTGCGACGGTCCACGACGACGAAGTCGTTTCCGGCGCCGTGCATCTTCACGAACTCGACGCGCATCATGGGACCGAAATCACGGGGGGGACCCGATAGGCTGCACGACGAGCACGAGACCCGCGGCCTGACCACCGGGGACGACGACGATTTCGACCGGGCGCGACCGCGGATCCTCCCCGCTCGGGGTCCGGTCGTCGTTCTGATCGCGATACGCGGTGAGCCGCCAACGGCCGCCCCGCAGATTCCCGGCAAACGCGCCGCCGGGCTGGACATCGATCGTGACGATCGGGATCCGGTCGGCGGCGATGGCCGAGTCCCCCGGAACACCGCGGACCTCGACCCGGAGGGCACCGGCGCCGGGCACGAGGGAGTCTACCACAGTGCCTTCGACGCGGGCCAAAGCCTCGGGGTCGGTCGCAAGGAGGCGAACGTCGCTCGCCTGAGGGGCCTCCGGTGTGAGGGCGATCAGGCTGTCCGACCGATCGAGCAGATCGACGCCCGGCTCGAACGAGCGATTCCGATTTCGATCGACGAACGCATAGAGCCGGTACGTCCCGGGAACGGCCAGACCTGGAAGCCGAAACGCACCCCCGCGCGACTGTCCGAGCGCGTCCATGTCGAGGGCGGTCGAGTCCGGCGCGCGACCGCGGTCGTCGCGATACGCCCACACGTACACGCCTTCGGGCGAAAGGCCGCGGCCTTCGACGCGTCCCTCGATCGAACCCGGCGGAAACGAGTCGGCCGTCGTGAAGTGAATCACCGCGGATTGGTCGAGCGCGTTCCCTCGCACGTCGCGCGCGCCCGAAGCGAGCAGCACCGTGTACGTGAGCGAGGAGTCGAGCGGCTCGAGGAGCTCGATCGCGACCGTCTGGTTCCCTTCCCACTTCGCGGTTCCGAGCCGGGCGCGCGGACCCAGGAGAACCGTCCCGACCACGCTCGCCCGGTCCATCGGCTCGTTGAACACGAGTCGGAGCGGCGTGTCGCGGGGCACGCGCACCGCCCCCGAGTCGGGCACGCTCGTGAGGAGGAGCGGCGGCGCCACGTCGCGCGGTCCTCCCGACGGAGGCAGCCGGCGCGCGCAACCATTGAGCGCGAGCGCAGCGAGCGCGGTCCACACCCCGAGCAAGGCGACTCGCGCCACGAATCCCCGAGAGCGCCTCATCGCGTCGTGTCCGCCGACGCGGCCGCACCCGCAGCCGCACCCGCAGCCGCACCCGCAGCCGCGCGATGCTCCGCCGGATCAACACCCGGATAGAGCCGCCGGAACTCCTCTTCGAACGCCTGGTGCAGGGCCTCGTACGAGGACGACGCCTTCCGGAGAGCAACTCCGTAGTCGTAGGCGCCCGGGTAGTACTCGTACTCGCGCGCGAAGTGTCCGCTGTCCAGAATCTCGGTCACGGCATACGTGTACTCCGGGTACGGCATCCACACGAGGTCGGGCTCCTTCGCGAACACGCGCCCGGCCGAGAAGCCGTGGTGTGCAAACGACGCATCATGGAGTCCCGCGAGGTCCACGATCTCGACCGCCGGATGCTCCGCACCGACCAGGCCGTACTCGGAGGCTGCAATCGTGAGCGGGCGCGGCGCGCGCGCGACGAGGACCGAGAACTCGCGGATCCCGTTCCACCAGCCGAGGTGCGGCAAGGGTGCGGTCGCTCGCACGGGATACGCCGTGCGCGCCACGAGCGCTCCCTGAGGACGCATTGCGACCCGGGCCCACGCGTGCGCCGCGGCGTTCTGAAGCGCGGGCGAAGTGGCGGCGAGCACGACTGCGGCCGCGACTCCGAGCCGGAGAGCGACGGCCCCGCCCGCCGCGCCCACCGGATCCCGGCCGGTTCGGGGCCCGGCCGCCGCCAGGGCGGCGGCCAGCACAACGAACGGAAGCGACGGATAGTAGTAGCGCGCGTTCCATCCCATGATCTGGGTCACGGTCCCGAGATACGCGAACGTCAGGAGGAGGGCCAGCCCGACCACGAGGAGCGGCCGCGGCACCGGGCGCGACACGAACGCGACCAGTACCAGCAGGTACGGGAGCGCGTCGCCGACGAACGCGAGCATCTGCGACATCGCGTTCCACTTCTCCGCTCCCGTGTAGCCGCGATGGAATCCGGACCCCTTGGCGTAGAACGGGAGCGGCAGCGCATCGCCGAACAGGGACCGCTTGAGGACCAGATCGAGCGCGAGGATCAGCGCGAACGCTCCCGCGTACACGAGCGCAAAGCGCAGATGGCGACGATCGGTCGCGAGGAGGAAGAGCGGTGGCAGGAGGAGCGCGTAGATCCCGTTGTCGGGCCGGGCGAGGAACGTCGCATAGGCGGCGAGCAGCGTGAGCGCAAGTCGGGCTGTCGAGGGTCGGCGCGCGAGACCGACGAGCGCGAGTGCCAGGAGCGCGTTCGTGAGAAGTGCGGTCGTCGTCTCCATCCCGGTGAGTGCATGCGTGCCGAACAGGGGCCCGAGGAGCACGCACGGCACGACGAGGAGCGGCGCCCACGTTTCGCGGAGGCCCCGCCCGTCCTGAAACTGGAACGCGAGCACCGTGAGCGCCGCGCACGCGGCGAGCCCGGCCGCGGCCGAGACGGCGGTGAGCACGACCGGATCGGGAAGCGACGTGAGCCCGCGGAGAAGGGTCACCAGGAGGAGATGAAGCGCGCTCGTGATCCCGTGCGCCGGGCCGTCCGCGACGTTCCACGAGAAGCCCGCGCCGCCGAGCCAGTGCTTCGCGTAGCGCAGGAACATGTACGCGTCGTCGAACGTCGTCTTCCCCAGGTCCGCCCGGAGTCGCGGGACCGTGTAGACGACGCTGAGCGCGGCCGAGGCCATGAACAGCCCGCGCAAGAGGAGCACATGCTTCACAGGATGTAGCGCGCGAGATCCGGGTCCTTGAGGATCGGCGCGAGCCTGCGCTGCACCTCTTCGCGCGTGATGCGGATCGTCTTCCGTTTCGGGTCCGGCACTTCGAACAGGACGTCCTCGAGCAGGGTCGCGAGCACGGTCTGGAGGCGACGCGCACCGATGTTCTCGCTCGTGCCGTTGATGCGGGTCGCGAGGGCCGCGATCTCCCGCACCGCGGCCGTGTCGAACGTGAGCCGCGCCCCGTCGGCCTTGAGCAGAGCCCGATACTGCTTGAGCAATGCGTTCTCGGGCTCGGTCAGGATGCGCACGAAATCGGCCTCGCTCAACGACGTGAGCTCGACGCGGATCGGAAACCGCCCCTGGAGCTCGGGCAGGAGATCGGACGGCTTCGCGTGGTGGAACGCCCCCGACGCGACGAACAGCATGTGGTCGGTCTTGACCATCCCGTAGCGGGTCGGAACGTTCGTTCCTTCGACGATCGGAAGCAGGTCGCGCTGCACGCCCTCGCGTGAGACGTCGGGTCCGTGCGCGCCCGGGCCGCCGATGCCGGCCGGCGCCGCCACCTTGTCGATCTCGTCGATGAACACGATCCCCGTGTTCTCCGCCCGATCGAGGGCTTCGTTCACGACGTGGTCCATGTCGAGCATGCGCTGGACTTCGTCCTGGAACAGGATCTCGCGCGCTTCGGAGACCCGGACCTTGCGCTTCTTCTTGCGCGGCCCGAGCGCCTCCGCGAGGTACTCGGGGAGCCCCTGTTCGACGTCCTCGAACGGAATGTGCTGAAGCATCTCGGGGCTCGGAGTCGCGCGCGTCTGCACCTCGACTTCGACGATCCGGTCTTCGAGCTCGCCTTTCTTGAGGCTCTTCGCGAGCTTCCGGCGCGTGGCGCGCGCGCGGCGCACGGCCGGATCGATCCTGCCGCGGGCGGCCTTTGCCCCGTCCGCCGCGGGAGTCGGGCTCGCCGGCAGGAGGAGATCGAGCAGGCGCTGGTCCACGCGGTCCCACGCCTCGTCCTCGATGTCGTCCGTGTGCTCCTCGCGCACCATGGAGACTGCGAGGTCGACGAGGTCACGCACCATCGATTCGACGTCGCGCCCGACGTACCCGACTTCAGTGAACTTGGACGCTTCCACCTTGATGAACGGCGCCTGCGCGAGGCGCGCGAGCCGACGGGCGATCTCGGTTTTCCCGACGCCGGTTGGCCCGATCAGGATGATGTTCGCGGGCTGGATCTCCTCCCGGATGTCGTCCTCGATCCGCCAGCGCCGCCAGCGGTTCCGCAGCGCGATCGCGACCATGCGCTTCGCCTGACGCTGTCCGATCACGTACTTGTCGAGCTCGGCGACAATCTGGCGCGGGGTGAGCTCCTCGGGCGCGGGCTCGGCATCGGGTCCGTGCGTGTGCGGCTCGGACGAAGGGTCCCGCGGTGTTCCCTTCCGGCGCGCGCGCGGCTTATTCGAGGACGCTTCGCGCCCCGGCTTCCGGCCTCCCCCGCCGGGGCCCGCACCGGTTCCGGGGCCGGTTCCGGGACCGGTTCCGGATCCGGGACCAGGGCCGCCGCCCGTGCCCCCAGGCCCCTCGGGGGGCGCGATCCAGCGCGGGAACTTCTTTCGCGACAGCGGTCTCACGCGAGCGTCTCGAGCTCGATCTGAAGGTTTGTGTAGATGCAGATCTCACCCGCGATCGTGAGCGATTCCCGCACCAGGTTCTCGGGACTGAGCTTCGAGTGCCGCCCGAGCGCGCGCGCGGCCGCGAGCGCATAGGGTGCGCCCGAGCCGATCGCGATCACGCCGTCGTCGGGCTCGACGATCTCGCCGCTCCCGGCGACGAGGAGCGCGCGCTTGCGATCAAGGACCGCAAGCGTGGCGTCGAGGCGGTGGAGCGAGCGGTCGGTCCGCCACTCCTTGATGAGCGCGACGCACGCGCGCTCGAGCTGCCCGGGATGCTTCTTGACCTGCTCTTCGAGCCGATCGAGGAGGGCGAGCGCATCGCCCGCCGCGCCCGCGAAACCGGCGAGCACCTCGCCCTCGCCAAGACGCCGAATCTTCCGCGCGCGGTTCTTGACGACGACGTCCCCCATCGTGACCTGGCCGTCCGCGCCGAGCGCGGCCGTGCCGTCCTTCACACAGCCGAGAACGGTGGTCGAGCGGAACAAAGGCCCGCGGGGCCCGCGCTGCGTCATGCGATCTCCTCGTGCGGGCTCAGGCCCGCGGGTGCGCCTTCTCGTACGCCTTCCGAAGCCGGCGCGGATTGACCTGCGTGTAGATCTGCGTGCTCCCGAGCGAGGCGTGCCCGAGAAGCTCCTGGATCGCGCGCAGCTCCGCGCCCGCATCGAGCAAGTGGCTCGCGAACGAATGCCTTAGCGCGTGCGGGCTCACGCCGGTCGCCTGCGCGACCTCGGCGAGCCTTTGGGCAACCGTCCGCTGCACGGTGCGCGCGGAGAGCCTGCGTCCGCTCGGCCCGACGAACAGCGGCTCGTCGCCGGTCGCAGCACGCGACGAGCTCGACGCACGCACCCCGCGCGCCGCGCGCGCCGCGCCCTTCCGGTCCCGGAGCATCGCAAGCAGCGCGACCTTCGCGTGCGCTCCGAACGGCACGATGCGCTCCCGGTCGCCCTTCCCCGCGACCCGCACCATCCGCTGCGAGAAGTCGACGCGCGAGAGATCGAGCCCGATCGCCTCGGAGAGCCGGAGCCCCGAACCATACAGGAGCTCGAGCAGCGCGCGATCGCGCCGCTCGGTCGCCGTGCGGCCGGGAAGGGCACCGAGCGCCCGGTTCAGGCCCGACTGCGGAAGCGTGCGCGGAAGCCGCCGCGGTTTCTTCGGGACGGGGAGCGTCTTCCCCGCGTCCGGAAGCCCCGCGTAGTCGTGCGCGTAGCGCGAGAACGTGCGCCAGGCTGCGACCGCGCGGCCCTGTGACGCGGGGGCGAGTCCCCTGCGCGCGAGCTTCGCGAGCGCTTCGGCGAGCGCCATCGGTGTGAAGCGCTCGCGCGCGACGGGCGCCCCGGGACGGCCCGCGAGCAGATCGAGGAGACGCGCGACTTCGAACCGGTACGCCGCGACCGTGCGCGGGCTCAGGCGGCGTGCGCCTTCGAGATGGACCAGGAATTCCTCGAGCGTCTTGCGCATCGGGCCGGGTGCTAAGGGCGGGCGGTTCAGGCGGACTGGGCCTCGCCGGCCACGTCGGAGATCTCCTCGTAGTTGCACTGCGAGCACTTCTGATACGTGCCCTTCTTCTTCGAGGTCTTCTCCGAGAGGAACGGGAATGCGCACTGCGGGCACGGTCGCGGCACGGGACGATCCCACGTCGCGTAGTCGCACTCCGGGTAGCGGTTGCACGAGTAGAACGTCTTCCCGCGGCGCGAGCGGCGCTCGACCAGCTCGCCCTGACCGCCGTCCTTCGGACAGCGCACGCCCAGCCCGAGCGGACGCGTGAACTTGCACGCGGGATAGCGCGAGCACGCGACGAAACGCCCGTAGCGCCCGCTGCGCGCCTGGAGACGGCCCTCGCCGCATTCGGGACAGCTCTCGTTCAGGTCCTCCGGGATCTCGGACTCGTCGACCGGCCGCGTGTACTTGCACTCGGGATAGCGCGGGCAGGCGTAGAACGGGCCGTTCCGCCCGAAGCGGCGCACAAGATAGTTGGTCCCCCGCCCCGCCTCCGTGCACTCCGGACAAACGATGTCGGTCTTCTCCTCGAGGCTCTTCCGCAGCTCCTTCTTCTCGGCCTGCGCGCGGTCGAGATCGGCCTTGAACGGCTCGTAGAACTCGTGGATCACCGTGTGCCACTCGTCCTCGCCGGTCTCGACCCGGTCGAGCTCCTCCTCCATGCGGCGCGTGAAGTCGACCTGGAAGATGTCCGGGAACATGCGGACGAGGAGCTTCGAGACCGCCATCCCGAGCTCGCTCGGGACGAGCCGTCCGCCGTCGCGCGTCACGTAATCGCGTCCGGTGATGGTCGAGATGATGGTCGCGTAGGTGGACGGGCGTCCGATCCCGAGCTCTTCGAGCGCCTTGACGAGCGTCGCCTCCGTGTAGCGTGGCGGCGGCTGCGTGAAGTGCTGCTCCGGATGCAGGTCGACGAGACGGAGCTTCTGGCCGACCTCGAGCTGCGGCAGGCGCGACGAGCGCTCCTCCTCGCTCTCGCCGTACGCCTTGAGGTGGCCCGCGAAGACGAGCACGGAGCCCGTCGCCTTGAGGCCGAGCCGTCCGACGCCGATGTCGACCGACGTCGCCTTGTAACGCGCCGGGTTCATTTGTGACGCGACGGCGCGCGACCAGATGAGCTGGTAGAGCTTCTGCTGCTCGTCGGTGAGGTACTTCCGGAGGGAATCGGGCGCGCGTCCCGCTCCGGTCGGCCGGATCGCCTCGTGCGCGTCCTGGGCGCCGGCGCGCTTGCCGTAGACGGGCGGAGTCTTCGGCACGTACTCGGCCCCGTAGTTTCGGGTGATGAACTCGCGCAGCTCCGCAATCGCCTCGGCCGCGAGCCGCGTCGAATCGGTGCGCATGTAAGTGATGAGGCCGACCGGACCCTCGGCACCGAGCGCGATGCCCTCGTACAGGCGCTGCGCGACCTGCATCGTGCGCTTGCTACCGAAGCCCAGACGCCCGTACGCGTCCTGCTGGAGCGTCGAGGTGATGAACGGCGGACGCGGCTTGCTCTGGCGGTCGGTCTCCTTGATGTCGGCGACGACCGGCTGCGCGCGGCGCATCTCCTCGATCAGCCTCAGGCACTCACCTTCGGCCTTGAGCTCACGGTCCTCGAGCTTCTTGTCGCCGATCCTGAAGAGCGACGCCTTGAAGCGCTCGCCCGACTCGGTCTCGAGCTCGGCTTCGACCGTCCAGTACTCCTCGGGCACGAATGCGCGCACCTCGATCTCGCGCTCGCACACGAGCCGGAGAGCCACCGATTGCACGCGGCCCGCAGAGAGTCCGTAGCGCACGACCTGCCACAGGAGCGGGCTCACCTGGTAGCCGACCAGACGGTCGAGCACGCGGCGGGCCTGCTGCGCGTTCACGAGATTCATGTCGAGATCGCGCGGGTGGTCGAGGGCCTGCTTGACCGCACGCTCGGTGATTTCGTTGAACGTGAGGCGGCGGATCTTCTTCCGGTCGGGCTTGAGCGACGTCGCGAGGTGCCACGCGATCGCCTCGCCCTCGCGATCGGGGTCGGGCGCGAGGTAGACGTCTCCCGCCTTCTGCGCGGCGAGTTTGAGGTGCGAGAGGACCTTCCCCTTGCCTTCGATCGGCACGTACTCGGGCTCGAAGTCCTTCTCGAGGTCGATGCCGAGCCCGCTCTTGGGGAGATCCTTGACGTGTCCGTAGGAGGCGAGCACGAAGAAGTCGCGTCCGAGGAATTTCTCGAGCGTCTTCGCCTTGGCCGGCGACTCGACGATGACGAGGTGCTTCCCCGCGCTCTTCTCGATCTTGTTGAGAGTTGCAGCGTCACGCGCGGCCATACGAGCTTCACCGGAAGCCGTGCCTGCCCCGGCACCCGCGCCGGCCGCACCTGCGCCCGCACCACGCGCTCCCGCGCGGGCCCCGGCG
>JBOHUC010000164.1:0-5555 GCA_050733935.1 Candidatus Eiseniibacteriota bacterium | reverse complement strand
CATTTCGACCGTCGAGCGCGAACGCCTCGCCGTCCCGCGTGCGGAAGTCGCGTCGCTCACGCGCGCGCTCGACTTCTGGTGGGCGTATGCGGCGTACGCAGGACTCCCGCGCGTGCCACTCCTTCTCATCGCCGCCGCGCTCCTCGTGCTCGCGGGCTTCCAGCTGTTCTACGCGTGGAAGAGCGTGTCGTGGCTCGAGGTGCGTCCGCTCGAGCAGGTGCCCGACAACTGGATCGCGTAGCCTCCGTGAGAATCTTCTGCGTCGTGCTCAACTGGAACGGGAAGGCGGACACCGAGGGGTGTCTCTCGTCGCTCGTGGTCGCGCGCGTTCCCGAAGGGGTGGAGTTCTCGATCGTGGTCGTGGACAACGGATCGACCGACGGCTCGCTCGAGACGCTGCCGGCCCGGTTTCCGGGCGTCCAGTTCGTCGCGAACGGCGCGAACCTGCGCTGGGCCGGAGGCAACAATCGCGGGCTCGAGGTCGCACGCCGCGCGGGAGCCGAGGGTGTCCTGCTCCTCAACAACGACACGACGGTCGCGCCGGACTTTCTCGAAGCGCTCGTGTCCGCCGTGCGCGCGCATCCCGAGGCCGGCCTGTTCGGTCCGACGATCCTTTCCTTCGACGGGACCCGGATCTGGTCGGCCGGGGGATCGTGGTCTCCGTGGCTCGGGTGGGGATGGCACCGGAAGCTCGGGCAGCGCTGGTCGGAGGCTCCGGCGGTGGGCTCGGCCGGGGCGCGTCCGGAGCGCTCGGGCTACCTCACCGGGGCCGCGCTCTATGTCACGAGCGCCTGCCTCGAGCGGATCGGTCCGCTCGACGAGGGGTACTATCTCTATGGAGAGGACGCGGACTGGTGCCTCAAGGCCCGCGCCGCCGGGCTCGAATGCCTGTATGTCCCGCGGTCGATCATCCGGCACCGGGTCTCGGGCTCGAGCGGCGGGGCGAGCCCGTTCAAGGCCTACCACCGGACACGCGCGGGCTTGAGGCTCGCCGTCCGGCACACGCGGCCGTGGCACTGGCTCACCTGGCCGTGGGCGTTCGCCCTCCTCCTCCTCCTTCAGAGCGCGGCCTGGTGGCGTCGGGGGGGAGGATCGGCCGCATTTGCCGCGGCCTGGCAGGCGTTCGGCGACCACTGGGCCGGGAGACCGATGGAAAACCCTCATTACATACCGCGCCTCAGGGGGGCGGCGTGACGGAGCGGGCGCCCGATCGGGACGGCTGGGTCCGGCGGCCCGATCCAGGTCCGGACGGGATTCGTGTCTTCCTGCGCGAGATCACGGCCGAGCTTGGGCCCGGCTCGCGCGTGCTCGACGCCGGCTGCGGCCCCGGTTCGTGGGACTACTCGACGACCCCGGACTTGAGGATCGTCGGCTTCGACGTGCTCCCGATCCACCCTCCTGTGCCGCACCCGCCGAACGCTTCGTACTTCCGCGGGGATCTCGCACAACTTGCGGTGCGCGACCGGTCGTTCGACGCCGTGCTCGTGCACTACGTCCTCGAGCACGTGACCGAGCTCGAGCGCTCGGCCGACACGTGCGCGCGCGTGATCAAGCCGGGCGGGCTCCTCTACGTGTCCGTCCCGCGCTCGGCCGCGTTCGACGACCGCTTCTACCGCTTCGCCGGCTACTTCGCGAAGTACGCGCTCCTCAAGTTCAGGAAGCGGATCGAGCACCAGCAGCGCTTCGACTTCGCGTCGCTCCTTGCGCTCTTCTACGCGCGCGGGTTCGCGCTCGAGGGCTTCTCGCTCGTGCCGGCCGGATTTTCGTGGCTCAATGACACGCGCACGAAGAAGCTCCAGGGACCGTTCGTGAGCGTGCTCGGCACGATCAAGCGGCTCACCGGACTCGACCTCTTCCGCGACGCGAACTTCGTGTGCCGCTTCCGCCACACGGGCAAGATCGGAGTCCGCCACGTGACGCACGTGTGCCGGGAGTGCGGCGAGCAGTCCGTGCTGACCCCGCCCGCGGGCGCGCCCGACACCTGGATGTGTCCCTTCTGTGGCAAGCCGAACGGGCTCTATCTCGCGCCCTCCGAGCGCCATTCCCGACGGGAGCGGACGACTTGATCCGGGAGTCCTTGAAGCGCCTCACGCGCGAGTCCCTGATCTACGGCCTCGGTCAGACGATCGGCCGCGGGCTCCAGATGATCCTCGTGCCGGTCTTCACGCGCGTGTTCACGCCCGCGGAGTACGGCGTCGTGGATCTCATGACGCTCGTGAGCTCGATCGCCGCCTTCCTGATCGTGATGGGCACGGACGGCGCGCTCGCGCGCTTCTTCTACGAGGCGGAGGACGGCGAAGCGCGCCGCACGATGGTGACGACGTCCGCCGCCTGGCGCGCCGGCCTCGCCCTCGCGGTCGCGGCCGCCCTGTGGGCGAGCGCGCCCCTGTTCTCGCAGGTCGTGCTCGCGTCGCCCGACTACGCGAAGTACGTGCGTCTCACGGCGCTTTCACTTCCGTTCACGGTGTTCGTGTTCTTCCAGAACGACGTGCTCCGCGTGACGTTCCAGCCGGTCAAGTACATCGTGCTCAACGTCGTGAACACGCTGCTCGTGGGCGGACTCTCGATCCTGTTCGTCGTCGGATGGCAGCGCGAGGTGAGCGGCGTGCTCTATGCGCGCATCCTGGGGGACGCGCTCACGGCCCTCCTCGGGTTCATCCTCATCCGCCGCTCGTTAGTCCGGCGCACGGACTCCGGCGTGCTCCGCCGCATGCTCGCGTACGGCCTTCCCACGATCCCGGCCGGGATCGCGTTCTGGGCGATCTCCTACGGCGACCGCTGGGTGCTCGTGCGCTTCGCGGACCTGGCTTCGGTCGGCGTGTACGCGGTCGCGGCGAAGATCGGAACCGTGATGACGCTCGCCGTCTCCGCGTTTCACCTCGCCTGGGGTCCATTCGCGTATGCGCAAGCCCGCGAGGCCGAGGCCGGGCGCCTGTTCGCGCGTGTGCTCACGCTCTACACGGCCGTCGCATCGACGCTCGCGCTCGCGGTGGGGCTCGTGGCGCCCGAGGTGCTCGCCGTCCTCGTGCCCGCGGAATACCGGCCGGCCGCGTTTCCGGGCGGGCTCCTCGCGTTCGCGTCGGTCGCCTACGGCGGGTACATGGTGACCGGCCTTGGTGCGGCGCTCGCGCTGCGCACCGATCTCATGGCGTGGACCTCGATCGCAGCGGGAGTCGTCACGATCAGCCTTGCGATCGCGCTCGTGGGCCCGTGGGGTCTCGTCGGGGTCGCGGCCGCGACCCTCGCGGGATTCACCGTTTCGGCGGTCGCGCTCTACGCCGCCTCGCAGCGGGTCTACCCGATTCCGTTCCGTGGAGTGCGCGCGTTCGTGCTCTTCGGCGGCGCCGTGCTCGCGTACGTCCTCGCAGGCGCGGCGGTGCCCGCGGTGTCCGCCGGGCCCGCGACAGGCTTCGGGGTCGGCGTGCGCGCGCTCGTGTTCCTCGCCTACGCGGCGCTCGCGTTCGCGCTCGCGCGCCGCATTCCCGAGCCGGCGCCGGCGGCCGCGCGGAGTGTGGTCTGATGTGCGGCATCGCGGGAATCCTCCGGATCGATCCGGCGACGCCCCCCGTGCGCGCGTCGGAGCTCGTGCGGCTCGGCGATCGCATGCCGTGGCGCGGACCGGACGACGAAGGCTTCCTGATCGAGGACCGCTCGGGCGCGCGCCGGCTGTTCGGCGGGTCGATCACCGCGCCGGAGACGTTCGACTCCGGACTCCTCTACGCGCCGTCGCGCACCGTGCCCGACGACGGTTTCGAGGGCGACGTGGGCCTCACGTTCCGCAGGCTCGCGATCCTCGACCTCTCGGCCGCCGGCCATCAGCCCATGTGCGATCCGACGGGCCGCTTCTGGATCCTCTTCAACGGCGAGGTCTACAACTTCATCGAGCTCCGGCAGGAGCTCGAAGGGCACGGCCACGTATTTCGCACGCGGAGCGATACCGAAGTGGTGCTCGCCGCGTTCGCGACCTGGGGCGAGGACATGCTCCCGCACCTGAACGGCATGTGGGGAATGGCGATCTGGGACGCGCGCGAGCGGCGCCTCTTCATCGCGCGCGACCGGTTCGGCGTGAAGCCGGTGCACTACCGGGTCGCGGGCGGGCGCTTCACGTTCGCTTCCGAATTGAAGCCGATCGTGCTCGACGGTCCGCGCGTCCCGCGCGCCGAGGCGATTCACGCGCTGGTCGCGCGCGACTGGGTCGATCATACGCCCGAGACGTTCTTCGAGGGCGTGTACCAGCTTCCCGCAGGCCACTGCCTCTCGATTGCGCCGGGGGACTCCGGTCCGCGCGTGCGCCGCTGGTGGAATCTCGAGCCGGGGGCGCCGCGCGTGCTCGATGCGCGCGCGGCGGCCGAGGAGTTCCGCGCGCTGTTCACCGATGCGGTTCGCATTCGCCTGCGCTCGGACGTCCCGGTCGGCACGTGCCTCTCGGGCGGACTCGATTCGAGCGCGATCGTCGTGACGGCGGCGTCGCTCCTGCCGCATCCGATGCGCACGTTCTCGGTCGCGTACGACGAGGGGAGCGCGTACGACGAGCGGCGCTGGATCGAGGAGACCGTGCGCGCGTCCGGCGCCGATCCGCGCGTCGTCGTGCCCGACGGACGCGACCTGTGGGAGACGCTCGACGAGATCGTGTGGCACCAGGAGGAACCGGCGGCCGGGCCCGGGCTCTACAGCCAGTGGCACGTGATGAAGCTCGCGGGGCGCGGGACCGGCGCGGGCATGAAGGTGCTGCTCGACGGGCAGGGCGGCGACGAGCTCCTCGCCGGCTATCACCGCTACTACTTCTTAGCACTGCGCGATCTCCTCGCGAAGGGCGAGCTCGCATCGTTCGCGCGCGCGTTCTGGGGAGTCGCGGCGGGACAGGGGCTCGGCGTCGCACAGACCGCGGCCAAGGTCGCACTTCCGCTCCTGCCCGCGCCGTTCTTCGACTGGGGCCGCCGCACGTTCGGACAGGGCAAGGATCGCGTTCTCGGGGAGGCGCTCCGTCCATTCCAGGCCGCGGAGCCGCGTCCGCCGCGACGGTACGGCTCGCAGCTCTCGGACCAGCTCGCGTGGGACATGACCGCGCGATTCCTGCCTTCGCTTCTCCGCTACGAGGACCGGAACTCGATGGCGTTCTCGATCGAGACGCGCCTGCCGTTCCTCGACTACCGGCTCGCGTTGTTCGCGTTCTCGCTCGCGGGCGAGATGCGCATTCGCGGCACGACCACGAAGGCGCTGTTGCGCGACGCGATGGCGGACCGCGTGCCGCCCGCGGTCGTCGCGCGAAGGGACAAGAAGGGCTACGAGACCCCGACCGACGTCTGGATCCGCACGCGCGAAGCCGCACGCGTGCGCGACCTCCTGCTCGGGCCGGACGCACGGTCGGAGGCGTACCTCGACCGGCGCTCGGTCGCGCGCGAGCTCGATGAGTACCTCGCGGGACGGCGCGACATCGGGCTCCAGGTGTGGCGTTGGATCCATCTCGAGCTCTGGCTGCGCACGTTCGTGGACGGGCAGGGGCGCGCCGCGCGCGAGGCGTCCGGGGCGCGACGGACGGTCGGAGTGCCGGGGGC
>JBOHUC010000163.1:0-2608 GCA_050733935.1 Candidatus Eiseniibacteriota bacterium | reverse complement strand
GGCGTGCCTCGCGGGCCGGGCCGAAGGGGCGGCGTCCGGAGCGACCGTGTCGATCAGGGCGGTGGCGACGGCGGCCGAGACGTCGGCGGTCGCCGCGGCACGCGCACGCAGCTCGCGCCGCGACTCCTGCTTCCGCGTCCAGGCCGCGAGCACTTCGGGGTGCGCGACCGATTCGTGGATCATGCGGAGACCCTTGAGCGTGAGCCCCTCGTCCACGTGCTCGATGGTCGTGCACTCGGCCGCGACGAGCGGCGCGAGTCCGCCGGTCGCGACCACGTGCGCGCGTCCGCCGAGCTCGTGCAGGATGCGCGTGACCATCGTGTCGACGAGGCCCGCGTGTCCGAGCAGGATCCCCGCCTGGAGACTCTCCTCGGTCGTGCGTCCGATCACGTGCTCGGGACGCCGGAGCTCGACGCGGCCGAGCCGTGCGGCGCGGCGGAACAGCTCCTCCGCCGACATCCAGAGGCCCGGCGTGATCGCCCCGCCGAGGTAGTCGCCCTCCTTGCCCACGACGTCGAACGTGGTCGCGGTCCCGAGATCGACCACGATCGCGGGCGTGCCGAACAACTCGCGCACGGCGACCGCGTTCGCGAGGCGGTCCGGGCCGACCGCACCGGGATCGAGATAGCGGATCACCATGGACGGAACGGTCGTCGCACTCACGATCACGGGAGCGAGCCCGGTCAGGCGCTCCACGCCGGTCGCGAAGTCGCCCGTGACGGGCGGCACGACCGAGCAGAGGACGCTCGGCAGCCCCGCAAGGTCGATCGCTTCGGGTGCGAGGAGCTGCCGCAGGAGAAGAAGGGCTTCGTCCGGCGTGCGCGGCATGCTGCGGAGCCGCCAGTGGAGAAGGAGATCCTCATCCTGGAACACGCCGACCGTGGTCTCGGAGTTTCCGACGTCGACGGCGAGGAGCGCGGGACCCGAACGGCTCGGACGGCGGTGACGTGCGATCGGGCTCACGCGGAGGCTCCTTCGACGGGATCGGAATCGGCGTCGCGGCGCATGCGCTCGATGGTCCACGCCACGCCGATCGACAACAGATACAGGAGCACCAGGGGCAGTCCCAGGATGATCTGCGCGGTCACCACGTCCCCGGGAGTGATGAGAGCGGAGAGGACCAGCGTCGCGACGATCGCGAGACGCCACTGCTTGAGCAGGAATCGCGACGACACGATCCGCAGCGCGGCGAGCGCTCCGGCGACGAGCGGGAGCTGGAACACCGCGCCGGTCGCCAGAGCGAGGTTATAGATGAATCCGAGGAGGCTGGAAAGCCGAATGTCCTGGCGCATGCTGGGCGTGAGGAAACGGCTGAGCACGTCGAGCACCAGGGGAACGACGAGGCCGACCGCGGTGGCCGCCCCCGCGACGAACAGAACGAGCGACCCGAACACGAGCGGCAGGAGCAGGCGTCGTTCGCGGCGGAAGAGCCCGGGCAGCACGAACGCCCACGCCTGGTAGAGGACGATCGGCAGTGCGGCGAGCGCGCCCAGGATGAGCGAGAGCTTGAAGCGCTCGGAGAACGATTCGATGGGATCGAGCACGACGACGTGTCCGACCGTGTGGCGGATCGCCCACTCGAGCGCGGGTGCGGAGATCCACCATCCGATCGCGGCGCAAAGGAGGATCGCGATCACGGAGCGCAGGAGCCGGATGCGAAGCTCCTCGAGATGCTCGAGGAACGACATCGCGAGCGTGGGCCCGCTGTCCGATTCGTCCGATTCGGCCGCTTCGCCGCGCACGCCCGCGTCGGCGAGATCGCGGCGCGCGGCTTCCGCTCCTTCGCGCTCGCTCTCCGTGCGCGGCGGACGCCCGCTCTGACCGGCGGCCACCGCTCCTTCCGGAGGTCCGAGCGCCGGCCATTCGCTCACGGTTCGCTCCACGTCACGCGCACGTCGCCGGAATGAACGACGCGCTCGATGCCGCTGTCGAGGCGGACGACGAGCCCGCCGTCCTCCGCCAGGTCACGCGCGACGCCGAACACGGTTCCGCCCTCGCCCTCGACGCGGATGCGCCGGCCCCAGAGTCCCGAGCGCTCGCGCCCCCGGGCGATGAGATCGAGCTCGCCGCCGTCCCGCGCGAGGATCTCGATTTCCTCATCGAGGCGCGCGAGAAGCCGCGTCGCGAAGCTCTCGGTGTCCGGAAGCGGGGGCGCGGGAGCCGCGGGAGGCGCGATCAATCCCTCAATGCCCGGCGCCGTGCGCCGCGCGGCTTCCGCGAGCTCCTCGAGCGAAACGCCGAGCCCGTCGAGCTCGGGGGGCCAGCCCCCGGGAGGCGGACGCAGGTTGATTCCGATTCCGATCACCGCCTCCGGCACGACGCGACCCTCGGTGCGCGTTTCGGTGAGGATGCCGCCGAGCTTCCGGCCGGTGTCGTCGGGCGCCATGAGGTCGTTCGGCCATTTGAGCGCGGGGCGCGCGCCGGCCTCCGCGCAACATTCGATCGCGGCGAGTCCGGCGGCGAGCGTGAGCAACGCCGTGCGTCCCGGCGTCCAACCGGGCCTCAAGTACGCGGAGAAATAGAGTCCCGTTCCGGGCGGGGAGATCCACGTCCGCCCGGCGCGTCCGCGACCGTGCGTCTGGACGTCGGCGAGCACGGCGAGCAGGAC
>JBOHUC010000162.1:0-11803 GCA_050733935.1 Candidatus Eiseniibacteriota bacterium | reverse complement strand
ATGTAGCCGAGCGCGAGGTAGAGCAGCACGTTGAACGCAAGCCCCCAAAGGGCTGCGAACTGGACGTGGTAGAACGCGACCACCTGCCCGAAGAGGATCGTCGCCGCCACTCCCCGCCGAAACCACTCGAACGCGGCGAGCCGCGAGCGCGGAAGCCGCACGGCCCCGATCCACACGCACACCGCGGACGCGAGCGCGCTCAGTCCCTGGACGATCGGCACGTCGAGCGAATGTTCCCGCCACAGGAGATAGGCGGCGATCGCGTACGCCAGATTGACGAGCGCAAGGAGAACGAACCAGGCCGTCACCGCGTATCCGAATGCCGGCCGCGAGGCGAGACGCCGGTACGACACGGCGAGCAGGGTCCGCGCGCGAAAGAAGAAATGGAGGAGGGGACTCCGCGTCGGGCCGTCGGTCGCAAGGAGCGAACGCACCTCGCGGTTGAGCTTCTCGGTCCGGGGATCCGGGGGCAACGAGGCCCTGAGGAAGCGCACGGCCCCGAACAGCCCAAGGAAGAGGACGTACTGGACCGCGACGGTGGGCTGGAAGAAGTAGTCGTTGTCCTTTGTGATGAACTTGCCGAGCTCGTCGATGAAGAATCCGAACCCGATGCCGCCCAGGGCCGCCGCGAGGCGTCGGGCTCCCGGGTTCCAGAACAGGAGGAGGAGTGCCAGGGCGAGCAGCATGAAGAAGCCGCCCCACAGGATGTGCGCGATGTGGAGCCCGCCGACGCCGAGCTGGGGATAACCCGTGAGCTTCAAGAACGCCCGGATCGCGAGCACGGTCACGACCGCGAAGACGATCAGCATCTCGAGCATGTCTTCGCCTTCGACGTCGCGCACGACGAGCGGATGCTTCATGGGCCGTCGCGTGCCTTCTCGCGATTCTCCTCGGCGATCCACCCGCGGGCGGACGCCATGTCGCGAAACACCCCGACCCGCACGCCGAACAGGTCGGCGAGCGAAGCGACGACGCGCGTGATCGCGAACTGGACAGGGGCCGTCACGACCATCGCGATCGGACCGCGGAAGCTCTCCCGGTGCTCCTCGAACTTGTCGCGGATCGCGAGCGCGTCGGCGAACGAGGCCACGTACTCCATCTGGCTCGCATCGATCAGGATCGAGAACGCGGGCGCGTACTTCGGGTGCGAGATGATGCGCTCCATGGCCTCGATCACATCCTCGACGACCGCGGGCCCCCAGGCCCGGAAGCGCACGAGCTTCTCTTCCGGATGAACGTCGAAGTCGTAGGGCATCAGTCGGGGCGCGCGACTCGCGGGAGGTAGACGCGGATCGTCGTCCCGGACCCGGGAACGCTCTCGGCGTGCACGAAGCCGCCGGCGTCCTCGACCACGCGGTAGACGATCGCAAGACCGAGGCCCGTTCCCTGGCCTGCGGGCTTGGTCGTGAAGAACGGCTCGAAGATCCGCCGCCGGGTGGCTTCGTCCATTCCGACTCCGGCGTCCCGCACTTCGAGGACGATGTAGACGCCCGGAGCCCCCTGGCCCTGCGTGACGCGCGTCTCGGAGACGCGAAGGGTGATCGGGCCCCCGTCGGGCATCGCGTCGCTCGCGTTCACGACCAGATTGAGCAGCACGCGCTCGAGCTGCGACGGATTGATAAAGATCCACCCGCCCGCGGCCCCGGCCGCCACCGTGATCGGATGCCTCTTCCCCGCGACGCCGCGTAGCACGTCGAGGAACTTGCCGAGCACGTCGGAGACCCGGACGGCGTGCGGGGTCGTGGACGGCTCGTCCTTGCCGAACGCGGAAAGCTCGCGCGTGATCGCCACGCCGCGGTCGGCCGCGATGCGAATGCGGCCCGCATCGTCCTTCACCGACTCGGTGGCCTGGGGATTGTCGAGGATGATGCGCGCGTGGCCGAGGATGACCGTGAGCAGGTTCCGGAAGTCGTGCGCAACGCCGGCGGCCATGCGTCCGAGGGCTTCCATCTTCTGCACTTCGGCGAGATACGCATCGTGCGCGTGAAGGGCCGCCTGGGCTTCCTGCCGGTCCGCGCCCTCGTACTGAAGGGCTACCGTGTCTGCGACCGAGCTCGCGAAGTCCATGTCCTCCTGCGTCCAGTGGCGCACCCAGCCCGTGTGCTCGTGACACACGACGCCGACAACCCGTCCGTCGCGGAAGATCGGCGCATCGAGCATCGAGTAGATCCCGAGCGGCTCGAGATAGATCGCCGTCAGCGCTTCGGTCGAAGGGTCCGAGCGCGCGTCGTCGATCGGCAGCACACGATGCTGCTCGAGCGCACAGAAGTAGAGCGGGATGTCCGCGCGGTCGAGATGCGCACCCCGGGTGTGCTCGCGCGTGGGCCTCTCGAACAGCTCCTTGCACTCGATCCGTGACTCTTCGTCCGCATAGAGCCAGATGCTCACACGGTCCACCTGGAGCGTGTCCGCGGCGAGCTCCGTCGACTCCTGGAACACCTTGGCCAGAGAGTCGCCGCCTTCGACTCGAAGGCGCGCGAGCCCGAGGCGGCCGGCTTCGTAGCGCTGGCGCTGGGCTTCTGGAGACGCGGTGCCGGTCGGTTGGATCATCGAAGACTCCGGAAGGGGCCCGGGGGAGCGGGCAACGTGCGCGCAGCATGCGCCCGCCCGGCGCGATGCGTCAACCGGTCGTGTGCCGAATCCAGTTGTCGCGCGCATACAGAGTACGAAATCCGAGGCGGATCAGATTGCGATAGGACGGGGCCGGCCTCTCGGGGAGGTCCTCCGCGGTCTCGACCACGATCGTTTCGAGGCCGAGCAGGCGCGCCTCCGCCAGGCGAAAGGCGATCAGGCTGCTCTGGACTCCCCTTCCCCGGTAGGCTTCGAGGGTCGCCGCAAAGCCGAACCAGCCGACCTGATCCTCGGTGAACATCGCTCCGGTTCCGACCGGAATGTCTCCGTCGAACGCCATGTAGTGGCGCCAGCCCGGACGGCCGACGAGCGCCGCCGTCCAGGGCTCGACCTCGCGCGGATATCCGAACCCGCGCGCATCGATTGCGGCGAACGCGTCCGCTTCGTCGGTTCCGATGTGCTCGACGCGCCAGCCCTGCGGAACCGCGCCCACCGGAATCGGCGCGGCCGGATCGCGCGCGAGTCGCATCCAGCGATTGTGGATCTTGAAACCTCGCGCTGTGAGCCAGTCGGAAATGGCGGCAGGCCCGGCACCGGGCGCGATCTGGACGAAGTAACGCGGCACGTGCGAGGCGACGAAGGCCGCATCGATCCGATCGAGCTCCTCTTCGCGCGCCGGCCCGTCCATTCCGATGTTGAACGCGCGGTTGAACGCGAGCACGTCGACGTGTGCGGCTTCGAGGCGGTAAATGGGACCGATTCGTTCCCCGGCGAGACCGAGTTTCCCGGCGATCTCGGCCGGTGCGGCCTCGGCGTACGATTCGGTTGCGCGTGCTTCGACATGTTCCGCAAGGCGGATGAGCTCGAGGTCGCTCCGGGGCATGGGAAGCACCATGAAAGCACACGCGCCGCACGGCAAGCGCCAAGATGGCCACGCCTTGCCGAACCCGGTTCGAGCGGCTAAACTGCGGCCGTACGGCGGGCCGGGCCCGCCCCTCGAGCATCCCTCCCAGGGCTTCCCGCTCCCACCTTTCCGGCTGACAGGAGGTCGCTTGGCCATCGAACGCATCGCCGTGCTCGGCGCCGGCATCATGGGTCGCGGCATCGCGTACGCCGCCGCCGTCTCGGGCTTCGACACGACGCTGTACGACGCCGTCACGCACGTTCTCGAGCGCGCAACGGGCGAGATCAAGGGTTTGATGGACAAGGGCGTGGCGGCCGGGAAACTCGCTCCCGAAGCGCGTGACAAGGCGCGCATCAAGACCGAGGACGATCTCTCGTCGGTCGTGAGCGGTCGGGATCTCGTGATCGAAGCGGTGCCCGAAGACATCCGGCTCAAGTGCGAGCTGTTCGACAAGCTCGACAAGTACGCGAAGCCCGAAGCGATCCTGGCCACGAACACGTCGTCGCTTTCGATCACCGAGATGGCCGGCGCGACCAAACGCGCGCCGCTCGTCGTCGGCATGCACTTCTTCAATCCGGTCCATCGCATGAAGCTGGTCGAGATCGTGCGCGGGCTCGAGACCTCGACCGAGACGATCGAAGCGGTGAGTGTCGTCTCGATGCGCATGGGCAAGGAGCCGGTCGTGGTGCGCGAGGCTCCGGGTTTCGTGACGACACGCGTGAACGCGCTCATCGGAAACGAAGCGTTTCGCATGCTCGAAGAGGGAGTCGCGAGCGCGCCCGACATCGACAAGGCCTTGAAGCTCGGGCTCAATCATCCCATGGGCCCGTTCGAGCTCGTCGATCTCGTCGGGCTCGACACGCGGCTTTCGATTCTCGAGTTCCTCTCGAAGTCGCTCGGCGAGCGCTACCGGCCGAGCAATCTTCTCATTCAGTACGTCAAGGCCGGGCGCCTGGGGCGCAAGGCGGGACGCGGCGTGTACGAATACAGCGAGGGAGCCTGAACATGGCGGCGGAGACGACCACGCAGAACCCGCCTCAAGTGCGGCCAGGAAAGCTCTGGATTGGCGGCGAATACCAGGACGCTGCGAACGGACAGACGTTCGAGGTCATCAATCCCGCGCTCGGCGAGCCGTTCACGACCTGCGCGGCCGCGGGCCGCGAGGACGTGGATCGCGCGGTGCGCGTCGCGACCGAAGCGTTCCGCTCGCCGGCCTGGGCCGGCATGAGCGCGCTCGACCGGCAGCGGATTCTCTGGAACATCGGCGAGCGCCTGCTCGCGCGCGCCGACGAGATCGCGACCGCCGAGACCCTGTGCAACGGCAAGCCGATCTTCGAATCGCGCTACATCGACACGCCGGACGCCGCGAAGTGCTTCCAGTATTTCGCGGGCTGGGCGACCAAGCTCGCAGGCGAGGTGCTCCCGATCTCGACCGGTCCGTTCCTGAACTACACGCGCAAGGAGCCGCTCGGGGTGATCGGCGCGATCGTGGCGTGGAACTTCCCGCTCCTCCTCGCTTCGTGGAAGGTGGCACCCGCTCTCGCGGCCGGGAACACGGTCGTGTTGAAGCCCGCCGAGTTCACGCCGCTCTCCGCACTCCTGCTCGCCGAGTGTGCGAAGGAAGCAGGACTCCCGGACGGGGTGCTCAACGTGCTGCCCGGCAAGGGCAGTGTCGCGGGCCAGGCTCTGGTCGAGCATCCGGGAGTCGCCAAGATTGCGTTCACGGGCTCGACCGAGGTCGGGAAGGGAATTCTCCGCACGTCCGCGGAGACCGTGAAGAAGGTGCAGATGGAGCTGGGCGGCAAGAGCCCGAACATCATCTTCGCGGACGCCGATCTCGAAGCCGCCGTGCGCGGAGCCGCGAACGGCATCTTCTACGGCAAGGGCGAGATTTGCGCGGCCGGGTCCCGATTGCTCGTCGAGCGTTCGATCTACGACACGGTGGTCGCGAAGCTCAAGGAGCGCGCCGAGAAGACTCCGCCCGCTGATCCCATGCATCCCAAGACCCGCCTCGGAGCGCTCGTCCGCCAAGGCCAGATGGAAAAGGTCCTGGGCTACATCGACACCGGACGGAAGGAAGGCGCGAAGCTCGTCGCGGGCGGCGAGCGCGCCCCCGTGAACGGCAAGGGCTACTTCGTCCAGGCGACCGTGTTCGCGGACGTGAAGAACGACATGACGATCGCGCGCGAGGAGATCTTCGGGCCCGTGCTCGCGGTCCTTCCGTTCGACGGCGAGGACGAGGCGATCCGGATCGCGAACGACACCGAGTTCGGGCTTGCGGCCGGCGTGTGGACGCGCGATTTGAAGCGCGGGCATCGCGTGGCGCACCGCCTCGAGGCGGGCACGGTGTGGGTGAACGCGTACAACCGCTACGACACGGCGACCCCGTTCGGCGGCTACAAGCAGAGCGGCTTCGGGCGCGACATGGGCCCCGAGGCGCTCGAGGGCTACGTGCAGACCAAGTCCGTGTGGATCGACCTCTCGGAGGACAAGGCCTGATGGCGGGCGGAACGGGCGGCAACGGCACGAACGGCAACAGCCGTGGGCCGAACGGGCTCGGCCGTGGGGTCGTCGTCGCGGGCGCGGTTCGCACGGCCATCGGTCGCTTCGGCGGAGGGCTCGCAGGGGTCCACGTCGCGGACCTCGGAGCCGCCGCGGCGAAGGCGGCCCTCGCGCGCGCCGGGATCTCCGGGCACGCGGTCGACGAGACGATCGTCGGCCACGCGCGCCAGGCCGGAAACGGACCGAACGTCGCGCGCCAGATCGCGCACTTCGCGGGCGTTCCCGACGAGCGTCCCGCGTACACGATCAACAAGGCCTGCGCGTCCGGCCTCCAGGCGATCGTGAGCGGCGCGCAGGCCGTCGCGCTCGGCGACTCGGAGGTCGTGCTCGCCGGCGGGGTCGAGAACATGTCGGCGATTCCGTTCCTCCTGCCGGACGAGCGCTGGGGAAAGAAGCTCGGCGATCTTTCGGTCGTGGACGCGATGTACCGCGACGGCTACCTGTGCCGACTCTGCAACCAGGTCATGGGCGAGACGGCCGAGACCCTCGTCGGGCGGTATTCGCTTTCGCGCGAGGAGCAGGATCGGTACGCGCTCGCATCCCAGGAGCGCGCCGGGCGCGCCTGGTCGGAGGGGCGCATGCAGGATGAAGTCGCGCCCGTGACCGTGCGCGGACCGAAGGGCCAGGAGACCGCGTTCGAACGCGACGAGCATCCGCGTCCCGACACGACGCTCGAGGGGCTCGCGAAGCTGCCGCCCGTGTTCAGGAAGGACGGCTCGGTGCACGCGGGCAACTCCTCGGCGATCACGGACGGGGCCGCAGCGGTCGTCGTGCTGGCCGAGGATCGCGCCGGAGCGCTTGGCGTGCGCCCGCAGGCGCGGATCGTGGCCGCGACGTCGGCGGGGGTGGACGCCGCGGAGATGGGCCTGGGCCCGGTTCCGGCGGTGAAGAAGCTCTTCGCCACCACGGGCCTTTCGATGCAGGACATGGACCTGGTCGAGCTCAACGAGGCGTTCGCGTCGCAGGTGCTCGCCTGCGATCGGGAGCTCGGCTTCGACCGCGAACGTCTGAACGTGAACGGAGGAGCGATCGCGCTCGGACACCCGACGGGCTGCAGCGGCACCCGCATCGTGGTGACGCTCCTTCACGAGCTCGAGCGCAGGAAGGGACGGTACGGACTGGCCACGCTCTGCGTGAGCGGCGGGCAGGGCATGGCCGTTCTGTTCGAACGAATCTAGTGGATCGAAACCAGGGCCCGGGTCCCGGGCCGCCGGCAGGACACGAACCCTCGGGAGGCACGAACGACATGTCGACGACCGCGGCGAACGCGACGCGCGCCACGCTGGTGAACTACAAGAAGGAAGGCGGCGTGGCCATCTTCACGCTCAATGATCCGCCGACCAACACGTACACGCACGAGATGATGCGCGATCTCGACGACTGCATCTTGAAGGCGCGCTTCGATCCCGAGGTGTACGTGATCGTGATCACCGGCGCGGGCGAGAAGTTCTTCTGCGCGGGTGCCAACATCAACATGCTCCAGACGGTGGATCCGTACTTCAAGTACAACTTCTGCCTGCACGCGAACGAGACGCTCACGCGCCTCGAGCAGACACCGAAGCTCGTGATCGCGGCGTTGAACGGCCACACGGTCGGCGGCGGCCTCGAGATCGCGATGGCGGCCGACGTCCGGATCGCGCGCAAGGATGCGGGCAAGATCGGGCTTCCGGAAGTGGCGCTCGGCGTCCTCCCGGGCACGGGCGGCACGCAGCGCCTGGCGCGGCTCGTCGGCAAGGCGAAGTCGATCGAGCTCATGGTGACCGGCGACCTGTTCGCGTTCGAGAAGGGTGTCGAGCTCGGAATCGTGAACCGGATCGAAGCCGGAGACGGCGCGACGTTCATGGCGACCGTGATGGAGTACGCGAAGCAGTTCTGCCCGCCGAACAAGGCCGCGAAGGCCGTCGGCAACATCAAGCGCTCCGTCCAGTCGGGCCTCGAAGTGTCGTTCAGCGAGTCGCTCGCGATCGAGCGTGAGCTGCAGCAGCTCCTCTTCCAGAGCGAGGACGCGAAGGAAGGGCTCACCGCCTACGTCGAGAAGCGGAAGGCGAACTTCAAAGCGAAGTAGCCGATCCGGTTCGAGCATCAAAGGCGAGGGTCTTGCAGACCCTCGCCTTACCACTTGGCTATGCCGCCTCGAAGTAGTTGGTGGACTACGACTTATAGCCCAATTGGCGGGTCGGTGCCAGCGTCAATGGGGCCATTAGAGCCTCGCCCTCAGCGGAAAAGCCCAGCCATTCACGATGGTCTTGGCTACCCCCTCGGTCACAATTTCGCCCGTCATGTCGTGATAGCCTTGGAAGCCAAATGCAAGCATCCGAGGTGTCGTGCGCCGACCACCACCCGACGCAGCCGGGGGCCCATCCCGAGCAACTGCTGGCAGCAGTCAAGGACCCGTAGCCGACGACGGGCCCCCGGCCGACTATTGGCCGACATTCGACCGCGCCGATCTGAAGCGAGCACAGGCGGGCGATTCGCAGGCACTCGGCAGGTTCTTCGATCACTATTGCGATCGGATCTTCTCGGTCGTTTATCGCTTCACCGGCAGCGTCGAGCTGGCCAAGGACCTCACCCAGGACATCTTCTTCAAGATCCGCCGCCACATTAGCCGTCTCGATCTCGAACGTGACCCGGCGCCATGGCTCTACGCGGTGGCGGTCAATGCGTGCCACGATCACCGGCGTTCATCGTGGTGGCGGGTGTCGCGACACAGTGTTCCGCTCGACCAAATCGGGCCCGCGCTCTCGAGCGACGACGCGAGTCCCGAGCAGGGAGTGATGGCAGCCGAGGACGAGCGCCAAGTCCAGTGGGCGGTCGGACGGCTGTCGCCCGAGCTACGCGTGAGCGTGATCCTGCACGACTTCGAAGGGCTCGGCCATGAGGCGATCGCCGGGATCCTGCGCATCAGTCACTCCGCAGCCCGCAAGCGGCATTCGCGCGCGCTACTCGCCCTGGCGAGACTGCTGAAGGAGAGGATGAACCCATGACGAGGCCCGGGGCCGGCGTGGAACTCGCGGCGTTGCAGATCGCGTTGCGCCGGATGCCGAGGCGAGCTGCGCCGCCGGAGTTCCACGCGCTCCTGCGAACGCGGTTCGTGCGCGACGAGATCCCCGCGCGGGCGCCACGCGAGCGTGCGATCCGGCGCCGCCTGGCCGTGGGAGCCGTGGCGGCCGTCTGCGGAATCGCGGCGACGCTGCTGTTGGTCGCCGGGCCCCTCAACCTCGGCGCGGCGTGGAAGCTCAGCGCCGTGACCGGGACCGGAACCGCGATCATCGATGGACATCCGGTCCCGCTTGGGGCACCCGACGCGCTTGCGAATCGGCTGCACTCCGGGGCCGAGGTCGTTCTGCCTCCCGAGGCGCAGCTCGATCTCGAGCTTCCCGGGCTCGCCTTGATGCAGATCACGGGCGGCACTCGCGCGACCGTCCCGGGGCGCCCGGGGCGTTGGTTCGGGCGTTCGGTGACCACATCACTGACCGCGGGTGAGCTTCGGATCTCGACCGGCCCCGCGTTTGCTGGAACCCGCCTGACCGTGGTCACACCCCAGGCTCGCGCGGTCGTCGCCGGCACGACACTCGCCGTCCTGTGCAATCGCGACACGAGCTGTGTGTGCGTGTTCGAAGGCAGGGTCGCCATGATCGGCGGCGTTAGCGACACAGTTCAGGCCGGATTCAGGCGCACGGTCTTCCTCCACAGCCGGCCGCCGCTCCTCGAGCCGATTCGGCCAATGGAGGCGATGAAGCTGGGCATGCTCCGCGAAGCCGCTCACCGAACGCTAGGTCGTTAAGGCTCGCGGTCGGATCTGCGCGCGGCCACGCCGCACACCCCGTCACATTTTTCCCGATTGGTCGTGGTGCTCCTGGGCCCGCGTTCGCCTCCTGATCCGATCGATGTCCGCGCAGCCGATTCGTCGCTGGAGAGGAGCCATCATGTTGACTCGCGTGCTGTGGAATGCGTGCTTCGCCGGCCTCGCCGTGCTGACGTTCAGTGTGGCCGGGTGCGGCAAGATGAAACACTCGGCGGCCCCTGATCAGGCGGCGTACACCGCCTTCGACAACGGGGCCGTCCCGCCGGTGGACGACGATGTGGAATCGTCGAGCGTCGGGATCGATGACCGCGATGCGATGCGGCTCGCCCAGCCAATCACGGGACCGACCATCATCTCCTCGCCGGGACACTACCGCCTGACGGATGACTTCGTGGCCCAGGAAGATGGCATCGTAATCGTCGCGAGCCACGTGCGACTGTGGCTCGGAGAGCACCGGCTGTTCGGCCCAGGCAACAAGGTCGGACGGGCGGTGGTGATCGACGGCGCCGACGACGTGACGGTGGTGGGTGGCCGCATCGAGCACTTCGGCTTCGGAGCCGTTCTGCTCGGCGCCTCGCAGTGCCGGCTGAGCAGGCTGGAGATCCTGGGCGGCGACGAGACCGCCGATCCGCCGAACGGCAACCCGCCCCAGGTCGGTATCATGCTGATCAACAGCGGCTCCAACGTCGTCACGCGCAACCGGCTCAGCCGTGTGAACCTCGGCATCTTCGTGCGCGGTGGAGGCAGCTCCTCGAATCGGATCGACGCGAATGAGGTGGTAGGCGGCGATCACGGACTGCTCGCCATCTGCTACAACCCAGCGCCAGTAGGCGATCCTGCGGGCCCCCACGACGATCGCGTGAGGCTCAACCTGCTGGCGCGATTCGGCACCGGCATCGCGGCGAGCGCCCAGTCGGCCGAAAACCAATTCGAGTTGAACACGATCCGCTACTTCGTGTCCGCCTACTCCGACCAGAACGGCACCAATGTGTTCAGGAACAACCGCACCGAGCAGGTCGCGCCATAGCATCCTGGCCGGTTCGTACCGGACCGCCATCACCCCAGATCGTCGCGGGCCCCCGGCGATCCGGGGGCGCCTTCAGCGAAACGTCCCGCCGGAAAAGGAGACGAACGTCGGAGCGCTGCTCACCCGTGACGCGAAGTGAGGGAGATCGGCCGGATGTGCGCGAACGCGCTGCGGGCGTTCCACGTGGGGAACGCTTTGACGAGCCGCGAAGGGCCGTCGATTTGGATGCGGCCCTCGCGTGTGGCCTGAGTCCAGGTGAGCTGGCCCGCGTGCCATTTGACGAACGCTTCGGGTTCCGCCGTGACGTAGAGGTCCTCGTCGAGGCCGGGAGACGTCTTGCAGATCTCGGTGTCTCCGAGCTCGATGAGCAGCCAGTAGCGTTCACGGCGCGCTCGGCCGGTGAAGTCGAAGCGAATGACGACGCGTCGATCCGGAAGCCGGTCGCGACGGAGCGCGTTGCACATCGACCACAAGGCGACAAAGGGGTCGAGGTTCTCGGGGGCGATCTCGAGCCAGCGCGCACCCCATTCGCCGAGCGACTGGCAGACCGAGAAGAGCTCGTGGCCCGCGGACGTGAGCTTGTAATGGTGCCCGCGCCCATCAGGCTTGAGGGCGGACTCGACGATGCCGACGTGTTCGAGCTGCTTGAGACGCTGGGAGAGCAAAGTACGGGAGAGTCCGGGCGCGCCCTCCAGGATCGCACTGAAGCTTGCGCAGCCGACGTACAGGTTGCGGATGATCAGCGGTGTCCAGCGCTCGGCGAAGATCTCGGCGCCACGGGCGATGGGGCAGTACTGACCGTACGTCCTCACGACGCCAGTATTGCGCACCGCGCCTTCGGGTGTGAAGTCCAGATTCTTGACTTCACAGCCGCGGTCTGCCGTGGTCCAATGTGCCCGTCGAGAGAGGAGGACCCGATGACGACACCGACGAC
>JBOHUC010000161.1:0-18866 GCA_050733935.1 Candidatus Eiseniibacteriota bacterium | reverse complement strand
ACGCCTGGATCAGCGGGTTCCGCCGCATGGTCGTGCGATACGATCACAGCGTCGAACACTACCAAGCGTTCTTCTACATCGCGTGCGCGATGATCACTCTGAGGTGGTTATGAAACCACTTCTAGTCGAGTCGAACGCCGAGCAGCGACAGGAGTGGCTCGCGGCGCTCGACAGGATCGAAGCACTGAAGCCGACTGCAGTTATCGCGTCACACAAGCGACCCGAAAACGACGATAACCCCCGGATCATCGATGAGACGCGACAGTACATCCGGGACTTCGACAGGCTCCTGAAGACAACGTCCTCGCGGCAAGAGCTCTACGAGAAGATGCTTGCGCTCTACCCGAACCGGGTGAATCCCGGGTGGGCCCTGTGGAGCTCGGCGCACGCGGCCAAGCCATAGCCTAGATCGCCCTACATGCGGGTCGTTGGTCCGAGAGTCGCTCTGAGGTCGGTTTGCTGGCCGAAGTCCGGATCGGTGGTCCATTGACGGCTTACGCGAAGGACGTTCACTCATGCCCATGATCGACATCTACGCTGTTACGGGGACGTTCTCCGACATCAAGCGACTCTCGACCCACGGTCTCGCAGTGTGGCCAGCATTCAACTTCCCCCGCGGCGGACCTACGCCCCCAGTCGGTCCTTGAGCGCGCGCGCCCGCGCGCGGCTCACCGGCACTTCCGTGCGTTCCCGGTCCTTAAGCACCAGCGTGTAGGTTCCCGCGAATCCCGGCTTGAGAGCGGCCGCGTAGTCCAGGTTCACGATCGCGCCGCGATGCACGCGCGCGAAACGCCGCGGATCGAGCCGCTTCTCGAGCTGATCGAGCGTGAAGTTGAGCCAGTGGCGGTCACTCTCGGTCGCCGCGAAGACGAGCTTTTCCTCTGCCCCGAACCAGAGGATCTCCTCGGCCTGGAGGATGATCTGGCGCGTGCCGACGCGCACGGTGAAGCGTTCGAGCAGCGCGGCGGGCCCGCCCGCAGGGGAGGCGCCGAAGCCGACCGTCGCGCCCTGGGCACCCCCCGCGCCGAGGGCCGCAACCAGCGCCGAGAGTCGCGCTGCCACCTCTTCCGGCCGCGCAAGATCCCGGCGCGCGCGCTCGAGCGCTTCCGCGAGCCGCTCCTTCCGAAACGGCTTGAGCAGGTAATCGACCGCGTTCTCTTCGAACGCGCGCACCGCGTAGTGATCGAACGCCGTGACGAACACGACCGCCGGCCTGGGCGATAGCCCCTCGAGGAGCGCAAACCCGTCCTCACCGGGCATCTGGACGTCGAGCAGAACGAGATCGGGACGCGTCTGCGCGAGAATGTTGCGCGCGGCCGGCACCGAGTCGGCCTCGCCGACCACGTCTGCGCCGCCAATCTCGCCGAGCAGCCGGCGCACGCGCGAACGCGCAAGCGCCTCGTCGTCCACCAGCACGACGCGCAACGGGACGGGCGCACCGGCCGCACCACCTGAGACTGTGTTCGCGAGATCCATGAGCGTGAGCATCATACGCTGCGTGTGCCGGCCTGCCTACGGGTGGGTCGCCCGGCCCCGCGCGAGCCATTTACCACGACAGCGCGACGCCGGCCACGACCATTCGCCGGCTGAAGTAGGAGTCCTGCGCGTAGCGCGTCGAGTAGTCGGGGCTGTAGTAGTACTCGAGCGTGTTGCGGACGCCGAAGACGTTCATGCACTCGGCATACGCAACGCACACGCCGCTCTCCGGGAGCCCGAGCATCGCGGGAATGTTGAAGAGGTGGCTCACCCTGAGGTCGAGCCGGTGGAAGGCCGGCATCGTCCCCGAGTTGTTCTCGGCGTACACCGGCTTCCACAGGTCGCGCGCGGCGTCGTACGTCCGGTCCACGACCGGCGTCCACGGGCGGCCGGACGACAGGGACCAGCGCGCTCCGGTCGACCAGGTGGTCGCGAACTGGTACTGGCCGACGAGCGTGAGCGTGTGGCGCACGCCGTAGCTCGCGGGCACCTCGCGCGGATCGTCGTATTCCATGCGCTTCGAATCGAGATAGCCGTACGACATCCATCCGGTCAGCATCCGGTGCGAGCCGCGCAGGAACACGTCCACTCCCTGCGCGTAGCCGTGGCCGCCGTTCGAGTACCAGGTCTCTGCGTCGTTCAACACGAGATCGTCGTAGCTCTTGCGGTACGCCTCGACGCGGAGGTTCAAGTCGCGCTCGTACCACTCGTAGCCCGCAATCAGGTGCGTCGCGGCGAGCGGCCCGAGCGACGGATTCCCGTACACGGGATCGAGGAGCGACGGATCGGGCGGCTGGTGATAACGGCCCGCGGCAACGCGCACGGTCTGCCGGTCGTCGACGCGCCAGGCGATCGCCGCCCGCGGATCGACGGTCCACGTGTCCGAACCCGAGAGGTAGTCCACTCGCCCTCCGAGTGTCGCGTACACGGGACCGGCGACCCGCAGCTTGTCCTCGAGATAGAAGCCCGGATAGTCGAGGCGTGCGTTCGTTCCGTACACGCGCGTCGGCGCGCCCGGATAGAGGTCCGTGCTGTCGGCGGGGGCCAGGCTTTCGAGATCGGCCTGGTCGCCGCGCCACTGCCCGCCGAACGAAAGCTCGTGCCGTGGCGTCGCAGCCCAGACGGCGTCCACCTGTCCGCCCAGGTTGTCCTCGTTGCGCGACCCGCTGAACTCTCCGTAGGACCAGCTCGTGCGATAGAGCTGCCCGAACGCGAGCGCTTTGAGCGCGAGCTTTCCGCCGAACAGGTCCTCGAGCCGGAGCGACGCAAAATCGTTCCGCGTGTCGGCCCGGTAGGCGTCCGCGAAGTTGAGCTCGTTCGCGATCACCGAGACGTCGTCGCCAGCGCCGATCCACGATCCGCTCAGGCGCCCGGTCGGCGAGTACTTGTACGTGAGCTTGAGGGCGCCGTTCTGGCTCCTGGGCGCGGACTCGAAATCCGACGCCGAGCCATAGAGGCGGAACAGGAGCTCGGGCGTCGCGGCACTCACGGTGCCGAGGAGCGAGAGCTTCTCGGGAACGATCGCCCAGCTCGTCGAGACGCCGCCGCCGACCATGTTGGCACCCACGGACACCGAGCGCGTCATGAGGGCGTCTTCGGTCTCGATGTCGAGGACGCCTGAGAGCACGCCGCCGTACTTCGACGAGAATCCGCCGCTCGAGAAGAACGCGCTCTTCAACAAATACGTGTCGAACCCGGCGAAGAGCCCGCCCGACGCGCCCTCGTAATGATAGGGGTGGCCGAGCACGGCTCCGTCCATCCGGATCAACGTCTCCTTCGGATCCCCGCCGCGCACGAACACGGCCGCGCCCTCGTTCGGCGCGTTGATGCCGGGGAGCGCCCGGAGCGACTGAAAGATGTCGGCCGCCCCGCCGGGCGTCGTGTACACGTCCATGCGCGCGAGTACGGCCCCTTCGCTCTTTCCGGTCTTTCCGAACGACGACGTCGAAACCGTGACTTCCTCGAGCGGCACCGGCTCCTCGTGGAGCACGATTCGCACGAGCCCGGCACCGGCGCTCCAGGTCACGCGCGTCTTCTCATAGCCGACTTGCAGGATCTCGAGCACGAACGGCCCGGGGCCTGCGTCCGAGGGAAGCTCGATCGCGAAGCGGCCTTCGCCGTCGGCCATCGCCCCGCGCTTGAGCGCAGGGAGGTTCACGGTCGCGAATTCGACGGGCGCGCCCTCTCCGTCCACCACGACGCCGGTGACCCGCGTGGGCTGAGCTGCCCCCTCGCGTGCCACCCCCCCGTCGAGGAGGATCGAAAGCGGCAGAAGGACGAGGATGCGAAGCCGCATTCGTCCCCGGAGAAGGCGCGCGAACATCAGGAATTTCCCTTCTCCGTCATCTTCTTCTCGAGCGCGGGCAGGAGCGCGTGCTCGACCCAGCCGTTCTCGGGATTGATCTCGAGTGCTTTCTTGTAGAACGTCTTCGCATCGGCGTAGCGTTCGCCCTCGACCGCCGCGCGCCCGGCCCAGACGTACACGTCGTCACGTCCCCAGTCGGGCGTGAGCGGATCGGCGGGAGCGGGGGCGGCGGCTTCGGCCGCGAACAGCTCCATCGCTTTCTCGAGCTTCTCGAGCGACTTCTTCGATCCACCGCCCACGAACTCGGGCGTGTAGAGCGTGTTCACGCCGTCGAGGAAAAGAATGCGCGGATTCTTCGGTGCCATGTCGCGCGCGCGGTTCATGGTCATGCCCATCTGCATGCCCATCGTCATCCCGGAGTTCATCTCGAGTGAGATCGAGAGCCCCTGGAGCCCCGCCTTGAGCGCGAGCGCCTCGGCGAACTTCTCGTCCGCCTTGAGCGCGCGCTCGCATTCCTCGAGGCCGTCCTTGCAGTAGCGCACCGCGCTCTTCTTGTCCTTGTTGCGTCCGGAGAGGATTGGAACTACGCGCCAGTCCGCAAGCGCGACCCAGTAGTGGAGCTGTGCGTTCGACGGCTCGGCGGCCGAAAGCGTGGCGAACTGGTTCCGGGCCGCGAGGATCCCCTCGGGGCTTCCCTGGTTGACCGCTTTCTGGAGTGCGCCCTTCGCGGCGCGCACGGCCTGGGCGTCGGCCGCCCGGGCGGTCTCGACGAGGGGCGAGCCGAGCGCCACGACGGAGAGACCGGCGGCGAAGAGACCGGTGGCGAGTCTGCATGCGGTGTTCACGGACGGACTCCTTCTGGGGTGGGAAGAGGGCCCGCGCCGTCGAGCGGCAGGACGATCCGCACGCTCGAACCCCGGCCGGGCTCACTCTCGATGGCGAGCGCATCCTGGAGGCCCTGCGCACGCAGGCGCTCGCGCACTGCGTGCAGGCCGAAACCGCCGTCATCGCTCCGCACGGCCGGACCGGTCGAGCGGAAGCCCGCGCCGTCGTCGGCGACTTCGAGCGCGAGGTGATTGCCGTTGCGCCGGGCCGAGATCGTGATCGTTCCGCCCTCGGGCCGCGGCGCGATGCCGTGACGCACGGCGTTCTCGACCAGCGGCTGGAGGAGGAGGCTCGGCACAGGGACCGATTCGAGTCCGGGCTCGATCCGCTCCTCGATCCGGAGCCGTGGACCGAAGCGCATGCGCTCGATCCCCAGGTAATCGCGCAGGAAGGCGAGCTCCTCACCAAGCGGCGCGTACTCGCGTTCGGACGCGCGCAGCGCGTAGCGGAAGATGTCCGCGAGCCGGGTCGTCATCTCCTCGGCCGCCGCGGGCTTTTCGTGAATGAGGGAAGCAATCGCGTTCAGCGTGTTGAACAGGAAGTGGGGATGGATCTGGGCCCGGAGGGCGCGCAGCTCGGCCTGCGCGAGCTCGGCCCGAACGCCCTCGATCTGGCGCGCGCGCTCCATCGACTGCCGGTAGAAGTGGATCGCGTACGCGATCCCGCCGATCAGGACCGTGAACAGGAGCCCGAACATCCCGTTGATGAGGATCGAACGCCAGCCCGAAAGGAACCCGGGCAGGAGCGTGTTGTGAATGATGAGCGCCGCGATGTACGTTCCGAACAGGCTCGCGACCAGGTAGAGCAACGGCTCGAGCGGGAAGTTCCGGCCGCCGCCCGGACGCACCTGCTCCCGGCGCGCGCGCGGCGCGAGGATGAACTGCTCGAGCACGAAGATCGAAAAGCTGATGCTGTAGCCGAAGACGAGCGAGATCTTGTACGCGGCCACGTAGCTCGACCAGCCCGCGCCGTAGAGCGTGCCGAAGAAGAGGGCGAACGGAACCGACCAGAGCGGCACCTGCCAGATCACGTTGAGGCAGGCGCGAAGGGGACTGGCGGGCCGGGTCGTCATGAGCGCACCCCCCCGAGGCTCGCGCCCTCGGAAGGCACGGCGCCATCGCGGGCCGCCGGAAAGCGCGCGTGCGCAGGGCCTCCGTCGAGCACGCGCAGCATCATCACGGTCATGTCGTCCTGCGGCTCCTCGCCGGCCAGGAATCCACGCAGCCCTTCGAGCAACCGATCAATCGCCTCGCGTGCGGGCAACGCTTGCGGCAGTGCGGCCGCCATGTCGTACAGCCGCTCCTCACCGAACATGTCCTTCCTTTCGTCCATCGCCTCGCTCAGACCGTCCGTGTAGAACAGCACACGGTCGCCGGGCTCGAGCTGGAACGAGCCCTCGTCGAACGCGGTCGAATCGAGGATCCCGACCGGAATTCCGCCGCGGTCGAGCGCGATCCGGTCGCCGGACGCGCGGAAGACGACCGGGTGGTTGTGGCCGGCGTTCACGTAGGTCATGCGCAGCGTGTCCTCCTCGACCCGCGCCAGGAACACGGTCGCGAACTGCCCGTTCGGAGAGCCGTCACAGATCACGCGGTTGATGTTTTCGAGGATGCGCGCGACCGATCCGAGCACCGTTGCCTGCGTGCGGAGCGATGCCTGGAGCATCGAGCCCAGGAGGGCCGCCGGCACGCCCTTCCCCGAGACGTCCGCGATACAGAGCAGGAACGCGCGCTCGCCCGCCGGGACGACGTCGTAGAAGTCACCGCTCACCTGCTTCGACGAGACGTTGAGCGCGTGGATCTCGAGGCCCGGCCGCTCCGGGAACTGCGAGCGCAGGAACGAGCGCTGGATCCGGCGAGCGAGCGTGAGCTCTTCCTCGGACCGGGCGCGGGCGATCGCGTGCTCGTAGAAATGGAACGCGAACGAGACGCCGATGAAGAGCGACGCGAAGAGGAGGGAGAACATCCCCATCATGAGCACGCTTCGCATCGAGCCGAGGAAGCCGGGGATGATCGTGAAGTGGATGAGAAGCGCGGCCGCGAACGAGCCGAACAGCGAGGCTCCCAGGTAGCGCATCACCGAGAGCGCGATCGCCTTCCCGCGGAGGCCGGACTGCGGGCCGCCCCGCCGTTCCTGCCGCATCTCCCACGTGGAGACGGCCCACACGCAGAGCGAGATCGAGTAGGAGAAGACGAGCGCCAGGATGTACGCCTGGCGGAACGTCGCCCACGACATCCCGAACAGGACCGTGAAGAACGCCGCGAACGGAATCGCCGTGAGCGGCGCCCGCCAGAGGAGGCGGAGGAACTCGGCGCGTGGGGTCGTCGGTTTTTTGGCGCGGGCCATCGGGTCGATCTCCTTTCAAAAACTGCGATCAGGCTATCGGCAGGGGCCGGGACGTGAAACGCCCGGACCGACGAACGGTCGATCCGGGCGGACGAACGGTCAAGAGGAGGGATGAACGGTCAGCGTTTCCAGAGGTTGTTCCACCACTTCTGGGGGCCGGTCGCGACTGCGGGCAGGTACGCGTCCCCACCCTTCGCCATCCTTCCGCGCACGTTCGCATCGGACCAGCCCGTGAGCTCGACCACGGCCTTCCGCTGCGCGGCCCGGCGTTCGAGGAGCTGCGTGCGGTACTTCTGCCCCTCGTCGCACGAGCAATCGCCGCGGAACGGGTTTCTCAGGATGTAGCGCCCCTGGAACGTCTCCAGGTTCGCAGTCTCCTGCAACGCGAGATCCTCGGGGAAGCTCGCCGCATCGTAGCGCGCGTGGAGCCGCGTCACGAAGACCTGATCGGAGGGGCCGCCGCGCCCACTCCCGCGCGAGGGATCGACGATCCAGGCGGCTCCGAGGTTCGCGAGCTCGTCGGGCGTCGGGGGGTTCGTCGGGCAGGGATCGCACCACGAGGCGTTCCACGCGTACTCGAGAAAGACCGTGCGCATTCCCTCCTTCGCGACCTGGCGGTCGAACAGCGCCTTGTAGAACGGTCCGAAGTCCTCCCGCACGAAGAGCGGCACCTCGACGTCGGTCGGAAGCTTGACGAGCCGGTAGTTCACGGGCTCGACGCGACCCTTCCGGGTGAGCGTGAACAGGAGCAGCTCCTGGGCCCCGTCCGCGTTCGTCATGCCGAGGCGGATCGGGAGCATGAAGCGCGGCGATTCGTACGCGATCTGGATCGGCCGGAGTGATTCGAACCCGAGCTTCGCCTGCTCCTTCAGGTTCACCTTCGCGACGAAGAATTTGAGCCCCTGTTTGATGTACGCGTTGAGCACGCGCGCGCCCTTCTCGGGCACGCGATAGTCGTTCTGCTTGAGCCAGGTGATGAGGCCCGAGCTCTCGCGCGCCGAGAGGATCAGGATGTCGTACTCGCCGATCGTATAGGAGGCTTCGATGACGACCCCCGAAGCGGCGTCGGCGGCACTGAAGCTCTTGAGAGCGGCCATGCCTGCCCGTCCGCCGCGCACGTTCAACATCTCCTGCGCCGTCACGATCGCGCACGGATCGGGGTCGTGATACTCGACGAGCCTGGGCGCACTGTACTTGTCGAGATGGTCCACCCACGCCTTCTCCCCGATGTGGATCTGCTCCTTCTCGAGAACGGTCGGAACCGGGACGACGATCGCGAACTCCTTCACGTCGCCCTTGAAGTCGTTCGCCATCGTAAGGACGGTGCGATCGCCGTCGCGGGCGAGCACGACCTGCGAGGCCTTGTTGAAGAGCTTCGCGTCCGCCTGGGAGACGTAGAAGCCGCAGAACGCGTGGGCCTTGCCCGGGGCGATCGTGAGGATCAGGCCGACGGCCACGGCGGCGAACGAAGCGGCCGCCCCGGAGAGGCCGCTGCGAGATGAGCCGCCGCCCTTAGCGACAGGAGCGGACATAGACCGGTTGCAGGGAAGCATGGAGTGGTTCTCCTTCAGGGTTGGTTCCGGGTTCGAGGGCGGAAGGAGCGGGGCCGGTCGGCCATGCGTAGCGCTTCGCCGGCAGCACGCGATCGATCAGGGGCACGACGAGCGAGAAGGCCGCGAGGGACCACAGGAGGCCGTTGGGCCGGTACAGGCCGAACTGGACGAACACGGCTCCGGCAGCGACCAGCACCGCGAACAGCACGCGCCCGAGCCGCCGATCCGGCGTCGTCTTGGGATCCGAGATCATGAAGAACGCGAACAGGAGGAGCGCTCCGTTCTCGAGCTGATGGATCGGGTTGCTCCATGGCTGGCCAAGCCACGCGGCCCGACCGAACAGGATCCCGGCATAGGCGGCAAGGAACGCGAACGTCACGTCGGCCCGCTTTGCGCGCGTCACGACGATCGTCCCCAGGCAGGCCATGAGGAATCCGAAGAACGCGACCTGACCCCATTGCCCGGGCGAGGTCCACGCCGGGACGCCGAACAGGAGGTGCGCGGCGAGCGCCACTACGAGGCCGAAGTTCGTCGGATTGAAGACGTGCTTCCCGCGCACCCGGAACACGAACTTCTCGGCGATCGTCACGAACGCGATCGCGACCGCCACAAGCTCCGATCCCGTTCGGAGCAAGAGGCAGAGCGAGAGCCCCGAGATGAGGGCACTCTTCGGGTCGAACGCGGGAATGCCGGCGCGACGGCCGCACCACCATTGCGTGAGGAGCGCGACCCCGAGGAGGAGCGCCGCCCGGCCGGGCGTGACCTCGAAATCGAGCGCAATCATTCCGTACACGAGCAGTCCGGAGAGGACTGCGATCTGATACCAGCGCGGATCGCGCGGTAGGTGCATACGTGTCTCCTTTCTCCCGACTGTCTACAGGGACGATCGGGACCCGGATTTCGTTTCTTCGGGAAGCGCGGGAGACACGCAGGCACACGCCGAAAAGGGCGTCGCCCGGAACGAAAACCTGCGGAGGAGAACCGCGGGGAAGGAGTGCGGCGGCGGGGGAAACGCGTGCCGCGCGCACGTAAAGGCTAGACCTCAACTTGCCCCGGGGCAAGTTGTCGAACCCTCGAGGCGTCCTTCGAACTTGCCCTGGGGCAAGTTGTCGGCCGCCCCGAACTGTCCGTGACGAAGCCGCAAGCCATTGCGGCACAGTGGCTTTCGCATTCTGCAATGCGCGCGTCTCAAGGTTGCAGAATGCCCGCCGATATCCCCGCCTGAGAGGGCACCACGCGCCCTTCCACGTTCCGCACGCGGTCGATCCGCGCCGGACGGAGCTTCGAAAGACAAGGTCGGACCCATACCTGAGGAGGATCAGGCAATGACCCGTTTCCAACGGCGTTGCCTTGCGCTGGGTCTCGTGTGCCTGGGCGTGTTCGTCCAGAGCGCGGCGTTCGCCGGCGACGATGTCGCCGTCACGCTCTCCGCGCAACGCGTGACCGTCAGTCATGGCAAGGAAGCCTTCATGCCCGCCGATCACGCCCGCCCCGGCGACGTGATCGAGTATCGCGCGACCTACCGGAACACCGGAGCGTCCGACGTCAAGGACCTCGCGGCCACGCTGCCCGTGCCCGCGGGCCTGTCGTATCTCCCTCGCACCGCGAATCCCGTCGCTCTGCTCGCGAGCACGGATGGCCGTTCGTTCGAGCCGGTGCCGCTCAAGCGGACCGTGAAGCTCGCCGACGGCAGCACGAAGACGGTCGAGGTTTCGGTGTCCGAGTACCGCTACCTCCGCTGGTCGATCGGCACGCTGGCCGCGAAGAACAGCCGGACGGTGCGCGCACGCATGCGCGTCGCTCCGCTCGAAACCGTCTCCGCCGTTCCCGCGCGCTAGGCCCGACCTTGGCTCGCCGTCCGACCGGAACTTCAACCTGGAGTGAAGAAATGGACTTCCTGATTCCCGCCGGTCCGAAGGACCGGACTCGAATCCTGACACGGCGCGCGCCGGGCTTCGCGGCCCTCGCGACCGTGTCGCTTGCGTTCGCCGCCCTGGCGGCGGCGTTCGCGGTCAAGCCCGCCGCGGCCCAGCCCGCAGCCGGCACGCCGATCGGCAACCAGGCGACGGCTTCGTACCTGGACGCCACGGCGACGCCGCGCACGGTCACCTCGAACCTGGTCACGACGATCGTCCAGCAGGTCGCGAGCTTCACGCTCACGGCCGATGGTGCGGCGAATGTCGCGCCGGGTGGACAGGCCGTGTTCCCCCACGTGCTCACCAACACCGGGAACGGTTCCGACGCATTCCCGCTCACGCTCGTGAACCTGGGTGGCGACGACTTCGATCTCACCGGGCCCGCGATGTACATCGACGCGGACGGTAACGGGCTGCCGGACAACTTCACGGCGCTCACGACGACCGGGCCCCTCGCGGCCGGCGCGCAGTTCCGCTTCGTGGTCGTCGGCAACGTGCCGGGAACGCAGCTCGCGACGCAGGTCTCGTTGGTGCGCGTTTCGGCCGTGAGCGCGTTCGACGCGCTCCAGACCCACTTCAACACCGACCAGGTGACCGTGACCGGCAACGCCGTCATCACGGCCTCGAAGGCGATCAACATCGGAGCCGGCGCCTCGCCGAGCGGTCCGTACACCTACACCCTGACTTACGCGAACACCGGCAACTCCACGGCCTCCGCGGTCCGGTTCTCGGACCTGATCCCGGCCGGGATGACGTACGTGCCCGGAAGCGGCCGCTGGAGCGTCACCGGTGCCGCCGTCCTCACGGACCTGAACCTGGCCGATCCGCAGGGCACGGCTCCGAACACGATCATCTATGACTACGGCGTGAGCGGCGCAGGGACCGTCACCGCGGTCCTGAACCAGGTGCTGCCGGGCGCGTCCGGAACGATCACGTTCCAGGTCAACGTGAACCCGGGCCTCGCGCCGCAGGTGATCAACAACATCGCGACGTTCCTCTACAACGACGGCGTCGGCCTGGTCGGTCCCTTCACGACCAACGCCGCACCGTTCACGGTCAACACGACCGCTTCGCTCACGTTTACGGGACAGACGATTCCGTCCGCCACGCAGGGCGCGACGATCTCGTTCACGAACCTCCTCACGAACACCGGTAACAGCACGGACACGTTCGACGTCACGATCGGGGGCAGCACCTTCCCCGGCGGCACGTCGTACCAGCTGTACCGGAGCGACGGCGTGACGCCCCTCACCGACTCGAACGGCAACGGCATTCCGGACACCGGCCCGGTGCCGGCCAGCGGGACGTACAACGTCGTCCTGCAGGTCGTGCTCCCCGCGGCCGCGACCGGCGGACCGTTCTCGGTGGGCAAGACGGCGCGGTCGGAAAACGATCCGCTGCAGACCGCGCTCGCGACCGACGTCCTGACGGCGATCGCCGCGAACACGGTCGACGTGACGAACAACGCGCCGCTGCCGGGCGCGCCGGGCGCGGGGACGGGTCCCGAGGGATCGGCGGTCGTCACGAACGCTGCGAACCCGGGCACGACGACGCGCTTCACGCTCTACGTCAACAACACGAGCACGGTCGCGGACAACTTCGACATGACCGCGAGCACGGATGGGTCGTTCGGCTCGCTCACGCTGCCTGCGGGCTGGACCGTGGTCTTCCGTGACGCGTCGAACTCCGTGCTGTCGAACACCGGCAACATCGCGGCGGGCGGCAACATGCTCGTGTACGCGGACGTGAGCGTTCCGGCCGGTTTCTCGGCCGGGGCCGTGAGCGTCTACTTCCGCGCACGTTCGCCGGTCTCGAACGCGTTCGACCGCATCCACGATGCCGTGGACGTGAACGTGGTGCGGAGCCTCACGCTCGTGCCGAACAACACGGCACAGACGGCTCCGGGCGGGACGACCGTCTACACGCACCTCCTCATCAACAACGGCAACGTCCTCGAGGGTGACGGTGTCGGGAGCTTCTCGTCGGTCGCGGCCGCAAACGACCAGGCCGGCTGGAGCACGGCGCTGTACTACGACGCGAACGGAAGCGGCGTGTTCGACGCCGGCGACGGTCCGCTCCTCGACCTGTCGGTCGTCGGCGGTCTTGCGCCCGGCGCGTCCCTCCGGATCTTCGCGCAGGTGTTCGCCCCGGCCGGCGCTCCGCTCGGCCAGGTGAACACGACCACTCTCACGGCGACGACCCTGAACGTCGGATACGTCTCGTCCGCGCCCGCAAACGCGATCGCGACCGACGTCACGACGGTCATCAATGGCCAGCTCCAGCTCGTCAAGCGGCAGGCGCTCGACGCCGACTGCAACGGCATTCCGGAGACGGCCTATGACGTGATCGACATCACGACCGGTGCGATCCCGGGCGCATGCCTGCGCTACGAGATCGTGGTCACGAACGTCGGCACGTCGTCGGTGACGAACGTGGTCGTGAACGACGGCACGCCGGCGAACACGACGTACTCGGACACCCTCCCCGGGTCGACCTCGCAGGGCGGCATCACGACGCCCTTGAACGGGGCGACCGGAACGATCACGGCCACCGTGGGCACGCTCGCACCGGGCGCGTCCGCAACGATCGTGTTCGGAATCCGAATCAATCCGTAATCGAAACCGGGCGGGAGGGGCGGATCGCCCCTCCCGTTCCCTGTACGGCGTCGCGCGACGAGCGCGCCGTCGACTCCCACGCTCCGCCGTGCCGGGAGATGTCTCCCGGTGCGCGCGGAGTTCCGGGTTTGAAGAATGAGCGATCGAAACCGGCCGAGAGGTCCAGAGAGCGGCACTCCGATTCCGCGAAGGGGGCGGATCCTGGGGGCCGCTTTTTGCCTGATGGCCGGTTTTGGCGGCTTCGGCGCGCTTCCCGCGCTCGCGGGACCTCCCGCCGGGAGCTCGATTCTCAATACCGCGGGCGGACTCGGCACGTTTCCGGGCGGCGTGGTCGTCTCGCAGTCCTCGAACACGGTGCGCACGATCGTCTCCCCGCTCGAGCGGCTCGAGCTCGTTTCCGATACCGGCGCCATCGCCGGCCCCGGGACGCTCGTGCGCTTCCCGCACCGGCTCACGAACCTCGGGAACGCTGCGTTCGCGTTCTGGCTCGACCTCACGAACACGACCGGCGATGCGTTCGACCTCATCGGGCTTTCGCTCACACACGACGTGAACGCAAACGGGATTCTCGACGGAGCGGACATTCCGATTCCGCCGGGCGGCACGCTCTCGCTCGGTGCCGGCGTGTCGGCCGAGCTCCTCGTGTCCGCGACCGTTCCCCTTACCGCGCCGCCCGCACAGGCTGCGCTCCTTGCGCTCACGGCGACCGGCGTGGCGCAGGGGGGGAGTGCCACGAACGTCGACACGGTGACCACACCCGGCGCTCCGCCTGTGCCCGATCTCGCGTTTTACACCGCCGCCGACTTCGCGCAGCGGACGAGCATCTCGCCGCTCGGACAGCCGCTTTTCCTCGAGGCGCGCGCACCTGCGTGCGACACGCGTCCGGCGGTCGCCGACACGATCGTGCTTGCGCTCACGAGCGAGCTCGGCGCGGACGAGGAGAGCTACCTCGCGTTCGAGACGGGGCCCTCGACCGGCGTCTTCCGCATCGATCCCGCCGTGCCGACCGCTCCCGGCGGCGTCGGAACGGGGGTCAAGGGCGATCGCATCCTGGTCGCGCCGGGGGGCGATCGCGTGATCGGATCGCTCTACGGCTGCGGAGCCACGCGCACCGACGCAGCCGTGTGGATCGAGCCCGAAGGATTCGTGTTCGACTCGCGCACGAACGCTCCGCTTGCAGGCGCGCGCATCGAGCTCATCGACGTGACCGGTGCCGGGAACGGCGGCAATGCGGGCGGCCCGGCGACGGTGTACGAGTCCGACGGCGTCACGCCCGCAGCGAACGCACAGGTCACGGGCGCGGACGGCCGTTTCGCGTACCTTCTCGTGCCGCCGAGCACGTATCGCATCACGGTCGTGCCTCCGGCGGGGCATCGCTTTCCGTCGGCGGTGACGCCGGACGCGTTGCCCTCCGGGCGGACGGTCGATCCGAGCGGCTCGTACGGCGGCACGTTCCTCCTCTTCGGCGGGCTCACGCCGGTCAACTTCGACGTTCCGCTCGATGCCGATCCTTCGAACGCGCTGTTCGTCGAGAAACGCGCTTCGCGCCGCTGGGTCGAGCCGGGGGATGCGCTCGATTACGTCGTCCTCGTCGCGAACCGCTCGGACGTGCCGCTCGACTCGGTCGTCGTGACCGACGCACTCCCGGCGGGATTCGCGCTTCTTGCGGGCACCGCGCGCGTCGACGACCTCCCGATCGCCGATCCCGCCGTCGTCGCGGGACCCGAGCGTGCGTTCGGGATCGGCACGATCGGGCCAGGTGTCGTGCGCGAGCTTTCGTACCGCGTGCGCGTCGGCGCAGGCACCGTCGACGAAGAGCTCGTGAACCGCGCGTACGCGCGCAGCGGCTCGGTCGTGTCGAACGTCGCAAGCGCCGGCGTCGAGCTGCGCGGCGGTGTGTTCGCCGACCAGGCGATGATCCTGGGCACCGTGTTCGTGGACGCGAACCGGAACCGCCGCTACGACCTCTCGGATCCCGGGCTTCCCGGCGTGCGCCTCTACCTCGACGACGGCACGTTCGCCGTCACGGATCCGGACGGCCGCTACAGCTTCTACGATCTTCCGCCGCGCACGCACGCGCTCAAGCTCGATCCGGGGACGCTCCCGTCGAGCGCGCGCCTGGTCGCTCTCAGTCCGCGCGAGGAGGGGACGCCGGGCCTTCGCTTCGTCGACCTCGAGCGCGGCGATCTGTATCGCGCGGACTTCGGCATCGCCGGAGACTCGACGCTCCTGCGCGATGCGAAGGAGCGTTTGATCGCGCTCGCCGCCGGCGCGCCGTCCGAGCTCGGGCGCGCGGTTCGCCTCGGAACGCAGTCGTTCGAGCCGCTCATGGATCGGCGCGATCCGCGTACGGTTCCGGCGTCCGCGATCACGACCGGCGAATCGCTTCCGATCGGGCCCCCGGCATCCCCGGCCGCGGGCCCGGGCGCAACGCGATCCGCGGCGCAAACCGCGTCCACCAATCACGAGCCGCTCGAATCGCGCCTGGCAGGGCTCGACGGCACACCCGGCTTCCTCGACTTCGCGTCCGAGGACACGGTCGGAAGCGACCAGGTTGCGGTGCGCGTGAAGGGCCCGATCGGAGCGGCGTTCGTTCTGCGCGTGAACGGCGTCGAAGTCTCCGAGGCGCGCGTCGGGCGGAAGATCACCGCTCCCGAGGCGGGCGTCGAGCTCTGGGAGTACGTCGGTGTCGGGCTCGCGCCCGGCCCGAACCGGATCGAATTCGCCGCGGGCGGACCGCCGATTTCGATCCTGCTCGTCGCACCTGACCGTCCGGACCGGATCGATCTTTCCGCGCCCGCCTATGTGCCTGCGGACGGCTACACGCCCGCGTCGATCGAGATCCGCCTCACGGACGCGCGCGGCGTTCCGGTGACCGGCCGCACGCTCGTCACACTCGAAGCGTCGCTTGGACGCCTCGTGGGCGACGATCTCGATCCTACGACCGCGAGTCTCGAGATCGCGATCGAGGGTGGTCACGGCACGGTGGGACTCCTCGCGCAGGGCGCGCCTGGGGTCGCGGACGTGCGCGCGCACGCGATGGGGCTCTCGGCGAACGCGCGCGTCGAGTTCCTGCCCGATGCGCGGCCGCTCATCGCGGTCGGCACCCTCGAGGGCGCGATCGGAATCGCCGGTGCTTCGGGCGGCGGGAAGTCCGCGGCCCTCCATTCGCCGCCCTTGTTCGAGGCGCCGTTCGTGCGCTTCGAGAGCCAGAGCCGTGACGGCGGCTCACGCGCGGGCGCACGCGGGACGCTCTTCCTCAAGGGACGCGTGAAGCACGACATTCTGCTCACGCTCGGTTACGACTCCGATCGCCCGAACGACGAGCGGCGCCTGCGCGACATCCGTCCGGACGCGTTCTATCCGCTCTACGGCGACGCGAGCGTGCGCGGCTACGAGGCCCAGTCGTCGCGCAGCCTTTACGCGCGTGTCGACCGTCGCGGCGCATCGCTCCTGTACGGCGATTTCGTGACGCCGGGCGCGGGCGGCGCGCGCACGCTCGCGGCCTACAGCCGGAGCCTGAACGGTGTGGCCGGCCGGTTCGAGGACCGGAGACTGCGCGTGAACGGCTACACGAGCCGCGACCGGGCGCGCCGCCAGGTGGACGAGATCCGCGGGCGCGGTGTTTCGGGCCCGTACACGCTCACGATCACGCCGCTCGTCGAGAACAGCGAGCGCGTCGAAGTGATCGTCCGGGACCGGAACCAGTCCTCGCTCGTCCTCAAGAGCACGTCGCGGCAGCGGTTCACGGACTACGAGGTGAATCCGTTCACCGGCGATCTCCTCCTCAGGGCGCCGGTCCCGAGTGTGGATGAAGCCGGGAATCCCGTGTACCTGCGCGTGAGCTACGAAGTCGAAACCGGCGGTGAGCCGTACTGGGTCACCGGCTTCGAGGCGCGTGGGCGCGTGCGCGACGATTTCGAGATCGGTGGCACGTGGCTCGACGACCACGCTCCCGACGCGACCTCCGAGATTCGAAGCGTGTTCTTCGCGGGGCGCCCGGGGCCCGGCTCGATCGTGGAAGGCGAGTTCGCGGCGACGAACGCGGTCGATCGCGGGCGTGGCGCGGGCGGAAGGCTCGAGTGGCGCCACACGGGACGTGGTCTCGAAGCGCGCACCTACGGATCGCTCACCGGCTCCGGGTTCTGGAATCCCACTTCGGGCTACGGCGCGGGACGCGCGGAGGCCGGCGGTCGCGTGTCGGCGGTCCTCTCCGCGCGCACGCGCGTGCTCGCCGAGGCGATCTACACGGGCGAGACGGACGGGAAGGAGAGCCGCGGCGGACTCCTGGTCGCGCTCGATCGGAAGCTCAGCGATCGCCTGCGCGGCGAGCTCGGAAGCCGCCTGAGCGGCGGGCAGGAGACCGGCGGGGCGGTCGCTCCGTTTGCGGCCACCGTGCGCGGGAAGCTCACCGCGCAGATCGAAGCGCCGCGCGATCTCTCCGCGTACCTCGAGCTCGAGCAGGACACGCAGGACTGGGAACGACGGCTCGCGGCGATCGGCGCCGAATCGCGTCTCACCGCGCGCACGCGCGTCTACGGGCGGCACGAGTTCATCTCGAGCTTCGTCGGCCCGTACTCGCTCGACGGCGCGCAGCGGCAGCACACCACGCTTCTCGGCTTCGACGCGAACGTGACCCCGGAGTCGCGCGTCTTCTCCGAGTACCGCGTGAACGGTGCTCTCCAGGCGCGCGACGCGGAAGCCGCGATCGGGCTTCGGAACGTGTTCCGGCTCCCGGGCGGGGCGCGCCTCAACGCGTCGTTCGAGCGCATCCAGCCGCTGGGCGAGATCGAAAGCACGAGCGGCGGCACGGCGCTCGTCGGGCCGGGAGCCACGACCGCGCTCACGGCGGCGGTCGACTACGCGGTGAACCCGCTGTGGAAGGGTTCGGCGCGCGCCGAGTTCCGGACGAGCCGGACGAGCGAAGGGTTCCTCACCACGCTCGCCGGTGCCATGCGGATCGACCGTGTGTGGAGCGCCCTCGGTCGCAACTATCTCTCGGTCGTCAACGAATCGAGCGGCCGGAAAAACCTCCGGAACTGGCTCCAGGTGGGCTTCTCGTACCGCTCGGGCATCGACTGGGACGCGCTCGCGCGCTACGAGCTCAGGCTCGAAACGGATCGCGGCGGACCGCTTCCCGGGTCCGGCACGGGCGGCACGGGCGTGCCGGCCCCGGGCGACAGCGCGATCGGCATTGTTCCGTTCTACGACCTCGATCACGTGGCCCACGTCGTCTCGATTCACGGCTCGGGTCCGCTCAACGAGCGGACGAGCGGATCGCTCGCCTGGGCCGGGAAGATCGCGCACGACCGCTCGATCGGCGTGAGCTCGGTGACGAGCGCGCACTGGCTCCACGGACGGGCGATGTGGGCGATCGCGCGCCGCTACGACGCCGGGCTCTCCGCGAGCTACCTCGCCTCCTCGGGGAGCCGGCGTGGCGGCATCGGGGCCGAGCTCGGACGCCGTCTCGATCCGGGCGTGTGGCTCTCGCTCGGCTTCAACTTCACGGGCTACGCGGACGACGAGCTCACCGGCGAGGAGTACACGCGGCAGGGGCTCTACCTGCGCATCCGCGCGCGCTTCGACGAGAGCCTGTTCGTCGGGCGCAGCACCAATCGGCCGCAGGCGGTCCCGGGGAGCGCGGCGGACGCCGACGACGCGCGCACGGGTGAAGCCGCCGAGAGTGGAACCCGCGAGAGCGGAGGGCGGCCATGATCCGGGTACGTTCTCTCGTGCGTATCCTTGCGCTCAGTCTTGCGCTCGCGGCAGT
>JBOHUC010000160.1:0-66230 GCA_050733935.1 Candidatus Eiseniibacteriota bacterium | reverse complement strand
GTGTTGCGGCGCGTGGTGCTTGTCGCGTTTGGGGGGTGCTGCCGCCGCGGGTGGTGCGCGCCCTTTGCTGACTTGCGCCCCGGGGCATTGTGGTGGCAGGTGGATCTTGGTGTTTGCCGCTTGTTGGCGGGGCCTTGCTTTCGTCAATGCAGCAGGATCGTCCGCTCGCGGGCGGTCTCTCCGCCCGCGTTCAGCACGTAGAAATAGATGCCCGGCGCCACACGCCTGCCGGCTCCGTCCCGGCCATCCCACGTGACCGTGTGCGGGCCCGCGTCGCGGGTTCCGTCCTCGAGGACACGCAGGCGTGTGCCACGGACGTCGTAGACGGCGAGCCGCACGCTTCCGCGCACCGGTAGCCGGTACTCGATGGTCGAAGAACCGCGGAACGGCAGCGGACGGCTCGACAGCGCAAGCCGCGACGCTCCCGGCGTGGGCTCCGGCACGTCGACCGCGTCCGAGCTCGGATTCCGGACCTGGATGAGCTCGGTCGCCTGGTTGTTGTTGAGCGACCAGAGCGATCGCACCTCGAGGATCAGGTGCTCGTGCGGACCGATTCCGGGCAACAGGAACTCGAGCGGATGGTCGGGCGTGACCGATCCTCCGCCGAGCGGCATCGGCAGGAGCGCCTGGATCTGCGGGTTGCAGAGCGAGAGTTGCTCGAGCGGGAAGAACGTAGGCGAGATGCGTGCCGTGACAAACGTCTGCATCGTGCCGTTCCACACGCCGGTCAGCGGATCGCCCGCGAGCACGCCGCCGCTCGGGGCGTCCGGCGCACCCACCCAGAGCCGGGTCTGGGGAACGTCCCCCTCGTCGCCTCCGTAGAGCGCGAACACGGATGCGTTCGTGACCGGAATGTAGTCCTGGATCGTCGGCGCGCCCGGTAACAGGGGTTGCCAGTACGTCCGCAGCGGATAGAGCGGCACCTCGTCCGGCTGGCAGCGTCCCGTGTGAATGCGCCGGCCGGGAGGCACGGTCGTCGGCACGGGATAGTCGATTGTCGTCTCGTCACTCGTGAGGCTGTAGGTCTCGAGCACCGGATCGGTGATCGGCGGTTCGAGGATGCAGTCCATCGCGTCGACGTAGGCCGAGAACGTCATGCTCACGCCCCTCGAATCGCCCGCCGTGACCCAGCCGATCCCGGTCCGCGTCGACGGCGTCGTGTTCGTGAGGATGAGCTGGCGATACGGATTGAGACACTTGATCGGATAGTCCTCGACCTCGCCGAACTGCGCGGCGCCGGCGGGCTCGGCGAGATTGCCGTCGATGTTGAACAGCGCGCCCACGTCCTCGCCCCAGTCGAGCCGCGAGCGGAGCCACACGGGCTTGTTCGGCTTGGGCAGGAACTTGGGAAGGATGAGCCCGCCGACCACGACGTCGAAGTCGTCGGCGTTCACGCCGCCGGGAGAGCCGGGCGCGAGATTGCCGTGGACGTACTTCTCCCCCGCCGCCCAGACTCCGTTCTGGTTCAGATCGAGCCACGTGCTGACCCAGAGATTGTGGGTCGCGTAGTCGTGGCCCATGCCCGTGTGGTCGTTCGCGTAGCGCACCCAGTTGATGATGAACAGCGGCTTTCCCCAAATGGGTGGATTCGGTACGAGCGTCACGCCGTCGTCGAAGGCGTCCCGGTCGACCTGGCGGCTCTCGCACTCGCTGTTCACGTTGTCGGTGCCGCCGGGCCGCCCGAGCCACTCGTACGTGTAGTTCCGGCCGGGCTGCCGCTCCTTGATGCCGAAGATGTGCTCGGCGCCGGGAGCGCGTGCGCGCAGCCGCACACCGTTGAGCGTGCGCCCGGAGCCGCGGCGGACGATCGACGGGTACTCGCCGGGCGTGCCCTGGAACGCATCGGGGGCGTCGCCGAGATCCGGGTTGTAGAGGAAGTTGCACCCGTCCTCGTCGTCGTCGTGCAGGTGCCACATCGCGGTCTGGGTCGGCGAGTCCATCATCGGCGTGTCGAGCACGGCGTCGCCGTTCGCGTCCGTGTCCTCGGCGCCCGGGAAATTGCCGCGGGGCGCGGCGTCGACGTCGGGTCCCGCGGGCACGTGTCCCAGGCCGATGAAGTGGCCGATCTCGTGCGCGGCGACCGTGAGGACCTCGGCGCCGGTCGGAGTGGCGGCCTGGTCGGCGCCGGCGATGACCCACACGTAGCTCGGGTCGTTGAACAGGATGTCCGACTCGATCATCCGTCCCGATCCCATGACGGCCCACGTCGCGGTCTCGCCGAGCGTTCCCGCCGGAAGGCCGGCACCGAAGCCGAGCATGTTGTTCCCGTCGAGGTTGAACGGAGCCATCGCTCCGACCGGCGCGACGACACGCGTGAACCGGATTCGTGCCGGCACGACGGCCTCCCAGAGGTCGAAGGCCTTCCCGATCTCGGTGAACTCGGCGAGGCCTGCGATGTCGCCCGTTCCGTTGTGCGCCGACCACGGGACCGTGCAGTTCGCGAACTCGCGCAGGTCCCAGTGAATGAACTCGTGCGCGCCGGCGCCGTCCCGCACCCAGACGTGAGGCGGGCCCTGATCGAGGCTCCGCGGGTTGAGCGTCCACGCCTCGAGCGTGAACCCGAGGGCGCTCATCGGCGCGAGCGCGAGCACGGTCGTCGTGACGACGATGAATGCGGAAGCGAGACGCGCAGCAGGGACAGGACTCGTCGCACGCATGGCCCTACCTCCTCTCCCGCGCCTGGCGGATCGTGGTGAGGAGGCTCGCGGGCTCGAAGCGACCGAAGCGCCGGTTCGACCACACGGCCGGCTGTCCCGCAGCGCCCTGTTCGAGGCTCCACTTGCCCGCGTCCATGCCGACCGTCGGGACGTAGAGCCCGGGGCGCTCGTCGAGGAAGAGGAGCACGCGCTCCCCGACGCTGTATCCGGGTGACGACGACAGGACGAGCGCCGTGTCGCCGACCGCGCCTCCGAGGAGGCTTAGCCGGCGCGGCCCGGTGACACAGGTGCCCGCGTGCACCGTCGAGACGACGAGATCGACGTCGGTGAAGATCTGCGTGTGCGCGGAACTCCAGCGGCTGCGTACAGAGACGACCTGGGCTTCGAGGATGCAGTCGGCGGCTCGGCTCAGCGTCTCGACGTCACCGATCGTGATGATCGTTGCCGCTGCGGGCGGAGCGGTGGCGAAGGTCGCGACGCTTGCGGGGAGCGCGAGCGCGGCCGCGAGGATGGCGAAGTCCCGGATCGCGCGACCCGGGCGAACAGCCCAATGGATGTGCATGAGAGCCTCCGGCGCGGGCGTGTGCAGGAGGGGCGACCGCGCCGAGGAAGGGCGAGGAGGGACACGTGCGGAGGCGATGATCGCGCGTGCGGCACACGGAGCCGCGAACTTGTTCGGAGGGGAGCGGAAAGACTCTGGACCTGCTTGCCTCCCCGGTCAAGCGGCGAAGCGTTGAGACGTTGAGGCGCCGATGCAGGAGCCTGAACCCGCTAGGAGGCCGGCTCCGGAGGCGCGTCGAGACGGCGCTTGGCGGCGACCTCCTCCTTCGCGCGGCGCACGAATTCGGCCAGGAAGGTTGCGGCCTCGGGCTTCCCCTTGTGGCGGCGCGGCGAAACCGTCTGCGCCTCGACGTCGCGTTCGCCCACGACGAGCATCCACGGAGTCTTCTCCGTCTCGGCGAGACGGATCTTGGCCCCGATCTTGTCGGGACCGAGATCGGCCTCGGCCCTGAGTCCTTCGAGCCGGAGCGCGTCCCGCACGTGCTGCGCGTACGGTGCCGACGCTTCCGAGACGGAGAGCACGCGCACCTGCGCGGGCGCCAGCCAGAGCGGGAACTCCCCCGCGTAGTGCTCGATCAGTCCGCCCACGAAGCGCTCGAGCGAGCCCAGGATCGCGCGATGGACGATCGCGACCTCGTGCTCCTTCCCGTCCTGTCCGATGTAGGTCACGCCGAAGCGCTTCGGCAGGTTGAGATCCACCTGGATCGTGGGCCCCTGCCATCCGCGACCGAGGGCGTCGTAGAGCTTGACGTCGATCTTGGGCGCGTAGAACGCTCCCCCGCCCTCGTCCACCTGATAGGCGAGCCCGCGCCTCTCGAGCGCCTCCCGCAGCGCCTCGGTCGCCCACGTCCACTCTTCGTCCGTGCCGAGCGATTTGTCCTTCGGACGGGTGGCGAGGTACGCCTCCCAGGTGAAACCGAAGTCGCGCATCATCGTTCCGATCAACTCGAGGATGCCCGTGACTTCGTCGGCGAGCTGCTCGTGGGTGCAGAAGATGTGCGTGTCGTCGACCGTGAAGCCGCGCACGCGCAGCATGCCGTGGAGCACTCCCGAGCGCTCGTAGCGGTAGACGGTGCCGAGCTCGGCGAAGCGCCGCGGCAGCGTGCGATAGCTGTGCTGGCGCGTCTGGAAGATCTTGATGTGTCCCGGACAGTTCATCGGCTTCACGCGGTACGGCGAGCCGTCGATGTCCATCGCCGAGTACATGAGGTCGGCGTAGTTCTCGAGATGCCCCGACGTCACGTAGATGCGCTCGGACGCGATGTGCGGCGTGTACACGAACTCGTAGCCGCGCTTCAAGTGCTCCTCGCGCCAGTAGGTTTCGATCAGGTGGCGCACCATGCCGAGCTTGGGGTGCCAGAACACGAGTCCGGCACCGACCTCCTCGTGGACACTGAAGAGGTCGAGCTGGCGGCCAAGCTTCCGGTGATCGCGCTTCTCCGCCTCGGCGAGGCGGTGCAGGTAGTCGGCGAGCTCCTTCTTCGAATGCCAGGCGGTGCCGTAGATGCGCTGGAGCTGGGGGTTCCGCTCGTTGCCGCGCCAGTAGGCGCCTGCGATCGAGAGGAGCTTGTACGCGCCGATCTGACGCGTGCTCCTCACGTGCGGGCCGCGGCACAGGTCGAGGAAGTCGCCGTTCTCGAAGCTCGAGACCTCGGTCACGCCGATCTTCTTCAGGTCCTCGATGATCTCGACCTTGAAGCGCTCGCCGGTCTTTAAGAAGAGCGCGATCGCCTCATCGACCGGCCACATCTTCTTCACGAACGGCTCGTCGGCCTTGATGATCTTCGCCATCTCGCCTTCGATGGCCTCGAGATCCTCGGGCGTGAACGGACGCGCCATCTCGATGTCGTAATAGAAGCCGTCCTCGATCGCGGGTCCCACTCCCAGGTGCGCATCCGGGAACAGCCGCTTCACCGCGGCCGCCATGACGTGCGAAGCCGAATGCCGCACGGTCGAAAGCGGCGGCCGGCCTTCGGCGTCGAGCTCCTCGACGATGGTCGCGTTCGGGTCGTAGTCCGGAATTTCGAGCACGACGCTCTCCTGGGGACGGGCGACGGACGGAAACGGGCGCCGTGGTGGCGGCGCCCTCGATTCATGCGCGTTCTAAAGACGCGGAAGCAAGTGGTGGGCGATAGTGGACTTGAACCACTGACCCCCTGCATGTCAAGCAGGTACTCTAGCCAGCTGAGCTAATCGCCCACGAGGCGGCGGAGGCGCCCCCGTTGCCGCACGAGGACGTGGCCGGCGCGCACCCGTAGAAAACCCCACAGGCCGGATTCTGTCAAGCGGGCCCCGCCCACAGGTGGATCGCAGCGTAGCCGCGCCAGGGCCGCCATGCTTCCGCGCGCGCCTCGAGCGCGCTCGCACTCGGGATCGTTCCTCCGCGCGCGAACGCCTTGCGAAGACCGAGGTCGCTCGCGGGAAACGCATCGGGCTCCCCGAGCGCGCGGAGGGCGATGTAGTGCGCGGTCCACGGTCCGATTCCGTCGATCGCGCACAGGCGCTCGACCGCGTCCTCGAGGCTCGGCGCGGGGGAAAGATCGAGCGCGCCGTCAGTGACCGCGCGCGCAAACCCGGCGAGGGTTTCGGCGCGCGCCTGCGTGAGTCCGAGCCGGGCGAGCGCGCGGGCGCCCAGGTCCGCGAGCGCTGCCGGTTCGGGAAAGAGCCGCGGCAGTCCGAAGCGCTCGCCCGCCGGGAACGGGGTTCCGTGCGCGGCCACGAGGCGTCCGGCGATCGTGGTCGCCGCGCGCACGCTCACCTGCTGGCCGAGCACCGCACGCACCGCAAGCTCGAACGGATCGAACGCACCGGGCACGCGCAGTCCCGGGCGGCGCTCGACGTAGCGCGCGAGCACGCGGTCGCGCGCAAGCTGCGCACCGATCGCGGTCGGATCGGCCTCGAGATCGAGCATGCGGCGCACGCGCTCGACGAGCGGGAAGAGATCGCCGGTTCCCGGAAGCCAGAGCCTTAAGACGAGCGCGCTCGCGCCGCGCTCCGCGACCACCTCGAGGATGCCCGGACCGTTCGCCGTGCGGATCGTCCTCCGGTACGCGCCGTCGGCAACGTGCTCGACGCCGGGGATCGCGCGTGCCGCCCGGTACTCGAGGGCCGAGGCCCAGTCGTACGGACCCGCGCACGGAAGCCGGAGCTCGATCGGCCGCTCCCCCGCCGCGCGATCGCGCGCCTGCGCGAGGGCGCCCGCGCGCCGAAGCCGGGCCGGCGACCGTCCGAACGTCTTCCGCACCGCTTCGCGGAAGCGCCGCGTGCTGCCGAAGCCGGCCGACACCGCGACCTCGTCGAGCGGCAGGTTCGTCTCGTCGAGCAGGCGGCGCGCGAAGTGGACGCGCTGCGTCATGAGCATCGAGCGCGGCGAAGCACCGACGTGCTCGGCGAACAGGCGGCGGAGATGGCGCGGACCGATCCCGAGCCGCCCGGCGAGCTGCTCGATCGAGGCCGGTTCGTCCGCGGGAGCCGCCCCCAGAAGACGGAGCGCGCGCGTCACGGTCGCCGACGTCCCGAGCCATGCCGGCGACGAAGGCGCGGTCTCGGGACGGCAGCGGCGACAGGGACGGAATCCAGCACCCTCGGCGGCGGCCGACGAGGGATAGAAGCGCGTGTGCTCGGCGCGCGGCGTTCGGGCCGGACAGCCGGGCCGGCAGTAGATGCCGGTCGTCGTCACGCCGACGAAGAAGCGCCCCTCGAATCGACGGTCCTTGCTCCGAAGCGCGGCATAGCAGGTGGCCGGGTCGAGCTGCATGAACGAGGTGTACCACGGCCGGGGGACGCCGGGCGGCCACGTTCGGACGTCACCTTGTGCCATCGAGCGTCCCGGACTAGGATCGTTCGGCTACTCCCCCCACCCGGACATCTCCCCCTCCCGGTTTCGACCGTCGGCGTCGCTCCAAGACCGCGGAGGCTCGACCGCTTGATCCTCGACCCTGGGACGCGCTTCGGCTCCTACGAGATCCTCTCCCGTCTCGCCGGAGGCGGCATGGGAGAGGTCTACCGCGCGCGCGACCTCGTCCTCGGAAGGCAGGTCGCGCTCAAGTTCCTGCACGCCGGGCCCGACGAGGAGGCCTACGCGCGCCTCCGTCATGAAGCGCGGCTCGCGTCCGCCTTGAACCATCCGAACATTTGCACGATCCACGAAGTGAACGAGGTCGAAGGCCGCGCCTACCTCGCCATGGAGTACGTCGACGGCCGGTCCCTCGAGGACCGCATTGGAGAGGGCCTCGCGGTCGACGACGTCGTTCGCTACGGAACTCAGATTGCCGCCGCGCTCGCGCACGCGCACGAGCACGGGGTCGTGCACCGGGACCTCAAGCCGTCGAACGTCCTCCTCACCGCCGGCGACCAGGTCAAGGTTCTCGATTTCGGCGTCGCGCGCTGGGCCGAACACGAATCCGAGGAGCGGCCGACGACGATGACGGTGGCCGAAGCCGGATCGGCTGTCGGAACGCTCCCGTACATGTCGCCCGAAGTGCTCACGGGAAAGAAGGCCGATGCGCGGAGTGACCTCTGGTCGCTCGGAGTCCTGCTGCACGAGATGCTCGCGGGTTCCCGGCCGTTTTCGGGAACGACGCGATTCGACCTCGCGGCGGCGATCCTGCGCGAGCCTCCGGCCGAGCTTCCCGCGGCGGTTCCCCCGGCGCTGCGCACGATCGTGAGCCGCTGTCTCGCGCGTCCCGCGGACCGCCGCTATGCGGATGCGCGCGAGGTCGTGATCGCCCTCGAAGCGGCCGCGCAGCGTCCCGGCGCCGTTTCGGTCCCGCGACCGCGGAGGCTCCAGTGGCTCTGGGTCGCGGGCGCTGCGCTCGTCGCCGTGGTCATGTTCCTTGTCCTGCCCCGCATCCCTCCGGGAAAGGACACGGGATCGGGAAGCAGCACCTCGATCGCCGTCCTGCCGCTTCGCAACCTGTCGGGCGATCACTCGCAGGCCTATTTCGCGGACGGGATGACGGAGGCCGTGATCACCGGCCTATCGCGCGTCGGTGCGCTGCGCGTAACCTCGCACACGGCCGTCATGTCCTACCGGGGCACGCAGAAGTCGCCGTCCCAGATCGCGCGCGAGCTCAAGGTGAACGTCCTCGTGGACGGTTCCGTCCAGCGCATCGCGGACCGCACGCGCGTGAGCGTGAATCTCGTCGATCCCCGATCGGGCAAGAATCTCTGGGGCGAGGAGTTCGACCGCCAGATCGCCGACGTGCTCACGCTTCAGGGGGCCCTGGCGCGCGCGATCGTCGAGGAGGTGCGGGTTCAGATCACGCCGCGCGAGCGTGATCTCCTCACGCGCTCGAAGCGCGTCGATCCCGCGGCGTACGATTCGTACCTGCGCGGCCGGCATGAGTTTCACAAGAACACGCTGACGAGCGCACTCGCCGCGATCGAGAACTTCGAGCGGGCGCTCTCCCTCGATCGCGACTTCGCGGCCGCCTACGTCGGGCTCGGCGAGACCTACTACATGCTCTCGAACTGGTACTGGCCGCCGGATTCCGCGATGACTCTCGTGAGCACGGCGGCCGAGCAGGCCCTCGCGCGCGATCCGACGCTCGCCGAAGCGCACGCGCTCCTCGGGCTCGTCGCGGCGCACTACGACTGGTCGTGGTCCCGCAGCGAGCGCGAGTACCGCGAGGCGATCCGTCTCAATCCGAGCTCCGCCATGGCCCACCGTTGGTACGGGCAGGCGCTTTGCGAGCGGGGTCGCTTCGACGAAGCGCGGAAGGAGCTCGCGGCGGCGCACAGCCTCGAGCCCGTTCCGCTCACGGCGTGGTACGCGGCCTGGGTGCCGTTCTACGCGGGCGAGTACGACAGCGCGCGCGCCGCGCTCCAGAGGATGATCGACGACGACCCGCAGTTCTGGGCGGCGTGGTCGCTCCTTGGAGAGACGTACGAGATGCAGGGCGACTACCCGAAAGCGCTCGAGGCGCTCGAGCGTGCGCGGGCCGACGGGAATCCGTGGGTCGTCGCGGCCATCGCGCGCATCCAGGCGCGGCAGGGTCGGCGGGCGGAGAGCCTCGCGACTCTCCGCTCGCTCGAGGCGATGGCAGGCGAGCGCTACGTGACTCCGTACGGCGTCGCTTCGGTCCACCTGGCACTCGGGGATCCGGATCGTGCGTTCGCGCTCCTCGATCGCGCGCTCAAGGAACGTTGCGAGGACATGTCGCTCCTCAAAGTGGATCCCCGCATGACGTCGCTGCGAGGCGATCCTCGCTACGAGCGGTTGCTCAAGCGGATTGGGTTCGATGCATAAGGGGGCCGGGTGCTTTGCACCCGGCCCGGGTCACGATCCAGCACGGAGGAACGCATGAATTCTGGGATTGAGCGTCGCGCGATGACTTCGAACGCACGGATCGCGTCCGTGGGATTCGCGCTGTCGGTGCTGCTAATGTTGCTTGTCCTCCCGGCCCCTCCGACGGAAGGTGCCGAACCGCCTCCGCCCGCGACGTACGTGATCGAGTGCGACCGCCTGTTCGACGGCAAGGAAGTGCGAAACGGACGCACGCTCGTGCTCGTCCGCGAGGGCAGGATCGAGGAGGTCGGGCCCTCGGTTGCGGTCCCGGCCGGCGCGACCCGCATCCCGCTCCGGAACATGACGCTCTGTCCCGGCCTGATCGACGCCCACACCCACCTCACCTACAGCTGGGACGACACGACCCGCCCACCCGATCTCGCAGGCGCGTTCCTCGGCTCGCCGATTTCGGTCGCGTTCCGCGCGGCGAAGAACGCCCGCACCACGCTCGCGGCCGGCGTGACGACGGTGCGCGAGATGGGAGCGAACGACTACATCGACGTCGCCCTCTCCCAGGCGATCGCACAGGGACTCGAGGAGGGCCCGCGCATCGTAACGGCGGGTGCGGTCTATCCGCCGGGCGGCGGGCGCTCGGACATCACCTGGCCGCCTGACGGGACAGCGGCGTCGGCGGCCCAGGTCGCGGAGAAGAGCCGCGCGCACCTCGCGCAGGGGTGCGACTGGATCAAGCTCTACGAGACGAGCGGCACGTATGACGACACGACCGGGATCCCCTTTTTCACGGCCGAAGAGATTCGCGCGGCAGTGGAAGTCGCGCATCCGCGCGGCCGCTGGGTCGCGGCCCACGCCATGGGACTCGAGGGGGCGCGCCGCGCAGCCGAAGCGGGCGTGCGCTCGATCGAGCACGGGTCCCGGCTCGACCGCGCGACCGCGAAGCGCATGGCGCAGCAGGGCGTCTATCTCGTGCCCACGCTCTACCACCTCGAGTGGTATGTGCTGCACGGCCGGAGCCTCGGATACGGTCCGGGCTACGCGGACCGGCTCGGAGCCCTCCAGAAGGAGCAGTTCGAGAGTGTCGCTCTCGCACGTCGCGCGGGCGTCAAGGTGGGGTGCGGCTCGGACGCGGTGCTCACGATGCACGGGGAGAACGCAATGGAGCTCGTGTGGCTCGTCAAGGCGGGGCTCACGCCGCTCGAAGCGCTGCGCTCGGCGACGTCGGTCAACGCGGAGCTCCTCGGGCTCGAACGCGAGATCGGGCGGGTCGGGAAGGGATTTGCGGCCGACCTGGTTGCCTTCGAAGGCGATCCCACGAAGGACATCGGAGCCGTCCTGAAGCCGCGCTTCGTGATGAAGAACGGGACGGTCGTGCGCGAGCCGTAGCCCCACTACTCGGCGAGAGCGCGCTCGATGCGACGATCGGGAATGATCCACCACGCGGCGACTGCGGAATAGAGGAGATAGGAGAGGACCGGATTGACGTACGCGAGCGCCACCGCGACGACGTAGATGCCGAGCGAAGTCTTCTCCTTGAGCTCGACGCCGACCGCGCGCGCGAGCGCTGAGTCCCGGCCGTGCCGGGCGAGCAACGCCTGCGTGAGCAGAAAGTAGGCGAACGCGGCGGCGAGCAGCACGAGGCCGTAGAACGCGGCGGGCCCGGGGGCGAGGTGGGTCTCGGCGATCCATGCGGTGCAGAACGGCACGAGCGAGAGCCAGAACAGAAGGTGCAGGTTCGCCCACATGATCCGTCCGTCCACGTGCTTCGCCGCGTGAAGCAGATGGTGGTGGTTGTTCCAGTAGATCCCGAGGTAGACGAAGCTCAGGAGGTAGCCTAGGAATTGCGGCATGAGCGGGCGCAGCGCCGCGAGCGTTCCCTCGTGCGGCACCTTGAGCTCGAGCACCATGATCGTGATGATGATCGCGATCACGCCGTCGCTGAACGCCTCGAGACGGTTCTTGGTCATGACCTCCCCACTCCCCGAGCCGGTGTCCGTTCGAATCTAGAGCTTCCGCCCGACCGCGGCCGCCACCGCGCGCATCCGTCCGACCAGATCCTCGAACATCGCGACGTCGAGCGATTGCGCACCGTCCGAGAGCGCCATCTCGGGGTGCGGATGAACCTCGACCATGACGCCGTCCGCGCCCGCGGCCACGGCGGCGAGCGACATCGGCGGCACCTTGTCCCGAATGCCCGTCGCGTGCGAGGGATCGACGATCACGGGCAGGTGCGAGAGCTGATGGACCATGGGCACGCACGAGAGATCGAGCGTGTTCCGGGTCAGCGTCTCGAACGTGCGGATCCCCCGCTCGCACAGCATCACGTCGTGATTGCCGCCCGCGAGCACGTATTCGGCGGCCATGAGCCACTCCTCGATCGTGGCCGAGAGGCCGCGCTTGAGGAGCACCGGCTTCTTCGCGCGCCCGACCTCGCGCAGAAGCGCAAAGTTCTGCATGTTGCGGGCACCCACCTGGAGAATGTCCACGTGTCGCTCGACGATCGGGACGTGCTGCGTGTCGAGCACCTCGGAGACGACCGCGAGGCCGTGGCGATCCGCGCAGCGCCTCAGGATCCGGAGGCCTTCCTCGCCCAGACCCTGGAACGTGTACGGAGAGGTGCGCGGCTTGTACGCGCCACCGCGGAGGATCTTGGCCCCGGTGCGCGCAACGCTCGCGGCCACCTCTTCGACCTGGTCTTCGCTCTCGACCGCGCACGGGCCGGCCATGATCGTGACCGTCTCCCCGCCGATCTCCGCGTCGCGCACCCGGATGATGGTGGAATCCGCTCGAAATGCGCGCGATACGAGCTTGTAGGGCACGGAGATACGGACGACGTCCTGGACTCCCGGAAGATGCCGGATGTCCTCCACGTCGAGCGCGCCCAGGTCACCGATCGCGCCCAGCACCACGCGCCCGCGACCGTCCGAGCGATGGACGGAGAGCCCCATGAGGCGCAACCGCGATGCGATTTCCTCGATCTGGGACTCGTCGGCCCCGGGGGCCATGACGACGACCATGCGGTCACCGCCTCATGAGAGCGCGGCCGCGACGCGGCGCGCAGAAAAGGAAAAGCCCACGCTTTGGCGTGGGCCGGGTCGAGCGGTTCGTCTTGTTCCTAGACGTCGCGCGCTCGTCCCCGGCGCACGGGCCAGTACCAGCCACGCTCGAGTGCGAAGGTCGCGACATCCAGTTTCCGGGACATGGAAATCTCCCTCAAGCCACAGGGGAACGAACGCGCGGGACGCTATCACTTGCTCCGCGGAGTGTCAACGCCACCGGGCACGGCCGCGCGGCCCGGCAGCGCGCCGCTCAGGGCGCACTGCCTGAGATACGCGTTCACGAGCGCGATCGCGAGCATCGCTTCGGCGACCGGAACGACGCGCGGACAGATGCACGGATCGTGGCGGCCCTCGACCGCGATCGTCACCGCCTCGCCCGAGGTCGAAACGGTGTCCTGCGCCTTCCCGATCGAGGACGCGGGCTTGACCGCAACGCGCGCGACGATCTCCTGTCCGGTCGAGATTCCCCCCAGGATTCCACCGGCGCGGTTCGTGAGAAAGCCCGACGGTCCCATCGCGTCGTTCGATTGCGACCCGCGCACCCGCGTGACCGCGAAGCCTTCGCCGATCTCGACACCCTTGAGCGCCGGGATGGACATGAGCGCGCGCGCGATCTCGCCGTCGAGCTTCTCCATCGTGGGATCGCCCCAGCCCGCGGGTACTCCCCGGGCGACCACCTCGACCACGCCCCCCACCGAATCCTTGTCGGCGCGGGCCGCCTCGATGACCTCGATCATGCGCGCCGCCGCCGTCTCGTCCGGGCAGCGGATCGCGTTCGATTCGGCGACCGCCCAGTCGCGCCGCGTCGCGACCACGTCGGCGACCGCGACCGTGCCTCCGACAATCGAAACCCCGCACGCCTGGTGCAGGAGTCGGCGCGCGATCGCCCCCGCCGCGACCCGGCCCAGCGTCTCGCGACCGGAAGCGCGGCCCGAGCCCCGGTGATCCCTGAGACCGTACTTCGCGGCGTACGTGAAGTCGGCGTGCCCCGGCCTGAAGACGTCCTTGAGCGCGTCGTAGTCCTTGGCTCTGGCGTCCTCGTTCCAGACGAGGAGACAGAGCGGCGTGCCGGTCGTCCGGCCTTCGAAGACGCCCGAGAGGATCACGGCCTGGTCCGACTCCTTCCGCTGGGTCGTGATCGACGACTGGCCGGGTCTCCGGCGGTCGAGCTCCTTCTGAATGTCGGCGACGTCGAGCGCCATCCCGGGCGGGATGCCGTCGATGACGACGCCGACCGCCGGGCCGTGCGACTCGCCCCAGGTCGTGACCGTGAACAGCTTGCCAATCGAGCTCGACATGACGGACGGATGCTATACTGCCGCGCGTGAGCGTTCCCCAGAAAAATCGGCCGCACCGCCGGCCGTGGTGGCCGCCGGCGCTCGCGCTCCTCGTCGCGGTGGCGCTCGGGTTCTTCTTCCTGCGCGCGCGCACGCCTCCGGGCGCTTCGGCGGACGCGGAATGGTTCGGTGACACGTCCCCGCCCCGGGGACAGGTGCTCACGTTCAACAACGGCGCCGAGCCCGAGCATCTCGATCCCGGCGTCATGTCCGGCCAGCCCGACGGCCGCATTGCCCGCATGGTGTTCGAAGGGCTCACGAACTCCGACCCGGTGACGCTCGAGCCTCGCCCCGGACAGGCGTATCGGTGGGAGATCTCGCCCGATGGCCTCGTCTACACGTTCCACCTGAGGCCGGGTCTCGTGTGGTCGGACGGAGCGCCGATCACCGCGCACGACTTCGTGTATTCGTGGCGGCGCGTTCTCTCGCCGGCGACCGGAAGCCGCTACGCCTCGTTCCTGTTCCCCGTTCAGAACGGCGAGGCCTACAACAAGGGACAGATCACGGATTCGACGAAGGTCGGTCTCGCGGCCGCCGACGATTCGACGTTCGTCGTGACGCTCGGCCAGCCGACCGCGTACTTCCTCTTCCTCTCGACCTACTACACCTGCCTGCCCGTGCCGCGTCACGTGATCGAGAAGCTCGGCGACCGGTGGGAGCACGCGTCGCGCCTCGTCGGCAACGGCCCCTTCAAGATCGCCGAGTGGCGGAAGAACGACCGCTTCGTGCTCGTCCCGAACGAGCTCTACTGGGACCGGAGGAGCGTCAGGCTCGAGCGGATCGTGGCGCTCGGTGTGGAGGACAACCGGACGGCGCTCAACCTGTACAAGGCGGGAACCATCGACTGGAATCCGAGCGGCTACGTCCCGAAGCAGGTCATCCCGCTCGTCCAGAAGTACAAGGACTTCCAGGGCGGGCCGTATCACGCGATCTACTTCTACTCGATGGTCATCGAGCGGAAGCCGTTCGACAACGTGTGGGTGCGGCGCGCGCTCAACTTCGCGACCGACCGCGAGGCGATCGCGAACCACGTGCTCAAGCGCACGAACCCGCCGTGGGGCAACATGACCCCGATGGGCTACCCCGGCTACCCCCAGCCGCCCGGCATCAAGTTCGATCCGGAGCGCGCGCGCGAATGTCTCGCCAAGGCGGGCTATCCGGGGGGCAAGGGCTTCCCGAAGGTCGAGATCCTGTTCAACACGAACGACGACCACCGGCTCATTGCCGAGGCGATCCAGTCGATCTGGAAGCGCGAGCTCAACATTCCCGTCGAGCTTTCGAACCAGGAGTGGGCGAGCTACCTCAACGCGACCACGTCGAAGAAGTACGATGTCGCCCGGCGCTCGTGGATCGGCGACTACCTGGATCCGAACACGTTCCTTTCGATGTGGGTCACGGGGGACGGCAACAACCGCACGGGCTGGTCGAGCCGGCGGTACGACGCGCTGCTCGGGAGCGCGACCCGGGAGACCGATCCCCAGGTCCGCCTGGCGCACCTCGCCGAGGCCGAGTCGATCCTCCTCGACGAGGGCCCGGTGATCCCGATTTATCACTACTCCGCGTCGGGGCTCGTGAAGCCCTACGTGCGCGGTCTCTACGCGACGACGCTCGACGTCCACCCGCTCACGCACGTCTGGATCGACCACGAAGCCCAAGGCGGCACTCTCGCGGAGCGCCGGCCCTGACCACGTTCATCCTCCGCCGGCTCCTCCTCATGATCCCCACGCTGTGGGCGATCGCGACTCTCACCTTCTTCATGATGCGCGGGGCACCGGGCGGGCCGTTCCAGTCCGAGCGCGAGATCCCCGAAGCGGCGCGCGCGCAGCTCATGTCGAAGTTCGGGCTCGACAAGCCGGTCGGCGAGCAGTACGTGACGTTTCTCAAGAACGCCGTGCGGCTCGACTTCGGTCCCTCGTACAAGTATCCGACCCAGAGCGTGGCCGAGATCATCCGCGACAGCTTCCCGGTCTCGCTCGAGCTCGGCCTGTGGGCGCTCCTCGTCTCGCTCGCGATCGGGATCCCGCTCGGCGTGATCTCGGCCGCGCGGCAGAACACCTCAACCGATTACCTCACGATGTCGTTCACGCTGCTCGGCGTGTCCGTGCCGAACTTCGTGCTCGGCCCGGTCCTGATCCTCATCTTCTCGCTCTCGCTCTACTGGCTTCCGCCCGCGCTCTGGATGGGCGCCTCGAGCCGGGTTCTGCCGGTCGCGACGTTGTCGGCGATCTATCTCGCCTACATCGCGCGGCTCACGCGCGGCGGCATGCTCGAGACCCTGCGCCAGGACTACATCCGCACCGCGCGGGCGAAGGGCCTCCCCGAATCTCGGGTCATCTTCGGCCACGCGCTCAAGCTCGGCGTGCTCCCCGTCGTGTCGTACCTCGGGCCTGCGGTCGCGCGCATCGTCATGGGCTCGATCGTCATCGAGCAGATCTACGCGGTGCCGGGACTCGGCCGGCAGCTCGTGAGTGCTGCGTTCAATCGCGATTACACGCTCGTGCTCGGGATCGTCGTCTTCTATGCCGGGTTCCTCATGGTGCTCAACCTGGTGGTGGACGTGGCTTACAAGTACCTCGATCCGCGCGTGGAGTACGCATGAGCCCGGCCGGCGGAAGCCTCTGGCAGGACGCCTGGCGCAGGCTCAAGCGAAACCGCATGGCGGTGCTGTCCGGGATCGGACTGGGTGCACTCTCGCTCCTGTGCCTCCTCGCACCGTGGCTGCCCGGGATTCCGGATCCGAACCGGACGGACTTCGCGCTCGGCGCGACCGCTCCGTCGTGGGCGCACTGGCTCGGGACCGACCTCCTCGGGCGGGACATGGTCGCGCGCGTCATCTACGGCGGGCGCATCTCGATCCTGGTCGGGCTCGTGGGCACGCTCGTGAGCCTCGTGATCGGCGTCACCTACGGCGCGGTTTCGGGGTACGCGGGCGGAAAGCTCGACGAGTTCCTGATGCGCGTGGTCGACATCCTGTACTCGCTGCCGTACATCTTTCTCGTCATCCTGCTGCTCGTCTTCTTCTCGAAGAGTCTCCTCATGCTGTTCGTGGCCCTGGGTGCCGTGCAGTGGCTCACGATGGCGCGCATCGTGCGCGGGCAGGTGCTCTCGATCAAGAATCAGAACTTCGTCGAAGCCGCGCGCGCGCTCGGGGCGAACGACGCGCGGGTCATCTTCGGGCACGTCGTGCCGAACACGCTCGGGCCGGTGATCGTCTACGCGACGCTCACGATCCCCGCGATCATCCTGCAGGAGGCGTTCCTCTCGTTCCTCGGGCTCGGCGTCCAGCCGCCCGACGCTTCGTGGGGCGTGCTCGTGTCGGAGGGAGCCGGGATGCTCACGTTCTTCCCGTGGCTCGTCCTCTTCCCCGGGCTTGCGCTTGCGCTCACGCTGTTCGCGTTCAACTTCCTGGGCGATGGCCTGCGCGACGCTCTCGATCCGTACGACCGGAAGGTGGCCGCTTGAGGCTGAGGCGCTCTCCGGCGCGGGCCGCCCGGACCGCGCGGGTGCGCACACGTGCGGCTCAAGTCTGGCCCCAGCTCGATTTGTTCGTCGTTCCATTCCCGACTGCGCCGGTCGCACCCCCCGCACCTCTCGCACCGCTCGCGTTCCTCGCGCCGGCGCGCTGGGAGCTCACCCGTCCCTGGCTGGTCTCGCCGCATCGGGCACGAGCGCTGCGCGAGCTCGACGCCGTGCGCGCGCACTTCCCCGAGCTCGACGACGTGACCGTGAAGGTCGGACTCACGAAGCGCCGGTCGGTCCTGGGGCTTGCGGCCGCGTCGGGTCCGCCCATGATCTGGATCCGCCCGCGGCGAATCCGGCGGTTTGCGATCGCGCACGAGCTCACGCACCTTCTCCAGGCGCGCGATCTCGTTCCGGGCGGCGAGAAGTCGTGCGATCTCTTCGCGCTCGCGCGCGCGCACGAATACGTCGACGTCGCACCGTTCTATCTCCGCATACCCGAACGCCTCGTGGTCCCCGAGAGCGACGGGGCGCTCCGCCCGGGAGTCGCCGCCGTCCTCCACGGGCTCGCGCGCGAAGCGATCGCCGGGCGCACCGTGCGCTCCGCTCTCCGATGGTTCGAACAGCGGGTGGCGACGCTGCCCGAATCGTGAGGGCCGCGCTGTGAGCGGTACGCCGTGAGTGCCGCGTCGTGAGCCCGGGAGCGCGTCCGGCGCGCATCGTGCTCACCACGTTCGGTTCGCTCGGCGATCTCCACCCTTATCTCGCGATCGGCCTCGCGCTCGCCGCGCGTGGTCATCGCGTCACGCTCGCGACCCATGAGGGTTACCGCCGGCGGATCGAGCGCGAGGGGCTTTCGTTCCACCCCGTGCCGCCCGATCTCGCGGACTTTGGCGACCAGGCCACGCTCATGCGGCGGCTCATGGACCAGCGGACCGGGTCCGAGGCGGTCGTGCGCACGCTCGTCCTCCCGTTCGTGCGCGCCTCGTACGACGCGCTCGAGGTCGCGTGCGCGGGTGCGGATCTCCTCGTGACCCATCCCATCACGTACGCCGCGCACGTGCTCGCGGAGCGGAAGGCGCAGGAGCTGCGCTGGGCCTCCGCGGTCCTCCAGCCGATGATCTTCTTCTCCGCCTACGATCCGCCGGTGCTCCCGCAGGCTCCGTGGTTCGCACGACTCCGTCCGCTCGGCCCCGCGTTTCATCGGGTCGTGTTCGGGCTCGGGCGCGCGATGACGCGTCCGTGGATGAAGCCCGTGGACGATCTCCGCCGGTCCGTCGGTCTTTCGCCTGCGACGGAGCACCCGATGTTCGAAGGCGCCGTGTCGCCCGCGCTCCACCTCGCGCTCTTCTCCTCCGTGCTCGCCCGACCGCAGCCCGACTGGCCGGAGCAGACGGTCGTGACCGGATTTCCGGTCTATGACCGCGACGAGGACGGGCGGGGCATGCCGCCCGAGCTCCTGCGCTTTCTCGAGGCGGGTCCGGCGCCGATCGTGTTCACGCTCGGATCGTCTGCGGTGATGGATGCGGGAAGTTTCTTTCGGGTGAGCGTCGAAGCGGCGGAACGGCTGGCGCGGCGCGCGGTGCTGCTCGTCGGGCGGGAGAAGCCGGATCTCCCCGAACGGCTTCCCGAGGGGATGCTCGCCGTGCCTTACGCGCCGCACTCGGAGCTCATGCCGCGGGCGGCCACGATCGTCCATCAGGGCGGGGTCGGCACGACCGCCCAGGCGCTCGCATCGGGACGCCCGATGCTCGTCATGCCGTACAGCCACGACCAGCAGGATCATGCCGCGCGCATCGAGCGGCTCGGAGTCGGTCGCGCGATCGCCCGCGGGTTCTATCGCACGGAGCGCGTGGTCCGGGAGCTCGGCCGCCTCCTCGAGGACTCGGAGGTCGCCCGGCGTGCGGCGTCGGTCAGCGCTCGCGTGCGCGCGGAGGACGGTGCCCGCACGGCGGCCGACGAGCTCGAGGCCCTGCTCGATCGCGGGGGCGTCGGAGTCGGCGGGGCAACGCTGCTTCGCTGAGAGGTTGCGGCTCACTTGCCGTGTAGCAAGTGGCCTCTCACCTGCCGTGCGGCAGGTTCACGGCCGCGGCTTGGTACTCCGATCCACGACCACGTTCCGGAGCACGATCGCGTTCATCTTCCCGCGCGCGAAGACGTCTCCCTTCGCGATCACGGGCTTCCCGACGTACGAGTACCAGGGCTCGTTCGGGTTCTTGCTGTGATTGTCGGCGAGCAGCATGTAGAGCGTCCCCGACTTGTCGTCGAGGAACGCGAGCGTCTGCCCCGCCTTGGCGCACGAGAGCGCGCAGCCCGTGTGGGCCGTGCCGCGCCCGTCGTGCGTGATCCAGCACTGCGGGTCCACGATCTCGCCTTTGAGAGTCACCGACTTGCCCTTCCCCGGTCCGGTGTCGGTCGCGTGCGCAGGGCCCGGCACGGGCGCGCCGGACAACCCGACGCCGAATCCGAGCGCAAGCACGATCACGAGCCCACGAATGCAATGCATGATGTCCTCCAGAGCGGGTCTCACGCGCCCGCCGGCGCCGGGGCCTCGGGGTCCCGGGAAGAGACGGAAACGGCGCTGCGCACGCCGGCCGCCGAGACGGCCGGACGGCCGAAGAGCCAGAACGCCGCCGGAGTGACGACGATGTCGAGCAGGGTCGAAGAGACGAGACCGCCCACGATCACGGTCGCGACCGGATGCAGGATCTCCTTTCCCGGAGCGCCGGCCGCGAACACGAGCGGCAGGAGGGCGAGGCCCGCCGTGAGGGCCGTCATGAGCACGGGGACGAGCCGCTCGAGCGAGCCGCGCACGATCATCGACTTCGTGAAGCCCTCCCCCTCCTCGGCCATGAGATGGAGGTAGTGCGAGACCATGAGGATCGTGTTGCGTGAGGCGATCCCCGCGACCGCGATGAATCCGACCAACGACGCGACCGAGAACGTGCCTCCCGTCAGGACGACCGCGCCCACCGCCCCGATCATCGCGATCGGAAGATTGAGCAGCACCTGGAGCACGATCCGGTGTGAGCGGAAGTGCGCGAGCAGCACGACGTAGATGAGGACGAGCGCGAGCCCGAAGAGGAGCGTGAGGGAGCGGGTCGCGGATTCCTGGCTCTCGAACTGGCCGCCGAGCTCGAGCCGGTAGCCCGGCGGGAGTGTGACGTCGCGGGCGACTGCGGCGCGCACGTCGCGCACGACGCTTCCGAGATCGCGGCCCTGCACGTTGCACGAAACCGCAAGCCTCCTCTGTCCGTTCTCGCGCAGGATCTGGTTCGGGCCGTACGTCGCGCGCACGTCCGCGAGCGCCCCGAGCGGCACGCGTCCACCCGACGGCGTGTCGATCAGAAGCGTCGAAAGGCGTGCGACGTCCGTGCGCGCCTCTTCCGGAAGCCGGACCACGAGCCCGTAGCGAAGCTGCCCGTCCGGGATCTCCCCCACTTTCGTCCCCGCGAGCGCCATTTCGAGCTGCGTGTTGAGGGCCCCCGGGGAGAGACCGTGCGCGAACAGACGATCCCGGTCCGCGAGGATCTGGACCTGCGGTACACGCGTCTGCGCTTCGACCGAAAGATCGACCACGCCCGGCACCCCGGCCATCGCCTCGCGCACGGCCTGAGCCCGCTCCTCGAGCACCGCGAGATCGGGGCCCACGACCTTGACCGCGATCTGCGCCCGGACGCCCGACATCACGTGGTCGAGGCGGTGCGAGATCGGCTGCCCGACGCTCACGTGGACGCCGGGGACGGTGGAGGCCCGGCGGCGAAGATCGGCGAGGACCTCCTCGCGTGGCCGATCGGAGGGCCTGAAGTCGACGTCGATCTCCGTGTAATGAACGCCCTCGGCGTGCTCGTCGCGCTCCGCGCGCCCGGTGCGCCGTCCCGTTCCTACGACTTCGGGGACGGTCCGAATGAGCTGCTCGGTGAGAATGCCGAGGTGTGACGACTCCTCGAGCGCGATGCCAGGACGGGCGAGCACGCTGATCGTGGCCGTGCCCTCGTTGAACGGCGGCAGGAACTCGCGCCCGAGGAACGGTACGGTCGCCAGTGCGGCCAGCGCGAGACACGCGGCGACGACGAGCGGCACGGCGGGACGCGCAAGCGTCCGCTCGAGGAGCCGCCGGTCGATCGCCTTGAGCGCCCTGACGAGCGGGCTCTCCCGTTCGCGCCGGATCGCCCGCGCCTTCGGCAGAAGCACGAGGCACAGCGCCGGCGTGACCGTGAGCGAGACGAAAAACGACGCCGCGATTGCGAGCACGTACGCCTGGCCGAGCGGTGCGAAGAGCCGCCCTTCGACCCCGGAGAGCGCGAACAAGGGCAGGAACACGAGGATGACGAGGAGGGTCGCGTACACGATCGAGTTCCGGACCTCGCGCGAGGCGTCGTAGACGACTTCGAACGCGGGACGCGGTGACGCCGCCACGCGATTCTCGCGCAGTCGGCGGAAGACGTTCTCGACGCCGACGATCGCGTCGTCCACGACCTCGCCGGTCGCGATCGCGAGCCCGCCGAGCGTCATCGTGTTGAGACTCTGCCCGAACGCCTTCAAGACGAGCACGGCGACGGCGAACGAAAGCGGAATCGCGGTCAGCGTGATCGCCGTCGTGCGCGCGTTGAGCAGGAACAAAACGAGGATCACGCACACGAGAAGGGCTCCGTCGCGGAGCGCCTCCTCGACGTTCCGGACGGACGCCTCGATGAACCGCGCCTGCTCGAAGAGGACCGTGATGCGCGCGTCGCCGGGCAGGCTCGGTCCGAGATCGTCGAGCGCCGAGCGGATCGCGCGCGTGAGCCGCACGGTGTCGCGCGCGGGCTGCTTTTTGATCGTGATCACGACTGCGGGCTTTCCGTTGACCCCCGCGTCGCCCCGGCGGACGGCGATCGCATCCCGCACGTCCGCGACCGCGCCGAGCGGCACCTTGACCCCCGCGCGCGTTCCCACCGGCACGAGCGCGAGCAGGTCCGGGTTCGTCGTGCGCGCGAGGTTCCGGACCACGAACTCCTGCGAGCCGGCCTCGAGGAACCCGCCGCTTGTCGTGCTCGTCGCTTCGCGGGCCGCGTGCTCGACGTCCTCGAGTGTGACGCCCGCGGCCGCGAGCCGGCCGGGATCGGGCTCGATCCGGATCTCCCTAAGTCCCCCGCCGAGGGCGAGGACCTGGGCCACGCCGGGAATCGCCTCGAGCCGCGGCGCGAGCGTCGCCTCGGCGAAGCGGCGAAGCTCGACGGGGGTGACTTTCCCGGACGGGCTTTCGAGACCCACGAGCAGGATCTCTCCCATGATCGAAGTCACCGGACCGAGCGTGGGCTCGAGTCCCGGCGGAAGCGTCTCGCGCACGGATCCCAGGCGCTCGGTCACGAGCTGGCGATCTGTGAGCAGGTGCGTGTTCCATCCGAACTCGACGGTCACGATCGAGAGCCCCGCGGCCGACGCGGAGCGCACGCGTTCGACGCCGGGCGCCCCGTTCATCGCCGCTTCGATCGGGCGGGTGACGAGAAGCTCGACTTCCTCGGGCGCGAGCGAACCGGCCTCGGTCTGAACCGTCACCGTCGGACGGTTCAAGTCCGGGAACACGTCGACCGGCATCCGAATCGCGACCCACCCGCCCGCGACGAGAAGGGCGGCCGCGAGTGCGAGCACGAGGCCGCGCTGCGTGAGCGATCGCTGGAGAAGCGCGTTGATCATCGGGGGGCCGCCGCGGAGAGGAGCGGAAACGCCTCGGTCACGACCACGCGCTCGCCTTCCTCGACACCCTTCTCGATCGCAACGCGCGAGCCCGACCGCGCGCCCGGCGTGACCGGGCGGAGCTCGAACGTCTCGGCCCCCGTTTTTACGAACACGACCGGGCCCTGCTCGGTGCGGACCATCGCGCTCGCGGGCACGGTCACGCGCCGTGAGGCGATCCGTCCGTGGAGCGCCGCCTCGACCACCATGCCCGGGCGCAGGAACCCGCCCGTGCTCGAGACCGAGAGGATCAGCGGAACCGCGGGCCCGCCGCCCGCCGATGCCTCGGGAGCGAGCCCTTCGATGCGTGCGGCAAAGACGCGATCGGGGAGCGCGCTCACGCGCAGGTCGGCGCGCACGGCCCGGAGTCCGAACTCGAGCGCATCGCCGTAGAGCGGAATCTCGACCCGCACGCGATCGAGCCGAACGACGCGCGCGAGCACCTGACCCGCCGCGACCGTCTGCCCGGGGACGGCATGGACCGAGGCAATCGATCCGCCGATCGGAGCGCGCACGGGGAGCGCGTCCACGACCAGGAGCTCGCCGAACTCCTGTCCGCGCGCGATGCGGTCGCCCACCCGCCAGGCGCGCGAGCCCACGAGCTTTCCGGCCTGCGGGGCGACGATGTCCGCGACGCTCGCCGGATCGGCGACCACGGTGCCGAACGCGGTGCGGCTCTCGGGCACGTTCTCCGTGCGCGCGGGCTCGGTCACGAGCCCAAGGAGGAATTGCGCCTCTTTCGCCATGTAGCGTGCGGCGCCACTCGGGCTCTGGGCTCGAGCGGTTTCGGAGGCGAAACCGAGAACGGCAAGGGCCGCAAAGGGAACGACGAGGGCCGTCCCGCGGCCTCGCGACCGCCGGGTCGAGCGGGAGACGACGAGGAAGCCGAGGGCGATTGCGACGAGAACGCCCACCGCGACGGGAAGGAGCCAACCGGGAAGGCCGCCCGCGCGACCGCCGTGCGAGTCTCCGTCTCCGCGCGCGGAAGCGGTCACGGCGTCGTGGTCGTGATCGCCGTGCTCTTCCTCGACTCCGACGGCGAGGCTGTCGAACGACAGGAGGTCGACCGACGCGCCTCTTCGCACGACCACGTCGAGCTTCGCGTAACCGCGCTCGCGAAACACGCAGTCGAGCTCGAACACGCCCGGACCGACGGCCTTCGCCGTGAGCGTCGAGTCGGGTCCGGGGTGCGCTTCGAGCGTGGCGCCTTCGATCGGCCGGTTGCTCGCCCAGTCGCTCAGGTAGAAGTGGAGGTGGGCCGAGTGACCGGGCTCGAGCGTTTCGTGCTTGAGCACAAGCTCGTGGGTCTCGCTCTCGGCGACACGCATCCCCCCGCCCGGGGACGTGATCTCGGGGGCGCGCGCATCCGGAGTTCCCGAAGTGCCATGGCCCTCGTGGGCTCCGACCGACCGCGCCACGAGAACGAGCGCACACACGAGAGCAACTAGAGCGTGCCGCATCATCGTCCGCCTCCCTTCCGATCGAGCGCGCGGCCGAGCTCTTCGTACGTCACACCCGTGACGAGGGCGAGCTCGATGCGCGCAGCTTCCGTCGCCGCGAGTGCGTCGAGGCGCGCATCGGCCGATTCGAGAATTCGGTTCCTCCGGGCGACGTACACATCGAGATCGATGCGTCCCTCGCGATACGCGGCTTCGAGGAGCTCGCGATCTCCGTCCGCGTGCGAGAGCGACTCGCCGAGGATCCGCTCGCGCTCCTGGGCGAGTGCCAACCGGTCGCAGGCGGCGCGCACTTCCGACGGGATGCGCGCTTCGAGGCGGCGCCTCGCGGCCCCCGCGCGTGCCGCTTCGATGTCGCTCCGTCCCGACTGCCACTTGTTCTTCTGGAAGAGCGGCAGGGGCACGGAGAGCCCCGCACCGAAGATCCACGTATCGTCCTCGAAACCGTCGAACGTGCTCGCCCCGGGCGGCACGCCGATGAAGTCGTCGCCGGGAACGCGATCGCGCTCGCGCTCGACGAAGAGGCTCACTTCCGCTCCCGGCCGCCCTTCCCGTGTCGTGAGCCCGGCTTCGGCCAGGCGCATCTTCTCGAGCGCGCCGGCTTCGAGCACGTCGTGCCTTCCGGCAAGCGCCACAGTCGAGAGGCTCTCCGCCCGGCACTCCCACGAGCGTCCGTCGAGATCGTCCGCAAGCTCGATCGACTCGTCGGGTGCGAGCAGAAGCAACGCGCGCAGATCGCCTTCGGCCTGGCTTACCTCGGCGCGTGCGGCGGTTGCGCGATCGCGCACGCGCGCGTCGTCGATCTCGATCTGGCGGAGCGTGAACGGCGAGATCGCCTCCTGCCGTCCCGCGCGGCGGGCGGTCGCGACGATGCGCGCGCTCGCGGCGCCGAACGAATCCGCGAGAACCGCGCGACGGTGCGCGATCAGGAGGCGGCTCACCGCCTCTTCGGTCCGCCGTCCGAGCGCGTGCACGTGACCGTCCGCCGAAGCGCGCGTGAGCTCGGATTCGGCGCTCGCGACGGCGCGCCGGGCCCCCCGCTCGCCGCGCGTGTCGATCTCCTGCGAGACCTCGAGGCGGAGCGAGGAACGGTCGGCGCCGAGCGGGCCGATGAAATCCCCGCCCGCTTCGAAGTCGAGGCGCGGATTGAACGGATACACGCCTGCGACGTTCTCGAGGCGCGAGGCACTCGCGACCGCATCCTGATCGACGCGGGCCTCGGGCGAACGATCGAGCGCGCGCGCGACTGCCGAGGCGCGATCGAGCACGGCGGCGGTCGCGGGCGCGACTCCGTCTGGCCCGGCGATTCCGCCGGCGAGCCCGAGCGCGCATGCGATGGCGGTCACGCTCTGCGACCGGATGCGAAACGACATTCGAGAAATCCTCCTCGCGCGCGGTCCCAGCGCGGGGACCGTCGCGCAACTTCCCTTCCGCAGCGCCGGATCGAACCGGGCCACGGGCGGCTCACGATGAGCGATTGGGAATGAGCGCGATCAGGGCCGAAACGGCCCGCGGGGCGCTACGCCGGTGGCGCGCGCGAGGAAAGCGAGGAGGAGAGGTTGGGAGCGGGAGGCCTGATCTCGTCGAACCGCGAGGCCGTTGAAACGAGAACCGGGGCCGGCGAAAGCAGGGCCCATGCCGGGTCGATCGCAACGTCGAGCGGAAGCACCGTGCGCGCGAGCGACGGCGGAGCGATCGCATCCGCGGGCTCGGCGATCCAGGTCGAGCAGCACACGAGGCCGCCCTCCGGACACGGGGCAGGAACCCCCGCCGGGCCGGGTGCCTCGGGAACCGCACCGGCGTGGCACGGCGGCAGAGCCTGGGCCGCGGTGACCGGCTCCCCCCCGCCGCACGCCGAGCCGCATAGGACGGTCATGCACGCCACGCCCGAGACGAGCAGCACGGCGGCGAGTCCTCCTGCGAGCATCCGGCGAACGAGAGCGATCATTTCGGCGCGCGATTCCGGGCCTGCCCCATGCGGGACACGGTCGCGATTCCCAAGAAAGCATCGGCGGGCCCGCGTCCGGGGTCAACTCATGAAATTGTCCAGCCCCCGAGCATGCCGAAAGGCGCGGATTTGGGGCTCAGGATCCGGTCCAGAGCGGCCGATACCGGAAGAGCCGGAGGGCGCGTCGTTCCCCGGTTCGAAAGTCTCCGCTTCCCCGGGCAAGGCAGGCCATGGTCCGTGCGGTCAAAGAAGAGCCTCTCGTCGACGAGACGCCGGCGGGCGATCTCGCCCGTGCGGCCGCAGCTGTCGTGTGCGCGCCGATCGCGTTCGCGCGTCTCTTCGGCACCGACGGGAGCGCGCTCGAGGCGTTGCACGGTCTCTCCGAATCGCCGGCCGAACGGGCCGACGTCAACGCCGTGCTCGAATTCGCTGAGCTTGCGCTCCTCCAGACCGATCCGCTTGCGATTCCCGACGTCGAAGAAGCCCCCGGTCTCCCGCCTTCGCTTCGCCCGGAGCGCACCCGCCTGCGCTGGCTCGGAGGCGTGCCGCTCTTCACGCGCGATGGGCGCATCACCGGGGTCGTGTGCGTGTTCGATCGCAAGGGCCGCTCGGGCGGGAAGGCCGCACTCGAACGGCTCGCCGGCCTCATGCGCGGATTCGACCTCGCGACCATCGAAGGCGCGCGCGCTCCGATCGCCGACTCCGGCGCCCGCACCGCGGAGCGCTGCCACGAATTCCTCGCGGGCGGTGCCGCGCGGGAGCTCGCGCGCCTGCTCGATACGATCGACGAGCACTGCCGCGAGTCGAACACGGCGGCGACCCGGGCGCGCGGGCGCGGCCGCAGTCGCACGGGGATCCTCGACGAAGCCCGGAGCTGGAAGGCCGCCGGCGCCGCGGCCCAGAAGGCCCGCGGTCTCGTCGCGACCCTGATCGACCTCATCGAGCAAGAGCGCACCCCGTAGCGATCGAGCCGAGAGATCGGATAGATTGCGCGGGTGACCCGCACCCCGACACTCGTATGGCTCCTCCTCGTCGCGTCCGCCCTCGGCGTTGCCTCCCGCGCCACCGCCCAGAGTGCTCCTCCTGCCGCGCCGAGCGATCCGCTGGCCGGGCCAATCCGCTCGATTCTCGACGCGGGGCGACATCCCTCCATGAACTGGCCCAACCTCGCCGACGTGAAGGCGGCGTCCGATCGCCTGTACGCGGAGACGGGCGGAGGTGCGCTCTGGTACGACGGCGCGCATCCCGGCGCGCCCGCGGGCGCGCTCATCGAAGCGATTGTCGCGTGCGACACCCTCGGACTCAGGCCCGAGGATTTCGACGCGAAGAGGCTCACCGCCTCGCTTCGCTCCTACGGAGCGGGCGCGACGGAGGAGAAGGCTCCGAGCATTTCCGCGCGCGCACGCTTCGACGCCGCCCTCACGGCGAACGCGCTCCGATTCGTGACGGCCCTTGCGCGCGGGCGCATCGACCCCGCGGTGGCGGGAGCGGACCTCTTCATTCCGCGCGGCGACTTCGACGCGGCAGCCGTCGTCGACACGCTCCGGCGCGCGCCCGATGCGGCGTCGGTCGACGCCCTCCTCGATCGTATCCAGCCCCCGCACCGGCACTACCGGCTCCTCCTCGCAGCGCTCGCACGCTACCGAAGGATCGGCCGGGACACGACGCTCGTTCCGTTGCCGGGGCTTCCGAAGAAGCTCGAGCCCGGACAAGCGTATACGGGCTCAGCGCGGCTCCGACGCCTGCTCGTCGCGCTGCGCGATCTCCCCGCCGGAAGCTCCGGAGCGGTGGCTCTCCCGGCGGGCACCGACACTCTCTACGACTCGACGCTCGCAGCCGGTGTCCGAAGCTTTCAGGAGCGCCAGGGCATGAAGCCGGATGGAGTCATAGGCGGGCGCACGGCCAAGAGTCTCAACCGGCCGTTCGCCGATCGCGTGCACTCGATCGAGCTCACGCTCGAGCGCTGGCGCTGGCTTCCGCACACGTTTGCCGCACCCCCGATCCTCGTCAACATTCCGGCGTTCCGCCTCTACGCGTTCGCCCGGCCCGACGACGACGAAACGGGAATGCTCGCGATGAGCGTGGTCGTGGGTCGCGCCTACGACACGCGTACGCCCGTCTTCAGCGAGATGCTCGACTACGTGGTGTTCAGCCCCTACTGGGAGGTGCCGCCCTCGATCTACGTGAAGGAGATCCGCCCCAAGGCGCGCGCGAACCCCTCGTACCTCGCGAGCCATCACTACGAGCTCCTGCGCGGCGAAACCGTCGTCTCCGCGACCGCGTCGAACATCAACGCCATTGGCAAGGGCGTGCGCGTGCGGCAGACGCCGGGCGAGCACAACTCGCTCGGGCGCGTGAAGTTCATGCTGCCGAATCCGTTCAACGTGTACCTGCACGACACGCCGTCGAAAAGCAAGTTCGAGGAGGAAAGACGCGACTACAGCCACGGCTGCGTGAGGGTCGCCGATCCGCCCGCGCTCGCCGGGTGGGCTCTGAGCGACGATTCCACGTGGACCCAGGAGCGCATTCTTTCCGCCATGGGCGGGCCGAAGCCGGACCAGGTCAATCTCCGGGTCCCGCGCCCGGTGTTCATCCTGTACGGGACTTCGGTGGCGACCCAGGACGGGCGTGTCTTCTTCTACAGCGACCTCTACAAGCTCGACGCGAAGCTGGACCCGCTTCTCAAACGCGGCTACCCTTTGAAGAAGTGATCCCCTTTCACTCTCCCATCCGTCGCCTGCGCGCCTTCGTGACCCTCGTCGCCCTTGCCTGGATCGGGCTCGGGACCGGGACGGCCTCCGGTTCTTCCGGCGGATCTCCCGGCGCGGGACCGGCGCTGGCGACCGCGGATCGTGCCGGCGCCGGCGCGGGCGCTGTCGACTCGCTCGCGGCCCGACTGGGCCGGAGCGGCCACCTCCGCGCGATCGTGATGGACGCCGGAGCGGCACTCTCCCGCGTGTTCCCGCTCGCTTATCTCGCGGCTTCGACTGCGCTCCCGCCCGGCATCCACGACTCCGGGTGGCGCGCGCCGGACGGCGATCCGATCGTGCTCCTCTCGCTCGTCCCGTTTGCGCAGAAGCAGGGCGCCCGCCTCGGGGCCTACCGCATCGGGCGCTGGCCGCAGGAGCGCGGCGGTGGAAGCTCGTCGCGCTACGCGCTTCCGGCCGGCTTCATCGAGGTGACTCCGGACAACCAGGACACGCGGGTCTCGAAGCGCTTCCGCCTGCGGGACTTCCTGACCAAGGACCAAGCCTCGGTCTGGCCCAAGTACGTGTGCCTCGAGCTTGCGTTGATCGACAAGCTCGAGCTGGTCGCCGACGAGCTTGAGCGCCGGGGACGTCCCGCTGAGCTCAGTGTCATGTCCGGATTCCGCACGCCGCAGTACAACGAAAAGGGAGTGGGCGCCCGCGGAGGCCGCGCCGGCGACAGCCGTCACATGTACGGCGATGCAGCCGACGTGTTCGTGGATGCCGATCGCGATGGCCGCATGGACGATCTCGACGGGGATGGACGGGTCACCCTCGCGGATGCGCACTACCTCGCGAGCCTGGTCGAGTCCGTCGAACGGGAGCATCCGGATCTCGTCGGAGGGCTCTCCGCCTACAAGGCCACGCGGGCTCACGGGCCGTTCGTCCACGTGGACGTGCGCGGGCGCGCGGCGCGGTGGTAGCCAGGGTGGGCCGAGGGCGCTTCGGTCTTGCGCGGGCCGTCCCCCTGCTCTTCGCCCTTCTTCTTCCGCTCGTCGCCTGCACGCCCAATCGCATCGCGAACTCGACGAACTACGATCTGGTCGCGACGACCTTCGATCCGTCCGAGGACTTCGGCGCCGGCCTCACGTTCGTCCTCCCGGATACGATCTCGCACATCGTCGAGAGCGGCGACGAGCCGACCCGGACGTACGACGATCAAATCCTCGATCGCATCCGGACGAACCTCGTCGCCCGCGGCTACGTCGAGGACGCCGACGGCGATCCGACCGATGCGGACTACGTCGTGCAGGCGGTCGTCGCCGAGACCCGGCTCACGATCACGAGCTACTGGGGAGGCTGGGGCGGCTACTACGGCGGCTGGTCTCCGGTCTATCCCCCGGGCTACAGCAGCGCCTACTTCTATGACGCCGGGACGGTCGCGTGGGGAATGTTCGACGTGCCGCGACGGGACCCCGCGAGCGGAACCGTTCCGCTCGTCTGGGTCGCGTTCGTGAACGGGCTCCTCGATCAGGGAACACAGGCCGGACCGGAAGCGCGAATCGACGGCCTCATCGACCAGGCGTTCGCACAGTCGCCCTACATCCAGCACGTCGGCCGGCGCGCCGGGTCGGGCCTGTGAGGTCGGGACTCGTGAAACGCGCCGCGATCGCGGCGCTCGCGACGCTCGGAGCACTCGCGACGACTGTTCCGGATGCCTCGGCCTCGAGGCTCCTCACGGGCTATTACGAAATGTCGTTTCCGTCCGGGGACACGAAGAACTGGGTCGACAACGAGAGCTGGGTGGGGTTCTCGATGGAGGGGCGCTACTTCCTCAAGTCGAACCTGAGCGTGGGCTGGAGCGTCGGCGTGCACTCGCTCTACGAGCATGTGAACGGGATCACGGAACTCGGACGGTTCGACGTCTCCGGCGATCAGTACCGGAACCTCAACGTGTTCCCGATCCTCGCGACCGGGCACGCGTATCTCGGGGAGTGGGAAGGCACGCGGCCGTTCGTGGGAATGGGCGCGGGTGTGTTCGCGAACCGGCAGCTGCTCGACGTGGGCGCGTACACCGTGAATCTCACGGAGTGGCAGTTTGGCTTTTCGCCCGAGGTCGGCGTCATCGTCCCGCTCGAGTGGGACAGCCGTCTCACGATCCACGCCCGCTACCACTATCCGATCGAGGGCGGAAAGTACCTCGACGGCCGGGCTCACAGCTTCCCTTTCGTTTCGCTCGGCGTCGGATACGGGAAGGGCCACTGATCCCCCGCGGCTCCGCCCGGAGCCGCCGTCCTCTCAGAACTTCATGCCGAGCCCGATCGACCAGATCTCGAGCTTCGACTCGCCGTACTCCGCGTCGTTCTTGAGCACGCTGTCGAATCCCTGCTCGTAAGCGCCTTCGAGCGTGATGCCGAACGCCGAGGCCTGGGCCATGACCTTGGCTCCGAACTGGCTCGACTCGACGTCGTCGTCCCCGATGGCGAAGTCGTTGTCCCCGACGCTCGCGACGTGCTGGTACGTCGGGCCCGCGCCGAGCGCGAACGACACGATCTTGAGGTCGAGACCGACGCCTGCGACGACCGGGACGTAGAGGCCCGAGAAGCTCACGCCGTCGGAGCCGCCCGGGGCGACCTGTTGGAGATCGAAGCCCAGCTCACGCCAGTGGAGACCCGGCCGGATCCAGACGCCCTTCCCCCACTTTGCATCGACGCCGAACTGGTAGCCGCCGCCGGCCGATGAAGAGTAGTTCGCATTGAGATCGCCGGCGGTCGTGGACGTGTAGATCGCCTTGGGCTCGATCCCGACGCCGACGATCGCGGCGGCCGGAGTCGTCCGAACGAAAGGGAGCACGAGAACGGGAAGCGCAACGCGGAGCAGCCGGCTCGAAAGCATCGGGACCTCCTTGGTCGTGCCCGCCGGGATGCGGGCGAGGATCCGGGAACGCCGGCTACCTTAGCACGAGCCCGGATGGCCGCGCGCCCTGTCCCTCCCGTCCCGTGGTCCCCGGGGTCAGCGGCGCATCATGCGGTCGCGGAGCGCGCGAAATTCGTTCCCGTAGCGCCAGTTCGGAAAGCGGTCGTCGTCCGCGAGGCGAAAGCCGGTCTCGAAATACGCGCGCACGTCCCCTTCGACGCCGGCCAGGTCCCAGGTCGCGGCGTCGTACTCGTCGCCGGGCTTGTGGTAGCCGTTCGCCATGTAGTCTGCGAAGCGCTCGTAGAGCGGACTCTCCGGCGTGAGCTCCTCGTTGCGAGGCCCGCCGACGGCGAACAGCGCGGGCACGCCGCGCTTCGCGAACGGATAGTGGTCGGAGCGGTAGTAGGCGCCGGCCTCGGGCGAGGAATCGTCCTGCAGCACGCGGTCGATGCGGCGCGCGGCAACCGCGAGGACGTCTTCGAGCTCCGAGCTCCCGAACCCCGTCACGGTCATCGCGTTGAACGGCCCGAACGGGAAGAGCGCATCGAGGTTGAGCACACCGACGATCCGCTCGAGCGGAGCCGGCGGATTCTGCGCGAGATAGGCCGAGCCCAGGAGCCCCTTCTCCTCGGCGGTCGTCGCGACCAGGAAGACCGTTCGCCGCGGCCGGGATGGTAGCGACGCGAACGCCTGGGCGAGCTCGAGCAGGGCCGCCGTGCCGGTCGCGTTGTCGACGGCGCCGTTGAAGATCTTGTCGCCGGGCAGCGCGTCGTTCTTCCCGACGTGATCCCAGTGGCCGGTGTAGATCACGCACTCGTCCGGAGCGCCGCTCCCTTCGATGCGCGCGATCACGTTGTGGGAGACGATCTCCCGACGGACGGAGGCGTACGTTCCGCTCACGGAGAGTTCGGTCCGGCGCGCGCGGAACCCGGGACGCCGCGCTTCGGCGACCGCGCGATCGAAGTCGAGGCCGGTGCGTTCGAAAAGCTTTCGCGCGGCCGTCTCCGTGATGTGAACCACGAGCTCGAGCTTCGGGTCCCGGTCCCCGGCTGCGAGGAACATCTGTGCGGTGCCCAGGGCCCCGCCGCTCATGACCGACCAGGGATAGCCCGCGCTCGAGTCGGTGTGCACGACGACGGCCGCCCGCGCTCCGCGCCGGGCCGCATCCTCGTATTTGGATTGCGCCATCCCGTGCACCGTGAGCGCGCGGCCGCGGAAGAGTACGCTGTCGTCCGGCGACCCCGGCTCCCCGCGCAGGAGGAGCACCGCGCAGCCGGCGAGATCGAGGCTTCCGTAATCGTTCCAGCCGTATTCCGGCGCGACGATCCCGTAGCCCGCGAACACGAGCGGCAGGTCGGCGAACCCGGTCCCGTGCCCGGGACGCCCGGCCAGTGTGACGAAGTCCTTCTCGAACGCGAGCGCGGTCCGTCCGCGACGATCGCGATAGGAGAATGCCGCGGGTCCGTTCCGGCGGAGCTCGGTGAGCGGAACGCGCTGGAGGTAGGACTCGCCGCTTCCCGGCCCGGCGCCGGCCGCGCGGAACGCGTCCTCGAGGTAGCGAAGCGTTTTCTCCTCACCTTCGGTTCCCGGTTCCCGTCCCTCGTAGGCATCGGAGGCGAGGACCTCGATGTGGCGCGCGAGGTCCCCCGCCTCGATCGAGCGCCAGGCTTCGAGGAACGCGGCGTCGTCGGCGCCTGCCGGAAGCGCGACGGTCATGAAGGTCACGGCCGTGAGGGCGACCACCGCGAGCGCGACGAGTGCCGGGGCCGCCGGCGTGTGGCGGAGAAGCGTGCCTCTCATGTGCGAGTCCTCCGATCCAATGCGGGGCATGGGGGATCCACGCGCTCCAGTCGTTCAATTATCGAGAGGCATTTGAATCAGGCAACCGAAAGCGAGAACCGGATGTTCAGCGTGTGACAAGAATGCGTTGCTTCGGTTTCTTGCGGCGCGCGGGTTTGCGGGTCCGCTTGAGGGCCCGCTTGCCGGCCGGCGCGAGCGTCCACCCGAAGGCGAGGAGCGGCGCTTCCGGACGCCCGGGCTTCCACAGGAGCTCGGCGATGGCATCGAGATAGCGGTTGAGGCGGGCGAGCGTGGACGGTGAGGGTGCGGCGACGAGCCGGTAGAAGCCGAGGTTTCGCCCGCGGCCCCGGCTCTTCGCCTCCGGACGGCGGATTCCGGACGCGAAGTCGCGGCTCATCTGCCGGCACATCGCCGCGACGACGCGCGCCAGATCGCTGCGGCTCGCCGGATCGTCGAGTGCCCGCGCAAGGCGCATGCGCGGAGCGGCGGCCGCGTAGAGCCTCTCGGCCCGCCCCGCGACTGTGCGCGTCCCGGCCTCGCGGAGGAGGCCGGCCTCGACCAGCTTTCGCACGTGATGGTAGGCGGCTGAAGGCGCAAGGCCGATCTCGCGCGCGAACGCGCGCACCGGCGCCGGGCCCGAGGTCGAGAGGCGATCCAGGATGTCCTGCCTGCGGGGCGAGGTGAGACAGAGGATCTGATCGCGGCGCAGGATCCAGTACGTCTGCTTCTTCGGCACGCCGCGAACCATAGGAGGGAGAGGGGCGGCGCGCGAGCGATTCCCGCGCGCCGCGCGACTTCTTCCCTTCAGGGGCGACTTTGACCTTCCGACGCAAAAGGCTGAGCGCCAGAGGGTTGAGCGTTCCCGCCCCTAGCGCATCCAGAGCACCCTGGCGACCACCGCGTCGAGCCCCGAACGGAGGCAACGGCGTTGACGCCGCGGGAACGCACGGTACTCTAAGGGCAGCCGGACCTACCCCACGCTTTGTTTCCGGTCGAGGGTCCCGTCCTCCCCAGGTCGTGGTCCAACGTCGCGCTTCACGGGCGTGCGACCCCCTCGCTCCGGTTCCCGCACAAGGAGGTACTTCATGCTGCGCGTCGTTCGGCGTTCCACCTCATCCGCCGCCCTTCTTTCCCTGCTCCTCGCCTCGGTCCTCCTCCCCTCGTGTGCAAAGAAGACCGAAGAGGCACCGCCTCCGGTTACCGAGACTCCGGCTCCGGCCCCCGCTCTGACCGACGCGAACATCGCGGCGATCGTGGTGGCCGCGAACACGATCGACATCCAGAACGCGGAGCTCGCGAAGACCAAGGCTTCGAACAGCGCGGTCAAGGCATTTGCCAATCAGATGATCACCGACCACACCGCCGTCAACAAGCAGGCGACCGATCTCGTGACCAAGCTCGGCGTGACTCCCGAAGAGAACGACACGAGCCGCGGTCTGGTCTCGGGGGCGGATGCGACCCGGAAGGAGATGAGTGCCAAGACGGGCGCCGATTTCGACAAGGCGTACATCGACAACGAGGTGACCTATCACCAGACAGTGATCGACGCGCTCGACCAGACGCTCGTCCCGGGAGCAACGAACGCCGAGCTCAAGGCGTTGCTCGAAGGCGTGCGACCTGCGTTCGTGGCGCACCTCGAGCACGCGAAGCAGATCCAGGCGGACCTCGCAAAGTAGCCCGTGCTCCGAGGACCCTCGGCCGGCCGGCGCGTGTCTCCACGCGTCGGCCGGCTCCTTCTCGTGGCCGCGTTCCTCACGCTCGCGGCGGCCGTTTCGATGCTCGCCGCGGGATGTTCCGATCGCACGCCCCGCGCGCGACTCCACCGCGTCGTGATCGAGCGCTTCCAGTTCAACCCGGCGCGGCTCGAGATTGCGGCCGGCGACACCGTCGAGTGGCGGAACCGCGACATCGTCCCCCATACCGCGACCTCGCAGAGCGGCCGGTGGAACTCGGGCACGCTCGCGCCGGACTCGACCTGGCGGAACGTCTTCGCGGGTGCCGGGGCCGAGCCGTATTCGTGCACGCTCCATCCGACGATGCTCGCAGAAGTCCACGTGCGTTGATGCGGTGGCGGCCCCCGCCCGACTTCATGGACGGAGGCCGCCGGAAACGACGCGAAGCGATGAAGGTCCTAGCTCACTTCGCGGTCACGCGGAGAGAGATGCGGCGGTTTTGCGCACGCCCTTCCTCGGTCGAGTTGTCGGCCACGGGGTGCTGCTGGCCGTAGCCCTCGGCCTCGAGCCGGTCCGCTGCCACGCCGAGCCGGATCAGCTCCGCGCGCACGTTGGTGGCACGGTCCTGCGACAGCTTGAGGTTCGCCGCCGGATCGCCGACGTTATCGGTGTATCCGCCGACCTTCGCCTTCATGTTCGGAAACGCGGCGAAGATCGCGGCGACGTTGTCGAGCTGCGCCTGCGATTCGGGCTTGAGCGTGGCCGAACCGGTCTCGAACAGGAGACGATCGAAGTCGAACCACGTCGTCTGGTCGACCGGCTTCGTCGGATCCTGGACGAACGCCATGAGTTTCCCCTCGATGCCGTTCGGGGCGACGGTGAGAACGCGCCCCGCGGGCAGAGTGAGGTTCGTGAGCGCCGCGCCGGCGCTCCGCGCGGCATCCGTGACCGTCTCGGTCGTGGACACCGCCGCCTCCCGGATGGCCGGGGCTTTGGGCCGAAGCAGGAGCCAGCCGAGAAGCCCGAGAAGGAGGATCGCGGCTGGAAGGACCCACCGCGGCAGGCCGCGCCGCTCCCGCTCAATCGCCGGAACGGCTCCGAGGCCGAACAGGCCGCGAAGCCCGGCCGGCACCGCGTTCTGAACGCTCGAACGCTGGCTCGAGAGAAAAGCCGCGAGCCCGGACGCATTGAGACCCTGGCTGCGGACCGTCCTGCCGAGCACGCCGAGCACGAGCGGACCGGCGAACGCGAGAATCGTGGAGGCCGATGAGGGCTTGATGCCGGCGAAGCGAGCAACGCCGTCGGTGATGCCGCCGAGCTGCCCGCCGAACAGCGTGTGCACGAAGCGATTCCCGAGATCGGTCGCGGACGTCGCAGCCCCGCCGGCGACCTTGGACAGGAGGCCACCGACGTCGGCGAGCGCGCTGCCGTCGTTCATCGGGCTCGTCACGAGACCGAACAGCTGGTCCATCGCGTTCGGGTTTCCGCTCTTGCCGATGAGACCGGCGAGGAGCGAGGGAAACGCGGCTTCGACGCCGCGCGCCAATCCGTCTGTCGACTCACCGAACGAGGGTGCTGCACTCTGGAGAACGTTGGGCGTGATCAGCCCGGACAGGGAATCGAGAAGGGTGGCGGCCATTCGAGGTCTCCATCGTGGAGGTGGATGGCACGCGGCTCGTCCTGCCGGAAGGTGCGAATCAGGGAGACGAATCGAGGATTCGAATCGGGGATTCGTGAAGGCAGCCCGAGAACGCGTGGGGCGCAAGTTCTCTGCGAGGCCTCAGGCCGAAGCGAGTTCGGAGGGACCCACCCGGGGCGCGAGCGAGTTTCGCCTGCCCGGACTATCCGCCCGTTTCCACCTCTGCGCAAGTCCCGGGCCGCCCCGGGCCGGGCCCCCTACCGGGCTCCCTCGGCGACCGGACGCGTTCCAAGAAGAATCCCCGTCTGCCGAAACGTCGCGAACTCCTCGAGCCCGCGGCGCACGATGTAGCCGGGCTCCGATTCGAGGGCCGTGAGCCCGGCGGTATCGGGCTCGCCGAGATCATGGAGGTGGATCTCGTACCAGCCGCGGGTGCGCGCGAAGATCGTCCGCTCGGTGCCGGGCGCAAGCGGCGGCGCGGCGAACGTGAGCTCGGCCCGATCCTCGTTCGTCGGAAAGTCGAGAAACGCGTCGTCGGAGGCGAGGACGAGCGGGAGCACATCGCGTCCGTCCTGATCGCGCGCTTCGGCCGGCCGGAGGACCGTCGCGCTGAGCTCGACTTCGTGGCCCGCGAGAAAGAACGAGTCGAGGTTCCAGAACCCGATCGGCGGATGGATGCGCACGCGGACTCGATCGCCGTCCACGCCGGAAAGGTCGAGCGGCACCGCACGCGACTCGAACACGAACGGCCCGCCGCCCGGGATGAAGGCCTGCTGCCGCGTCCACTCCCCCTTCGTCTCGACCTCGGGAAACAGGTGGAACAGCTCCTCGCGATCGTTCCAGGCGAGGAGACGTGCGCGCACGTACAGGTTCCCGTTCACGGCCTCGTAGAACTCCCCGACCCGCTTTCCGCGCATGCCGAGCATCGTACGAATCAGGTGCGAGCCCCACTGGCCGGTCGCGACGCGCGTCACGAGATACGCGGAGTCGCCCGCGGTGGTGCGGGCGAACTCGAGCGTGATGTGCTCGCGTGTGTCCTCGAGCGGGCGGTTCGCCGCGAGCCGGTCGAGCGACGGATACCAGTGGACCAGGTCGTCCTGGGAAAGCCAGCCCAGGAGGTCGCGGCCCGTCGAGCTCGACGCGGCAGCGAGCGGTGTGAGCGTGCGAAAGCCGTGAGGTCTTCCGTCCGCGTCGAGCACCACATGGAGGCCGGGCGCATGGTCGACGACCAGGAGCTCGATCGCGTTCGTGTGCTGCGTCTCGTCGACTTCGTTCGTGAGAAGGATGCGGTACTTCCCGTCGACGGCGACCAGGTGCTCGAGCTCCGAGCTGTCCTGACGCTCGAGGCCGCGCATGGTGGCGCCACCGTACGGCTCGCCGTCGAACACGAACTGCTCGCCGTCGAACGAATAGAGGAACGGGCACGACTCCTTGGTCGCCATGGCGATGCCCGTGAGGATGGCCGCGATCGCGACCGTGATGCCAATCACGAGGAACGTCGTCTTGAGCGCGTCGTTTTTCTCCACGAACAGAGTCTGAACATCGGCCCGCGCCAGCGTGTCGGGAATCGCAGGCACGCCCTTCGTCGCGCGGCCACTGAACGTTCCCGAGTGCGCTTTCGGATCCTTCTGTTTGCCGGTGAAGCCGATCGAGTCGGCTCCGATGAGCGTGGCGTAGCCTTCGAACGCGTGAAACACACCGTCGGTCGTTGTGTAGCCGTGGACCCGCTGTCCGGAAGCCTTCATCATTCCGGTGTTCGGTCGAGAGGCTTCGGTCTCGAGCGGGACCTGTTTCGTGCTCGAGCAGCCCGGGAGCGTGAGAATCAACGCCACGCACGTGAGAAGAGCGACGCCTCTTCGCATGGGGCCTCCGTGTCCCGGCGAAGCCGGGGAGCGATCCACGATCAGACGAGCGAAAACCCGCCGTCCACCTCGACGATCTGGCCGAGGATCCAGGACGATGCGGGCCCGAGCAGAAAACACACCACCTCGGCGACTTCGTCCGTGCGACCGAGGCGGCCGAGCGGCGTCCGCCGGACGACTTCCGCGCACACTTCGGCGGGAAAGTGTCTGAGCGTTTCCCCTTCGAGGAGTCCCGCGCACACGCCGTTCACGCGGACGTCTTCGGGCGAGAGCTCGACCGCGAGCTGACGCACCGTCGCCTCGAGGGCTGCCTTCGCGGGCCCGAGCGCTCCGTAGCCGGGGAGGAAGCGCCGGCTCCCCTGGCTCGAGATCGCAACGACGCTCCCGCGCGCCCTAACGAGCGGCTCGCGCAACGCGCGGACGACGTCGAGCAGGCTCCTCGCCGAAACTCCCAACGTGAGATCCCACTGATTCGGTCGCACGTCCCTGAGGGGCTTGAAGCTCGTGAGCGCGACGCTGTGGACGAGGCGATGGCAGAGCCCGCCCGCTTGTTCGACCGACGCCACCAGGAACTCGAGCGTATCGGGGGCCGCGATGTTGCCCTCGACCAGCACGACCTCGGCGCCTTTTGCGCGGAGCCGTTCGGCGACGACAAGGGCGCGGTCGCTGCGCGAGAGATACGACAGGACGAGCACCGCGCCCGGTTCCGCGAGCCTCTCGGCGACCTGTGAACCGACCTCACCGGTTCCTCCGAGGAGGACCGAGATCCGCTTCGCGGAATCAGGCACGCGCCGATTCGATGCGCGAGGCGAGGAACCGGCACAGAGCGTCGACCGTGAAGCGCTCCTGGAACTCGAGCAGTGTGAGACCAGCCCCGAGCGAGCCAAGCAGCTCGTCCTTCGAAATCTTGATGCCGAGCGCTTTCTCGAGCCGGAAGCGGAGATCGAGGAGGTCGATGCTTTCGGCCCCGAGATCGAGAACGATCCGCGTGGAGGGCTCGAGGGTCTCGGGTTTGACGAGCAGCGTCTCCGCGAGTGCGAGGCGAACGGTCGATTCGATCGAGCTGGCAGTCGAAGCGGGCGTCATGGGGATGTGGTGACCTCCGTTCGGGTGAGAGACGCAGGGCGGGCGGGCGCGCCCGCGTTGAGGCCGCCGTCCACGGGCAGGACGACTCCATTGAGATAGCTTGCGGCCTCGGAGAGCAGGAACGCGGCCGCGGCGCCGACTTCGTCGGCGGTTCCGGGGCGGCGAAGCGGAACCGTGGTCCGGATCCACGGGCCGCCGCCCTCGACGAGCCGGCGGCCGAGGCCTGCATCGATGAGCCCCGGCGCGAGCGCGTTCACGGTGATGCCACGCGGTCCGAGCTCGGCCGCGAGCGCGCGCGTGAGCGATTCGACGGCTCCTTTCGTGGCCGCGTAGCCCGACATCCCGGACGTCGGGCGGTGCGCGACGATCGAGCTGAAATTGAGCACGCGGCCGCCGCGACACGCGAGGAGATGAGGCAGCGCCGCGCGCACGACGTTCATCGTTCCGCCGACGTTGACCGCAAGCATCTCGGCCACGGCTTCGGGCGAGAGATCGGCGAGAAGCCCGTCTGTGCTTCGCGCCGCCGCGTTCACCACGGCCGTGAGCCCGCCGTGCCGGGCAGCGGCCTCCTCGACCGCGCGTTCGGTGCGCGCGGTGTCCGACACGTCGAATGCGGCCACGCTCGCTCGCACGCCGCGGCTCTCGAGCTCGGAGGCGAGCGCCTCGGCGATCGTAACGTGTCGATGGCAGCCGAGGACGAGCTCGTATCCGGAATCGGCGAGCGCGCGCGCGACGGCCGAGCCCAGGCCGCCGCTCGCTCCGGTCACGAGCGCGACCTTCGCGGGGGCTCCCGGCTTGACGGGCCCCGCCGTCACACGTCCCACCCGCGCACGACGAGGCAGGCGTTCTGTCCGCCGAAGCCGAACGAGTTCGAGAGCACGGTCCGGATGGCGGCAGGACGCGAGACGTTCGGTACGACATCGATCGCGCATTCGGGGTCGGGGGTTTCGTAGTTGATCGTCGGAGGAAGGAACTGATGCTCGAGCGCGAGGACGCACGCGGCGAGCTCGACCGCCCCGGCGGCCGCGATCAGATGCCCGATCTGGGACTTGGTCGAGCTCACCGGAACGCGATCGAGGTGCGCGCCCAGGACCTCGCGCAGAGCCCGCACTTCCGTGCGGTCGTTCATCAGGGTCCCGGTTCCGTGCGCGTTCACATAGTCCACGTCGGCCGGCCGAACCGCGGCGTCCGCGAGAGCGCCGCGAATCGCCTGCACGCAGCCCGATCCGTCCTCGCGCTCGTCCGTCACGCGGTACGCGTCCGAGCACGAGGCGTAGCCCGCGATCTCCGCGAGAATCCGGGCTCCGCGCCCCACCGCATGTGCGGCCGTCTCGAGGACGAGGATGGCGGCCCCCTCCCCCATCACGAATCCATCCCGGTCGAGATCGAACGGACGCGCGGCCCGCACGGGATCGTCGAAGCGGCGCGACAGCACGCCCAGGAGACTGAATCCGATGAGGCCCATCGGATTGATCATCGCGTCCGTTCCGCCGGCGAGCATCACGTCCGCACGCCCGAGTCGGAGGAGACGTACGGCTTCGCCCACCGCCTGCGTTCCGGAGGTGCACGCCGTGCACACCGTGAGGTTCTCGCCCCGGAGTCCCTGCTCGATCGCGACGTGGGCCGCCGCCATGTTGGGAAGGAGCTTGAGCGGCGTGAGAGGGTTCATGTGCCGGGCCGCGAGGTCGAGGAGGTCGATCCCGGGCGCGACCGCGACCGCACTCGTGGACGCCCCTCCGCCCGGCTCTGGAGAGCGGGGTCGTCCTTCGATCAACTCGCCGCTCACCTCGAGCATGGTCGCCAGGTAATCGGCATCGTGGAGTCCGACGCCCCCGGTACCGAGCACGACGCCGGCCCGCGCCGGATCGTCGAGCCTGCCGCGCAGACGCGCGTCGTCGAGCGCGAGCGCCGCGGCCGCGACCGCGAACGTGGTCGCGCGACTCATGAGCTTGATCGACTTGCGCTGGGCCAGGGATTGCGTCGGATCGAACTTCGCGTCGTCGACCGGACAGGCGAACGGACGCACGGCCTCGTCCCCCTCGCGGCCGGGCAGGGTGCGCGCCGTCGATCGGGCGGAGCGAAGCCCTTCGAGGAGCGCGTCCCGGCCGACGCCGAACGGCGTGACCGCGCCGATTCCCGTCACCACGACCCGTGTCGGGTCCGGCGTCGACATCGCCCGCGCGTCCGGCATCGCCTTAGCTCTGGCGCCCGACAAAGTTCAGATCCTCGAGGGGATGGCGATCGAAGCCCTCGATCCGGGCCCCGCGCAGCCAGCCGGCATGCATCGCGTGATAGAGCTCCCGGTCCGCCGGCGTGAAGAACCGCTCGAGGGGCTCGAGCGCCATCCCGAGCTCGATCGTCGAACAGACGCGCCCGGCCTGCTCGATTCGTCCTCCGAGGACCGCACCATCCTCGCTGTGCTGGCTCACGTTCATCACGACTTCCATCCCGGTTCCCGGGATCACGGCGTGGCGAAACTTGGCGCCGTTGACCAACACAGGAATGGCCTTCCGCGCGTAGCCAATGCTCGCTTCGAGGAGAACCGTCGCGACCTGGGCGAAGACTTCGACAAGCAGGGACGCGGGAACCACGGGACGCGCGGGAAAGTGATACCGGAACAACTCGTCCTCGGCGTCCAGCGAGGACACGACGACGATGCTCGCGAAGCGCTCGAGCACGAGAACGCGATCGACGTACAGATGACGCATGGTCGTCGTCCCTTCGGGCGGAGAATCGCGCGGTGCCGGGAAAGCACGGAGACTAACGCGTTGTCGGGTCCCGGACAACCTCGCGCTCAAGCTCCTCAGAACGCCGCCGCGCGCGCCTGCTCCTTCCATCGCCGGGTGTCGACACCCTTCACGAGGAGCCACACGACGGTCGTGAGCGCCCCGAGAAGGCCGATGAGCGCGACGTACGGAAACACGCGGCTTCCAAAGGGCGGCGAGAGGAATGCGAGCCAGCCCACGCCGCCCGCGAGCGACAGCACGCCGAGGAAGCGTGGAAGAAACGTCGAGCGGAGGATGAGCCAGCCCTTGACGAGCGCATAGAAGCCGAAGAACACAAGGGCCATCCCCGCCCCCTGCGCGTTCAACCGGAGAAGCAGCTGCGCGAGGGACTCGAGCTGCGGGCCGCTGAAGGCCGCGAGGTAGTGCTCGTTTCCGAGGACGGAGAGCGGCGCGAGATAGAACAGCCGGCTCATCGTCTTGATGATGCAACCGGCGAGCCCGAGCATGGCGGCGAGGAAGGAAAGACCCTTCCCCGCCGGGCGAAGCAGATCGTAGAAGACGGCCGTCATCGCGATGTTACAGGCCATCTCGATCAGGTAGACGGTGTAGCCAAGCCGGAAGAGGTCCGAGTTCGCAAGGATGTTCTGTGCCGTGACCGCGGGCTCGGCGGCCACGAGCCGGTCGCTCACGAAGACCTGCGAGAAGACGCCCGTGACGATCGTGAGGAGATAGAGCACGCCGGCCGCACGGGCCTTGCGCTGAAGCGACGCGTCGCTGATTTCGATCGCGCGGGTCTCGTTCACGGCCTCCCCCTCCCGGTTCCGAGTTTTGCGACCACTCCGAAATGGTCCGATGCCCACACGCTGTCGGGCCCCACGGTCCGAAAGATCACTTCGGAGCCGAGCGGCACGAACCCACCGGTCCGCCGCTCGACGAAAATGTGATCGATCGCTCCCGGGTCGACGCCGAAGCGCGGGTTGAACGTCCGGGCGTCCGCGCGGCTCGCCTTCGGGTGCACGACGTGGAACGCGTCGTCATAGCGCGCGGTGACGAGATTCAGCTCGGACGACCCCAGCTCGCAGTTGAAGTCGCCTCCCAGCACGACCGGTCCGGTGCCACGCGTCGAGTCGACGTACGCGAGCAGGTGGCGGATCTGGGTCGTGCGGATCGCGCCGCCCTCCGCGGTGTGATGCAGATGCGTGGAATACGCATCGACCGCACGATCCCGCCACGCGAAGCGCACGTGCGCGACCGCGCGATAGTCGTCGGCCGGCTCGAGGTTCCGTGTGCCGCTCGCGAGGATCCGATGGGGCGTGAGGATCGCGTTGCCGTAGCGTTTCGGCCTCTCCGGGCCGTCGACCGACGCGAACCGGACGTGACAGCCCAGGCTGTCCGCGAGGGTTTCCGCCTGATTGCGGAGGTTCGGGTTCTGGAGCACCTCCTGCAGGCACAGGACGTCGGGCCTGAGGCGGCGCATCTCGGCCACGATCACGTTCAGGCGCTTCGGCCAGTCGCGCTGGTCGTGCCAAAGGTTGAGCGTAACGACGGTGAGCGTGTCGGGCGGCGCGGCCCCCGCTGCGTGCGACGATCCGGCGAGAGCGAGCAGCGTGCCCAGGACGGCCGGTGCCCCTGCGCCCCGGGCGATCCGCTGGCCGGAGGAGCTCATACGAGTCGACGTGCGATCAATGTGATGTGGAGCGTCTTCCCGCCTCGTCGCACTTCGAGCCGGTGCTCTCCCGGTGTGCGGAACGAGCTGCGCGCGTCCTCGAGCGTGAGTTTGGGCGATCGCCGGCCGTCGAGGGCGAGGATCTCGTCCCCGGGCTTGAGCCCCGCGAGCCCGGCCGGCGTTCCACGCGTCACGGACTGGACCGTGATTCGTTCAAAGGAATTGCCGTGAGCCACGAGGAACAGGCCGCTCATGTCGTAATCGAACGGCGGGAGCGATCCCGGGTAGGGCTCGAGGATCATGCGCTGGTGGGGATAGTCGAAGGTGACGCGGGCGCGACGCAGCAGCTCTCCGCCGATGATCCCGTCCTCTTCCGTGCCGGCCAGCACGCCGACGGTGTCCCGCGAGAAGATCGCCGTCGGTTCGTCGAATGCAAACGACCCCAAGAGGAGCTTCTCGAGCCGGCCCACGTCGCCACGGGTCTCCCCTCCCGCACCCCCGCCGACGGTTGCATCGAGGAGGTTTCCGGGGACGTCGAGCAGTCCGTGCCCGGCGGCGAACGGACGATAGAAAATGACGGTCGCGCGCACTCCGGTGTCGATGACGAGGCGGCAGGGAATCGGATCTTTTCCCCGAACGGTGATGGTGCCTTTCGCCACTGCGAGGCCGCTTTCGGTCGTGATGGGGATCGAGACGCCACCACGGGCGGGAACGAAGCTTTCAGGATCGAGGATCCGCACGCGGTTCTTTGCGTAGTCGATCTCGACGACGTGCCGCTCGAGGAAGTCCTGGCCCAGGAGCCCATCGACCGGACGGCCTTCGTACGGCGCGACGTGCCCGAGCGGGAAGATCCGGAGAGTCGCAAACTTCGTCGACACCTCACCCAGGTCGAGGGTCACGGAGGGGACGGTGGACACTCCCACCTGGACACCTTCACCCGCCCCGAGATGGACCCTTTCCTCGGCCTCCCCTCGCAGGCCGATGCGGTCCGCGCACTCTTTGGCGATGACCGACGTCCCGCCGCAACCCGTATCGAGAATGAACCACTGCTTCGGTGAGCCATTGATCGAGACCTGGACATACGGCTTGTTGCTCGCGATCTCGAAAGGCACTTCCATGGCACCGGGCCCGGCCTCGCGCGATGCGAGAGTGAGAGTGGTCACGGCCGCGAGAGAGCAGAGGGAATGGCGCAAGTCACACCTCGCGAAGTCACAGGGGATGGGCCAGGAGGCGGTGGAGTTTCTCGCGGCCGATCTTGTGGCAACGCCCGGCCGTATGCAAGGTTCGAGGTCTCCGCAACGGGTTGCGATTGCAGCGCCACTGCGGTACGGTCACGTGGCGCGCAGGGCGCATCCAGTCCGTGGAAAGGGACGCTCCCACCTGGCCTCCGTAATGGATCGACCCCTACGAACCCTTTGCCCATCGTGCGGACGCGGGCACTCAGGAGGGTCGTAGCATGTCCGATCCCACACCAGATTCCACAGCCGATCCCACTGCGGAGCCGCAGGCTCCCCCGACTCCATCGTTCGAACGTCTGCGTCGTCTCGCCAAGAAGCTCACCCGCGGGTGCCGCGCCGGGGATGCGGCCTCCCTTGCGCGCCTGCGCGCGTCGCTGCCGCGGATGGCTGCGATGGACGACGCCACTGTTCGGTCGCACGTGCGCCTCGCCGACGTCCAGCACGCGCTCGCGCGCGAGGCCGGCGTCGAGAACTGGGCGGCGCTCAAGGCGCTCGTCCAGTCGCAGGAGCCGTTGATCGCCCAGATCCAGCGGTTCGTCGGCGCGCTTCATGAGGGCGACGGTGCCACGATGCGCCGCGTGCTCGAGAGTCACCCCGAAGTGGCGCGGACGAGCCTCCATGCCGCGTGTGTCTCGTGCGACGTCGACGCGGTCGAACGCTGGCTCGCGAAGGATCCCGGCCTGGCCGGGGCACCGTTCCAGGGCGGCGGGTGGACGCCGATCGAATGCGTCGCCGCGTCCCCGCTCGTTGCGATCGACGACGCGCGGCGCGCCGCATCGGTCGTGATCGCCGAGCGGCTCCTCGCGCTCGGTGCCGACCCGCTTGCGTTCACGCCGGCGCACGACGGCACGTCGAAGCTGACCGCGCTCTACCGGGCGAGTGAACGGGGCAATGCCGGGGTGGTGAAGCTTCTGCTCGAGCGCGGCGCAAACCCGAACGATGGGGAATCCGTCTACCACGCCGCCGAGCACAACCACCGCGACGTGCTCGATCTGCTCCTCACCCATGGTGCTGAGATTTCGGCCGCGGCGCAGCCGTGGAACAATACGGTGCTCTATTTCTTGTGCGGTTACCGCGAGGGGCAGCCCGCGGCCCGGACCGCGACACTCGGCATGGAGTGGCTGCTCGAGCACGGCGCCGATCCCAATGTGCCGAGCTACGACCATCGGTCGACGCCGCTGCATGCGATCGCCGAGCAGGGACGGAGCGCCGAAGTGGCACGGATGTTCCTGTCGCACGGAGCGGATCCGCGGCGCGCCCGCGCCGACGGCCGCACGCCCTACGAGCTCGCGATGCGCGCGGGCAACGTCGCGGTGGCGGAGGTGCTGCGCGAGGCCGGGGGTGGCGTGGAGGTGCTGCGTCCCGTGGACGCCGTGATCGCCGCGTGCGCCGCCGGAGACCTGGCGGGTGCGCGCCGCGCCCTCGACGCCGATCCCGGGCTGCGCGACACCCTGCTCCGGGAAGAGCCGGACCTGCTCGTCCACGCGGCGGGGATGGGAAATGCGGTCGCGATCCCCGTGTTCGTGTCGCTGGGCTACGACGTCGGCCGCGAGGCCCGGGAGGAAGGCACGCCTCTGCACTGGGCCGCGTGGCACGGCCGCGTCGACGTCGTGCACGCGCTGCTCGCCGCCGGGGCGCCGCTCGAACCGCGCGATCGCACGTACGGCAGCTCGCCGATCGCGTGGGCGGCGCACGGCTCCGTCCACTGCCGCGCGGCCGACGAGGACTACATCGCGGTGATCGACCAGCTGCTCGACGCGGGCGCGACGCGCGACCCGTCGTTCAATCGCTGGAACGAGCCCCCCGAGAGTCACGCGAGCGACGCCGTCGCCGACCATCTGCGCGCGCGTGGATTCGCACCGGAGGAGTGAGGTCAGTCGCGTCTGAGAAAGCGCGAGGCGTCGTGCACGAACCAATCCGCGTACTGGAACAACGAGCCGTGTCCGGAGTCCGGATACAAGATCATGTGGGCATTGGGGAGCTGCTGCGATAGGGCGTATGCGTTGAAGGTCGGGATCATGATGTCGTGGGTGCCGTTGACGACGAGGACGGGTTGCTCGATCCGCTTCAAGCGGGCAAACGTCTCGCCATTCGTCTCACCCCAGGCGCGGACGGCGGCCAGTTGAGCTTCGATGGTCTGCCGGGTCGTCGCGGGCTCGCGATCCGTTCGTGCCCGCATGCGCTGCAAGTATCGGCCGCCCGCGGACTGGCTCGCCGTCGTGGGCTGGAAGAAGAGGAACAAGAGGGAGTCGGTGTCCGAAGACATCCTCGCGGCCGCCGTCGTCACGTCGGGGCTGAACATTCCTGCCGCACCGGGCCCTCCGGTTCCGACGAGGATGGCGCGTCGGATCAGTTCGGGGCGATCGAACAACATCTGCTGTGCGATCATGCCGCCTAGGGAGAACCCCAGGACATCGACTCGAGTGAGGCCGAGGGCATCGACGAAGGCGATGGGGTCGCTCGCCATTTCGGCGATGCTGTCGGGGGTCAGCCCGCTCGAGCGACCGATGCCACGATTGTCGAACAGGATGACGGGGCGCTCGGCGGCCAATCCATCGACCACGGCCGGATCCCAGTTGTCCATGTTGCCTCCGAAGTGCTGCAGGAGGATCAATGGAACGGCGCTCTGGGAACCGAGATGGCGATACGCGAAGCGCATCCGAGCGCCCTCGACGAACGCCGTGGGGGCGATCACATGAGTCTCCGGCTCTTGCAGGATTCACCTCCTTCCGGCGGTGTGGCCGTCGTGCCGAACTCCTTACGAACGACGATCAATAGCCGGTGGTCGCATCGGTCGAGGCGAGGTCGCGGAGCGATCGGAACGCGGCGCGGAGCTCGTTCGCGAACAGCCCCGGCTGCTCCCAGGCCGCGAAGTGGCCGCCCTTGTCAACGCGGCTGTAGTAGATCAGCTTGGGATACGCTCTCTCGGCCCAACTCCGTGGCGCTTCATACTGCTCGCCAGGGAAGACGCTCACGGCGACCGGAATCGAGACTCCCTTGGTGTTGAAGAAGCCACCCTTGTATTCCCAATAGAGACGAGACGCGGAGCCCCCCGTGTTCGTCAGCCAATAAAGCGTGATGTTGTCGAGGATCTCGTCACGTGTCAGTTCGCCCGTGGCGCTCATGGTCCGGTTCAGGGCCGAGGCGATCGCCGCGGCCGGCTGGCCGTCCGCATCATTGTGGTCGAGGAGCCAGGCGGCCAGGCCGACGGGTGAATCCGCAATGCCGTACAAGGTTTGCGGGCGCGCCGCCATTTACCGGGCGTAGTCGACTTGCTTGAACGTTCTGATCAGCTGCTCGTAGGCGCGTCGCTCGTCAGCGGAAAGACCGGAGGGCGGCGGGTCGCCGGCCAGGAGAGCCTTGTCGACGTCCGCCGGAACCGTGGCGGGCATGTTGGTGTGGATGGCGAGCAGTCCCGCAGGCGCCTGCAGGCCCATCTGGTCGACGACGAATGCACCCCAGTCGCCGCCCTGGGCCACGTAGCGCGTGTAGCCGAGGCGCCCCATCAGATCGGCCCAGGCTCGGCCCATGCGTTCGGGGCCCCAGCCGGTGGTGGTCGGCTTGCCTGAAAACCCGTAGCCCGGCATCGACGGGATCACCACGTCGAATGCGTCCGATGCGCTCCCGCCATGTGCCGTGGGATTGACGAGCGGATCGATGATCTTCAGCTGCTCGATGATCGAGCCGGGCCATCCGTGCGTGACGATGAGCGGCAACGCATTCGCGTGTTGCGAACGAACGTGAATGAAATGGATATCCAGCCCATCGATGGTCGTCGTGAACTGCGGCAAGGCGTTCAGTTGTGCCTCCACCTTGCGCCAGTCGTAATCGGTCGCCCAATAGCGCGCAAGGGCCTGCATCGCCGCGAGGGGCACGCCCTGCGACTGATCTGCCACCGTCTCTTTGTCGGGCCACTGGGTTGCCGCAATACGCCGCCGAAGGTCGGCGAGCGCTGCGTCCGGGACCTGGACGCGGAACGGGCGGATACCGTCTGGGGCGGAGCGCTGCGGCGAATCGAGCTCAGCAGTCGAAGTCTTCATCGTGGTCGCCTTCCCCTTGGGAGTGTCTTTGCGATGGGCCGCAGCCGTCACCGGCGAGGACGCCGCCATGGCCAGCATTACGACTGCAGCCAACAACGCGGCTGCCGTGTACTTCCCTGCTTCGTTGGTCATGGCGAACTCCTTTGGAGGTCGGGCGATCGACTAGCGGTCCCTTGCGGGGTCGTGCGGGTCGGGGACGGGTCGCGGAGGGATCGGAATGCGGACCGGAGCTCGACGACGAAGAGCTGCGGCTCTTCAAAGGCGGCGAAGTGACCGCCTCTGTCGACCTCGTTCCAGTAGATCAGGTTTGTGAAGGCCTTCTCGCCCCAGCTGCGCGGAGCGCGATAGATCTCACCGGGGAAGATCGTCACAGCGACCGGGACCCTGGTGATTTCGAACGCGTTGAACGGACCGCCTCCCCCTTGCGCGGCGTCCCAGTAGGACCGCGAGGACGACGTGCCTGTGTTCGTGAGCCAGTACAGCGTCACGTTGTCAAGCATGTCATCACGGGTGAGCACCTTCTCGGGTTGCCGGTTGCTGTATGTCCACTCGGTGAACTTGTCATAGTAGAAGGCCAGCATTCCGACCGGCGAGTCCGCCAACGAGTAGCCGAGCGTTTGCGGACGGGTATTCATCATCTCGGCATAGCCGAACCCCTTCCGGTAGAAGTACTCGAGCCCGGCAAAGGCGGTCTTCTCCGCTTCGGAGAAGCTGGCCGGCGCCGGTTCCCGGTTGCGGATCAGGCTGAGGACGCTCGGCGGCACGGTGCCGGGCATGTTGATGTGGATGCCGAGCAGCCCCTCCGGCGCCTGCACCGCCATGACCTCGGAGATGATCGCGCCCCAATCGCCGCCCTGCGCCACGTACTGGTCGTATCCCAGTCGCTGCATCAGCTCGTGAAATGCGCGTCCAACGTGGTCGGGACCCCAGCCCGGAGCCTGTGGCTTGCCGGAGAAGCCATAGCCCGGATACGAGGGCAGCACGACGTCGAAGGCGTCTTCCGCCTGTCCGCCATGGGCGGTGGGATTGGTGAGTGGGTCGATGACCTTGAGAAGCTCGAACACCGAGCCGGGCCATCCGTGCGTCATGAGCATCGGCATGGCATTCGGATGGCGCGAGCGGACATGGATGAAGTGGATGTCGAGGCCGTCGATGTTGGTGAGGAACTGCGGCTGAGCGTTCAGCTTTGCCTCGGCTTTGCGCCAGTCGTACGCCGTTCCCCAGTACTGCACGAGTGGCTTCAGTTTCTCGAGCTGCACGCCCTGAGAGAAGTCGTCGACGGTTTCGCGTTCAGGCCATCGCGTTGCTGTGATGCGCCTGCGGAGGTCGTCAACGGCCGCCTCTGGAACGTGGACGCGAAAGGGACGGATCCCGGTGCCTTCGGACACCCCAGGGGACTTTGCGGGAGCAGAGCCGACGCCGTTGGTTTGGACCTGCGCGTACCCGGATGCGACCAGGGTCACGAGAGCGACGGCGGCCACGGCGACGGCCGGAAGGCTGCGCGGCATGGACGACCTGAAGCATCAGCATTCCTCGCGGTTCGGGCATTCCGGCAATGCTACGTCCAAGATCGGCACGCCTCAACCCCGAAGAGCCCGCATGTGACTTAGAAGTGGTGCCCCCGGGGTGACTCGAACACCCGGCACGCGGTTTAGGAAACCGCTGCTCTGTCCAGCTGAGCTACGGGGGCACGGTGTGGTGCGTGGGGACAAGCCGCTCGCATCATAGCACGGCCCCCGGCGGCCTTCGCCTCGGAGGGAACGTCAGCGGTACTGCGCTTTGATCTCTCCCCAGGTCGCGTTGCGCGCGCGCGTGACCTCGCCGTCGAATCCGTGGCACGAGACGATCGAACTGCCGGGAGTCAGCCCGGTGAACCGGATGCGGCCGGTTCCCGTGGCGCCGTGGCTTCCGCCCGGCATTCGGGTGCCCCACAGGCGAAAGCGGATCTCCTCGGGCTGACCGGCGACGATCCGCACCGGCAACTGAAGCACCGTGTGGAACTCCGAGCGCGCTCCGTCGAAAAGCGTCGGACTGAACCGGCGCTCCTCGATGTCGACGCCGTGCTCGATCCTCATGCCGAGCGTCCCGCTGCACCCGCCCCCGCCGCAGCCTCCCATGTCCCAGACTTCGCCGTCCACGAGGAGCTCGACGACGAGCCACACGGGCGTTCCCGGAGCGAACCCGGTGACGTCGTACGCATCGCCCGCCTCGACGAACGTCACGCCGAGCGAGCCTCCGTGATAGACGAACAACGTGCCCTCGAGAAGATCGTAGGCGACCTGGAAGTCGGGAAAGACGGTGTGGGTCGAATCGAAAGCCGCGGTCTCCGAGGCGAAGACGCCCATGTCGCGGAACTGCATTTCGCTCGCGGGGCAGACCTGCGCCCCCGCGGTCGTCGACGAATCGGGCGCAAGGCCGAGCGCAAGGAGGAACAGAGAGACTCGCATCACGGAGTCCTGCTGAGGGCGGGTTCTGGCCGATTCGAAGCGCAACTATTAAGGACGCACGGCTCGAACGCGCTGCACCTCCCGCACCGCGTCCAGGAAATCCTCGAAGGCGATCGGCTTCGCGAGATGGGCGTCGTAGCCCTCCGAAAGGGCGCGCTGCGAATTCTCGATCCCGGCGTATGCCGTGAGCGCGATCGCGGGAATCGACCGGTTCGGCGACTCCTCCCGCGAACGCAATGCGCGAATGAGGTCGTAGCCGCTGCCTCCGGGGAGCTCGATGTCGCTCACCAGAAGGTCGAAGCGCTGGCGCTCGAGGAGCGCGAGCGCTCCATCGCACGACTCGGCCGCGGCCGCCCGGCAGCCGATGCGCGTCAGCCATTCGATCATCACGCTGCGCGATTCGTCGTCGTCCTCGACGAGCAGGATGTGCATTCCGCGAACCAGGTCCCGCGCCCCGTCCTGGAACGCAGCGCCGCCGTCCCGGGCCGTGGCCGGCGGATCGGCGGGCCGCTCGTCCCGCGCGCGACCGAAGGCGGTGAAAGGGAGCGTAATGGTGAAGATCGCCCCTCCCCCGCCCTTTCGGTTCGCGGCCACGATGGCGCCGCCGTGGAGCTCGACGAGATGCCGGGCGATCGAAAGACCGAGACCGAGGCCGCGGTGCAGGCGCGTGCTCGAAGCGTCGCGCTGGCGGAAGCGCTCGAACACGTACGGCAGGAACTCGGGATCGATTCCCGGGCCTTCGTCTTCCACGGTGATCCGTGTCGTGATGTCGTCGGCGGAGACCGCGACCCGCACGGTGCGGCCCTGGGGCGTGAACTTGATCGCATTCGACAGGAGGTTCCAGACAGCCTGCTGGAGCCGGTCCGGATCTCCGGTCATGGCGGGCAGTCCGGAGGCACAGCGCACCTCGATGCGGACGCCCTTGGCGGCCGCTTCGGGCTCGACCGTCTCGACGGCGTTTCCGATCACGCTGGCGAGATCGAGGGCCCCGACCTGAAGGCGGATCTGCCCGTAGGACATCCGCGAGGAGTCCAGGATGTCCGAGATGAGGTGGCTCTGGATGCGCGCGTTGCGCTGGATGGCCTCGACCGCGCGCCCCGACGTCTCGCGATCGAGCTCGCCCGTCCGGAGGAGATGCGTCCAGCCCACGATCGCGTTCAAAGGCGTGCGCAGCTCGTGAGACAGCATGGCCAGGAAGTCGTCCTTCGCGCGGTTCGCGGCTTCGGCCTCCCGCCGCGCCTCCTGCTCGCGGAGGAACAGGGACCGCTCCTCCTCCGCCTGCTTCTGCTCGGTGATGTCGAGCGCGGTGCCCGTCATGCGCACCGGTCTCCCCTTCTCGTCGCAGACGACGTGCCCGCGGGCGTAGAGCGTGCGAACGCCCCCGTCGGGGCGGACGAGCCGGTGCTCGAGCTCGAACGGAGCTGTGTCCCGGGCCGCGTTCATGACCGTCTCGTGGACGCGAACGCGATCCTCCTCGTGCACCCGCTCGAGGAAGGACTCGTAGCTCGCGCCAAAGGAATCGTGCACGATCCCGTAGATCGCGTAGAGCTCGTCGGACCACCACACCCGGTCCGCCTCCATGTCCCACTCCCAGCTTCCGAGTCCTGCGACCTGCTGCGCTTCGAGGAGCCGCGCCTGACTCAGCTCGAGCGCTTCCTGAGCGCGGGCCCGGCTCGCGACTTCGCCCGCGAGCGCGGTGTTCGCTTCCCGAAGCTGCTCGGTGCGCTGCGTGACCCTCTCCTCGAGCTCGGCGTTGAGCGCATGAATCTCTTTCTGGCTGCGCCGGCGCTCCCTCAAGGCCGCGGTCACGGCGAGGAGGAGCACCGAGAAGACGGTTAGATAGGACTGAAGGAGGAGCAGCGAGTCGTTCGTGCTCCCGCGGGCGAACGGGCCGAGACCGTTCAGGGTTCCCACGATCGCCATCACCGAGTGCAAGACCATCGCCGTGGTGGCGACGCGCTGGCCGAAGCGGAACACCGCCCACAGGAGAATCGGCACGAGCAGGAAGTGGAGCGGATAGTCCTTCCGCTCGAACGGCGAGAAGCCCCAGAAGACGAACGCGCCCGAGACGAGGAGCGTGAGGAAGAGGCCCGCTGCTTCGAGGCCCTCGGCGCTCGTCCATCCGAGTCGCGGTTTGCGCGCGAGAAGGATGAGAAGCGGGGCGAGGACGAGCACGCCGGCCGCGTCCCCGAGCCACCAGGTGAGCCAGATCGCGCCCGCGTTCGACGACGGCGCGAGCCCGCCGAGGACGAGCGTCGTGGTCCCCACGGTGGCGGCGAGCGCGGTCGCGAGGATGCCCGCGAAGATCGAGTAGCGGAAGACATCGGTCGGCTGGTCGAACGTATCGACGCCGTGGGCGTAGCGCCGGACCAGGTAGGCGCCGACCAATCCCTCGAGCGTGTTGCCGGTCGCGATGCCGAGTGAGGTGAGCACCGTTCCGGCGGTTGCGAGATTGACGAGATAGGCCCCGAGGAACACTCCCGGCCACGCCCGAATGCCGAACACGAGGAGGGCCGCGAGCGCGATCCCCGAAGCCGGCCACACGGCCGTCGCGCTCGAGTGCACGACCGCGAGCTCGAGGCCGAGCCTGCCCGACAGCGTGTAGAGCGCCCCGACGAGAACGATGATCGCGGCTGTTCGGAGCGGGCGGGAGACCGTCATGTGAGGAAAGCCTCCGGGACGAAGTGCCGGAACCAGGCGCGAGCGGCACGAGCGTAGCCCGCGGGCGCGGGATCGGCAATCGCCCTTCAAGAAGATCGGCGCGCGCCGCACGAGGGGCCGGCACGCGCCGCATCCCTTTCACTTTCACCCGCGGATGGGCGTCCGCAGGGTGCGATTCTCCCTAGCGATACATGCCCTTCACGCGTCCCCACGACGTGAGGTCGGCCGGGACGACCGGCTCGTTCACCACGACCTGGTAGCCGGGATTCGCCGGACCGTTCGGGAACGTGTAGAAGCCCGGGATGCCGCCGCCGATCGTCGAGGACGAAATGAACATGGACGCCGGGCTCGAGCCAATCGTCGGGGGATTCATCGACGCGACTCCGAGCCGGGTCGCGGTTCCGGTGGTCCCGGTGACCGTCTGGACGACGATGATGTCCGTCGGGAGGTTGATGTTGAGCGGATCAATCCCGGTCACCGTGACGATCGAGAAGAAGCCGTTCGGCAGGCCCGCTCCGAAGCTCACCGACGTGTTGTAGGCGCCGAGCGGAGCGGCGGTGATGGCGTCGAAAAACGCAACGTTGACCGCTGCCGTGAGGAGCGTGAGGCCGGCCGTCGAGCCGTTGAAGATCGTGAACTTGTGGGTGGACAGCGGTCCCGCGAGCGTCGTCACGAGTTGGTCGCCCCACTGCGAGGCGAAGTCCGTGGACGAGACCCCGAAATTCGGCGCAGACGCTGTGTTGTCGTACGCGGTGGTGGGAACGAGCGTCGTGCCGTGATCGGGACGAGGAGCGACACCGTCCGGTGTGACGATGGCCTCACCGAAGTAGCCCGTGACCGGCTCGGCGACGATCTCGGCCGCGCCGGCGCTGCGAATCGGTGTCAGGACCATGAGGGATGCCGCAGCGAACATCACGCCGTAGAGAGCCAGCTTCATGACGACCTCCTGGGGATGAGAGGCAAATGCGGTCCGGGCCCGGGGGGATGCCGGGTTCACGGAAAGCTTTCAATGGAGCGATGAAGGCCTGATGCCGGTCGGGGTTCCCCGCGCGCGTCCGCACGGTCGGGGGGGCCGGGGGTCGCGCCTGGTGCCGGGAAGAGCCTGTCCGGAGGGGGCCCGGTCGCAGGGTGCTGCGGCCGAGCAATGAGATTAGTGTCCCCGGGCCGCAGGCGCAAACGGAAATCCGCGCGCACGGTGCCCGGGCGCCCCGACCCGCACGATGGCTAGCGATAGTGGGCTTTGACCGATCCCCAGCTCGTGTCGGTCACCGGCGTCGGGTCGGCGTTGTAGCCGTGGCACGACGTGATCGACTGGCCCAGGGCGAGCCCGAGGAAGCGGATCCGTCCCGTGCCCGTGGCCCCGTGGCTTCCGCCGGGCGCGCGTGTTCCCCACAGGCGAAAGCGAATCTCCTCGGGGACGCCCGCCACGATCGTCACGGGAAGCTGGATCCCGCCGTGAAATTCGAGTCGTGCGCCGCCGAAGAGCGTCGGAGCGAAGCGGTATTCCTCGATCTCCACGCCGTGCTCGATGCTCATGCCGAGGCTTCCGCTGCACCCGCTTCCCCCGCAGCCGCCCGCATCCCAGACCTCGCCGTCCACGAGAAGCTCGGCGACCAGTGACACGGGCGTTCCGGGTGCCACGCCGGTCACGTCGTAGGCATCGCCGGTCTCGACGGACGTGATGCCAAGCGAGCAGCAGTGATAGACGAACACGGTTCCCTGAACGAGATCGTAGGCGACGCGAAACGTGGGGAAGGCGGCGTGCGTGGAATCGAACGTCGCCGCATCGGACGTGAACATGCCCTGCGCGCGAAACTCCATCTCGCTCGACGGGCAGGACTGGGCGGTGACATCCCGGGCAGCGCCGACCGAAGCCAGGAGGGCGAAAACGAACACCAACGCGACGTGGGGCGATTTCATGAACGGAATCCCGTTGAGGGCGGGGTCGAGGCTTCGAATCTGGGCGGGAAGAGCTTAGCGTGCGGCGGCTGCCGGAGCAAGCGGGCCGCGCACGGGACGCGGGGAGTCCCGTCGGGCTAGAACCCGACCGAGAGCTGGACCGCTCCGGTGTCCGCCTCCCGGATGGCTGCGTCCCCGCGCCTGGGGTCGGTGCGATTCCACTGATAGACCGCCTTGGCGAGGATCGAGCGTGTGAATCGGAAACCTGCGCCGGCTTCCAAGCGGCGCACGTTCGCGTCCCAGGGGTACGCCAGGCCGGTCGAGTCGGCGAGATCGCTGAACCGGATCTCGTCGAAGCGCGCCGCGACGTACGCGCCGACGGGGAACGCGTACTTCGCTTCGACGTACACGCCGTGGCAGTCGAGATTGCCGACGGTCGGCGTCTCCCAGCGGTTCGTGAAGCCCTCGCTGTAGATCTCGAGGTGTTCGATGGCCCACGCGAGGTCCGCGACCCAGAGCCTCTGCGCGTAGTCCCCGACCTTTGTGCCCGCGGGCAGTCCCAGCTCGAGGGCCTCCGCGAGATACGGACCGTAGGATCCGGAGACCCCGAACCGGAGCCCGGGATAAGGCGAAGCGCCGATCCGTCCGAGCACCGACTTGCCATTGTTGTTGTCGCGTCCGGGCTGGGCGCTCGAGGGCGCGCCGTTCACTCCGCCGATCGCGAACTCGAGCGGCCGCAGGCTGCCGACGGCGACCACGCCGAAGTCCCAGCAGGCGTCGTAGAGAATCGGAAGGCCTTTCGCCGGGCGATAGGCGGACGAGTACGTCACGCCGAACTGTCCGTTCCCCGCCTGAGCGAGCAGCGCGTCCGCGTTCGGCGGCAGATGGTTGTACGGAAACGTCGTGTGGTACTGGTACAGGAGCGGTGTGCCGATGAGCGTATTCCTGTTCGAGTACGTGCGCGGCGCGTACGTGCCCACCCACCAGGGAATTTTGCCCGCCTGAACGTGGAGATCCCGTCCCGGCCACGGGGCGTAGTCGACGTAGGCGCCCACGACCTCGATCGGCGCCTCATCCCCCCAGATCGTCTGGGTGAAGACGCTCAGCTTCTCGTCCGGCACCGCGTCGGCGAACAGTCGCAGGCGGTAGGAGTCGAACGAAGAGCCTCCCATGTTGAGCGCGTTCATCCGGGTCGCGCGCCCGTGGTCCGTTCCGACGAGGTCGAGGAGCCCGGCGAGCGTGACCGGCCCGATTTCGGTCGCACGCGCCGCCGGCGGAGCGAGGAGAACCTCGAGCGTGAGGAGTGCGACGACGAGGGCGGTGCGTAAGCGGCCCCGACTCACGCGGCCCTCGCGATCGCGTCGCCCGGCTCGGCCGGAACCCGGATCGTGAACGTGCTGCCCTCGCCGAGCTCGCTCACGACCGTGATCGAGCCACCGTGGGCCTCGACGATCCCGCGCGTGATCGAAAGCCCGAGCCCGAGGCCCGAGGAATTGAACTCGAGCGACTGCGAAGAGTGATGGTGGAGCGAGTCCCGCACCATGAAGCCCTGCTCGAAGATCTTCTCGCGTGCGTCCGGAGCGATCCCGATCCCCGTGTCGCGGACCTGGACCACGAGCCACCCCCCGCGCCACTGCGACTGGACCTCGATCCGGCCGTCGTCGGGCGTGAACCGGATCGCGTTCCGGAGGAGATTTGCGATCGCTTCTCCCAGGCGCGCCCCGTCGACCTTGAGCGGCGGCATCCCGCGATCCACCTCGAGCGTCGTGCGGAGCCGCCGGCCGCTCGCCTGATCGAGCGTCTGCCGCATCGCCTCCTTCAGGATGCCGGCGACGTCGTGCTCGGCGAGATGGAGGACGAGCCGCTCCCCTTCCACCTGTGCGATCCGCGTCGCGTCGTCGGCGATCCGGCCGAGCGTGTCGAGGCCCTTTCGAATCGCCTCGAGAGCGAGCTCCTGCTGGGGGGTGAGCGGGCCCAGGTGGGTCTGGGAGAGGAGCTCGTGATAGCCGCTGATGATGCTGATCGGCGTCCGGAGCTCGTGCGAGGCCACACTGATGAACTCGCTCTTCAGGCGCGCCACTTCCTTGAGGCTCGTGACGTACGCGCGCTCGTGCTGCCGCATGTCTTCGAAGCGCTTCGCGAGATACCCGATCTCGTCGTCCGTCCGGACATCGAGCGGGTAGTCGTAGTTGCCGTGCTCGATCTCCTCGGCGGCGCGCACGAGCCGCTGCACCGGAGTCGTGATTCGCTCCGAGATGAGGAGTGCGGCGAGGAACGCGGCCAGGGCGGTGAGGATTCCGATGCCGAGAAGTCCCGTCTGCATGCGGCGGAGGAACGCGGTCTCGGCCCCGAGCGGTCGGAGGAGCGCGTAGAGCTGGCGCTCGTCGGGATGCGACCCGGGAATCCGGCGGACGAGCGTGAGGTACGAGCCGGACGGCGCTGCGATCCGGGTGATCGGATCGTCGCCCGGGAGCGAGGCACCGCGGACGGGCGGGCCGGGGCGGGCGCCGCTCGCGAGGTCGCGGAAGATCGAGCGATCGCCCGGGTCGCGGAGCGTCGAGCCCGTCACCGCGCCCGCCGAGACGAAATGAACCTCGGTTCGTGTCAGGTGCTTGAGGCGCTCGGCGAGGCTCTGTCCGATGCGCGCGCCGACCAGGAGAACGCCGAGGACCCGGCCGCCCACACGGACCGGGGTCGCCGTCACCTGGTAATGAGCGCCGTCGGCCGCGAGGATCCCGGCGGCGGTCTGGCCCGCGAGCGCCTGCGCGACGAGGGGTGCGCGATCGAGCTTTTTCCCCGCGTCGCGTCCGACCGACGCGACGAGCCCGCCGCGGCCGTCCAGCACGTCGAACAGGTCGGCCTTCGTGATCGCGTTGAAGTCACGGGCGACGCCCGCGACCGTGTTCCGGTAGACGGCATCCGCGCGCGAGCCGGGGAGCGTGAGCACGGAGAAGAACTTGGGGTCCGCCACGATCACGCCGCTCGAGACCACAAGCTGCTCCGAGCGCTGCGCGAGGATGTCCTCGAACACTTCGGCCGCGCGCACGAGGTCCTGCTCGACGTTCTCGTCCACGCGCTGCGACACGTCCCGGTTCACGACGAACAGTGCCGCGAGCGCGAGCCCCACGATCGGGAGCGCGGTGAGGAGGAGAATCTTCCAGCGGAGCGGGCTCTTCATGGCTCAGAACGAGAGCGCGACAGTCGCGTCGCCGTCGTCGGGAACGTGGACGCGCTGCGAGCGCTCGCCGAAGTCGGGGTGCCAGAGGGTGACCGTGTAGTCGCCGGAGCGGAGATTCGGGAGCGCGAACGTTCCGTCCTCGGCCGGCTGCGCGAACGCGCCGTGCTCGAACACGTAGACGAATGCGGCCATGTCCGAGTGGATGTCGCAGTACACGTTGACGAGGCCCGGCTTGTCGAACCGGACGTGCCGCGAGTGGCCCTGGGGGTACTTGCCGAGATCGAAGCGACGCGTGGGCGAGACGCTGAAAACGTTGTGGTAGATCGGGTCGTGGTTCGGGAACTCGACCGTGGTTCCGACCTCGATCGCGACCACGCGCGGGACGAACGCCTGACCGCGCTGGCCGAGCTCGGGGCGGAGCGCCTCGTCCTTCTTCTTGTCGCGGCGGACGCGGGGCAGCGTCACGCCTTCGGGAGCCACGCTCACGAACACGACCGCATCGCGGGGGCTCGGGGTGGCCTTCTGGGATGGAGCCATCGCGTCGGCGCGGCCGGGATAGCGGTTTGCCCGCTTCGCGGACGTTCCTCCGGCGGAAGGAATGCGGACGTCTCCGCGAATCCGGCCGGCTTCGGCCGGCGCGTTCGCGAAGAGCCCCGCGATGGCGACGACGAGCGCACTCATCCTGAGCGCGCGCAGCAAGTTCATGTGCGTTGTGTGACCCCGATCCGACGTTCTGGCCTCCTGGCGGAGGCCCCCCGTGGCAGTTCCCCACGGGTGTGATCGGCAGAAACGGGCACAACCTCCAGCGGGAACCCGGAATCGGCAGGCCTGTAAGGGTTTGTGATCGTGAGATCAGGTTGAGGGCGAAGCTGGGAGCCGCGTCCCGCCCCCGCCTTCGGGGGCGGGGGCGGGTCGACCGTGCGACGAGGGTCAGCTCTTCTTCTTTGCGGCCGCGTCCTTCGAATTGATGTCGAACGTGATCATGAAGCCGTTCGTTCCGTTGAACTCGAACGCCTTGTCCCCCGTGCGATAGGCGTTCACCTCGTTTGCCATGAGCACGAAGCCGTCGTTCCGCGGCACGCCCCAGTAGACCAGGTTCTGGATCACGATCGGCTCGTTCGTCATGCCCTGATTCCGGTTCAGGACGACTTCCGCCGTCTTTCCTCCGCCGAGCTTCGCCACCGCGCGGTTCTTGTTGAACTCCCACTCCATCGGCGCGTCCGGGGCGATCGTGAAGCTCTTCCACTTGACGGGATAGATGGCAGCAAGGGCCGCCTGGATCCCTTCGCGCTGGGCGGGTGTGACGGACGGGTCGTACGTGAGCACGGCCCAGTCCATCTCGCCGTCGGAGAACTCGTCGCCGAGATCCCCCGCCACCCAGAAGCGCGCGCCATCGAGCTTCGTGGCGCCGTACGTTCCTTTGTTGACGCGGAACGCGTTGTTGAACCGGCAGAAGTGTTCCTCGCCGCCGTGGCTCGCGTGGTCGTGTCCGGCGTGCGCCGGGTCGGCCTTCGTGGCGTGGGCCGCGGGCTTGGTCGCGAAGTAGCACTGACAGAACATGGGACAGCTGCAGGCTTCGATGATGGTCGCGTTCATCGACCAGTCGGCGGGGGCCGCAGCGGCTTTGGCGTCGGCGGCGTGCGCGTCCCCGGCGAAGAGGATGAAGGCGGCGACGGCGACGAGGGACGACAGGACGGTACGAACGACTCTCATGGGACATCCTCCAGCCGCGACGGGAAGAACGAGGACGCGCGGAACGTTGGGGGGACGAGCGGGCCGGGCGGCTCTCCCCGTGCGGGCGGTAGCACCTTAGTCGGCAGGCGCGCGCCGGGCAAGCAAAACGCCCCGGGGATCGAACTCCCCGGAGCGTCCGCGTTCAGCGTCGTTTAAGAAGTGAACCGATCAGTCCTCGACCACGACGACCGGCCGGCTCTGCGTCTCTCGGCCGTGCGTCAAGCGGATGAAATACGTCCCCGGGCTCAGCTTGCGATTGCTCCCCAGCGGAACGAGGTGCTCACCCGCGCCGAAGGAGGAGAGATCCACGGTCTCGACCAGTCGGCCGGTCACGTCGACGAGATCGAGCCGTCCCGTTCCGGAACGCGTGATCGTGAACGCCACGCGCAGGTTTCGGGTCGCGGGATTCGGACGCGCGCCCTCGAGCGTGAAGCCGCCGTTGAGCGGCACGCGCACCCAGACCTCCTCCGAGAACTGTTCGGAGCCGCCGTCGACGGGCGTTCCGAGCCGGTAGCCGTAGCTCGTACCTGCTTCGACGTCCGTGTCCTCGACATAGAGGGTGCGGTCGCCGATCGTGTTCGGCGATCCGAGCGCGGTCCAGCCGCTCAGCGCCGTGCGGCGATAAGCCGTCCAGTGGTTCGTGAGCGCGTGCGAGCTCGTCCACTCGACGCGCACGCGGCCGGCTTCGGCGAACGCCCGTCCGGGCGCGATCGCGATCGGCACCGCGATGTCGAGCCATCCGATGTCGGAGAAGTGGTTGAGCGTGAGGTCGACGTCGGAATTGAGTCCGCCCGTGATCGCCGGCTCCATGAGGAGGCTCGGCTCGGCAGACGTGTCCCAGTGCGAGATCGACGATCCGCCCTGGAACGGGTTCGGCGAAAACACGAGCACGTGTCCGGCCGCGTTCATGCCGGCCTTCCGGGCCGGATCCACGATCAGGGTCACGTTCAAGCCGACGAGGTTCGCCTTGAGGAGAGCGCCGTCCGGCAGCGTGACGCGAACGGACGGAATCGTGATCGTCGGATCGGCGCCGCCCAGTCCCGCGGGCGGGCAGCCGGCCGTGTTGTCGGCGATGATGACGGCGATCGCGCCGGCGTCCTGCGCGTTCTTGACCTTGATCGCGAACGTGCACAGTCCGCGATCGATGAGCGCGATCTTCCCTGCGAGGTCACCGGCGTTCAGGTACGGCGTCTCACAGCCGTCGCCGTTCGGTGCCACCCCGTCGTCCACGTAGACCACGTCCCCGGTGAGTCCGGTCGACGTGAGCCCGCCGCCGAACGCCGCAAGACCGATCTCGTAGTCGCCGGCGGCGCCGCCCCCGTTCACGCGCAGGAGCGGCTTGGGCCCGAGCCGGGACGGCGCGTCGTACAGCACCGCGGGTCCGTCCCACCCGAGCTTGTTGCAACCGATCGCCGAAGCCTGGCGCTGGACCGCCGTCATGTCGCTCCAGTGGAGGCCCGCCGCGCTGTCGAACAGGAAGCGGTCGTAGACGCTCGGGAATCCGCCGAGGAAGTTGCCGGTGGTCCCGCTCGTCGTGGTGCTGAAGCCGAGGCCGTGTCCGAGCTCGTGCAGCACGACCGGAAGGAGCTCGATCGCCGTTCCCTCGAGTCCGTCGAACCCGTAGTACCAACCCTGCGGCAGGCACGTCGCTCCGCCGATCGACACGTTGAACGTCGTGTTGATGTCCTGGAGCGCGGGATTCAGGTCGAAGTCCGCGAGGCGGTTCGCGAGTGCCACGTGGTACCACGTCCCGGGGAACGGGGCGTTCGCGAAGTCACGCCACACCTCGGCCGGACCCGCGCTGCCGAGAACACCGCTCGTCGCGTTGCACGACTGCGGATTGAACTGTGCCCGCACGACGATCGTGACGTTGCTCGGAAGCAGCGAGCCCCAGATGCTCGCCGCCTGCTCGAAAACATTGAGCCGCTGCTGTCCGATCGTCAGGCCGGGATTCCCGCCCACGGGGACGGCGGGCGTCGCATCGTTGAATCCCTCGCCCGCGCCGTCGGCGTTCAGGATCGTGATCGTGGCCGCGTTCGCGAGCGGTGCCACGAGAAGGAGCGCGGCGAAGGCCGCGGGTACCGCGGTGCGGAGAAGTCGTGTCCATTGGGTCATGGCTTACTTCTCCTCGAGCGCCGCGGGCGCGTTCGGGACCGGAGCGGGCGCGCCGGAGTGATACTTCATCCAGTGCGCGGGGTCGTTCGTGCAGTCGTAATGGACCTTTCCGTCGGCGTCGATCTGGGCCATCGAGAAATCCAGGAAGCGGCCCTGGAGATCGATACCCTTGGCGCCGCTCGGATGGCGCACTTCGACCAGCCCTTCCTGCGACCAGTTGAAGTCGAACGCGGCCTTGTCCGAGCCGAACAGCACCTCGCGCTGCTCGGCCGTGGCCGGCCCGAGGACGCCGGTTTCGGGATCGATGCCCACCACCATGCCGCCCTGTGCGGGAGCGAAGTCCGCGCGGCGAACGGCGACATCCGCCTTGCGGGACGTGGATGCGGGAGCGGGTGCGGCCTTGGCCTTGGGAGAAGGTGCGGATGCGGGTGCGGCAACCAATGCGGCCGATTCGACCGCGGGGGGTGTTTCGAAACGAGACTCGACTCCAGTGGACGGGGCCATGACTGTCGTGCTCGACGCATGCCCGGTCGGGTTCCGGGTTGAACCCGCAAAGCGGGTCCACGCGAGCGCGGCAGCCAGAACGAGCACCAGAAGTCCGGCGAAACGCAGGACGTCGAGGCTGCGCATTGGCTTACCTCCTGTGAATTTGTAATGAGTCTTGGCGAATGGGGCTGCCAGGAAAGTGCCGCGGATGATAACAGCCGTCAAACGGGATGCAACAATTATTCAGGGTTCGACGGCGAGACGGCGTGGGCGATCGAGACGGCAAGGGCGACGAGGTCAGTCGCACGCACGTCCGCGGGACCCGGACGGCGATGCGGCCGCTCGATGAACGCGCAGGTGAGGCCGAGCGCGTGCGCGGTCGCGAGGTCGTAGTCGCCGTAGGCCGAGACGTGCCACCAGGAAGGGCCGGGAACGACGCCGCGCCTCTCCGCGACCGCCTCCCAGAACGCGGGGTCGGGCTTGTAGAGGCGCGTGTCCTCGGAGGCGAGCCAGTCGCTCAGAGAAAGGCCGAGCTGCTCCTCGACCTGCTCCCGGTGGATGCGATCGCTGTTCGTCATCGCCACGCACGGAGCGAGCTCGAGCAGGCGAGCGAGGCCCGCGGGCGCGTCGGGGAACACGGGCCAGCGTCCGACCGCCCCGCCGATCGCGCGCGCATCCTCCTCGCGCACGCCGAGGGTCGTGACGAGGCTTCGGGCCATGATCGTTGCGTAAGGAACGAACGGCCCCGCCTCGTCGTGCTCCTGGGCGCCGAGGATCCGCTCGAACGACGCATCGTCGAGTGTCACGCCGAGCCGTTCGAGGTCGCGCGCGAGCCCGCGCCGCCAGTCGACGACCGTGCCGAAGATGTCGAACGTGAGAAGCGTGGGACGTGTGGCGTGCGGAGGGGCCGGGTCGCTCACGCGTGATCGATCGCGCGGCCGTCGCCGTCGTAGGCGATCACGACATGGATCGGAAGCCCGCTCCCCACGCGCGCGCGCCCGCCGAGTGGAAGGATCTCGAGCACGAACGCAAACCCGACCGGCGTGAGCCCGAGGCCGTTCGTCATCGCGAGGGCCGCGAATGCCGTGCCGCCGGTCGCGAGCACGTCGTCGGCGATCAGGACGCGGCGGCCCGGGGCGACGAGATCGCGGTGCGCTTCGATCGCGGTCACGCCGTACTCGAGCGCGTAGTCCTCGCGATGGGTCGCGGCCGGGAGCTTGCCGGGTTTCCGGGCGAGCAAGAGCCCCGCCCCCCAGCGCGACGCGAGCGAGGCCGCGACGATGAAGCCGCGTGCCTCGATGCCGAGCACGACCTCGGGCGGCTCCGGGTCGAACGGTTTCGCGAGCGCGTGCACCGCGCGCGACCAGGCCCCGCCGTCCGCCCACAGCGGCGTGAGGTCGCGGAACATGACGCCGGGCTGCGGCCAGTCGGGGATCGTGCGCACCCAGGCGGAGAGCGGAGCGCCGGGTGCGCTCGGGCGCACGAACGGAATCGGAGCGGGATCGGTCGAGCGGGCCATGAGTGGGAACAGTCCTGGGTTCGAAGTCCTCTAGTGGAGTCGCCCGGGATCGGGCGCGGCGTCGGGACCAAAGCCGCGCGGGGCATCGTCCATCATCGCGCGCAGCTTGGCCAGCGCCTTCTCCTCGATCTGGCGGACGCGTTCGCGGGTCACGCCGAGCGCTTCTCCCGTCTGCTGAAGCGTGCGCGCGACCCCGTCGAAGAAGCCGTAGCGGATGCGGATCACGGTCTCCTCGCGGTGGGTGAGCCGCTTGAGGAATGCTTCGAGCCGCTCGTGCTCGAGCTGCCACTCGATGAGCGATTCGACGGACGCGAGCTGCCCCGGCACCGCATCGTCGAGCTCCCCCGCCGCGAAGTCGACGGCCGTGAGCTCCTCCGGCGCTCCGAGCGACGCGCGCAGCCGCGCGAGACGCTCGGCC
>JBOHUC010000159.1:0-22507 GCA_050733935.1 Candidatus Eiseniibacteriota bacterium | reverse complement strand
GTCGACCGAGAGCACGAGATCGTGCGACTCCTCGCGGACGACGAGCTCCTTCTTCCGCGTCTTGAGCAGGACTTCGGCGGTCTGGACGTACTTCTGGCTCGCCAGAATGACGTGCGCCTCACGCACGTCGGCGAACCGCTCGAGCTTCGCCAGGCGCTGTTCCAGGAAACGCTTCAAGGTGGGCGTCATCTTGGTGTGACGACACGTGGTTTGAATCTGCATGGCGCTTAGTCCCGGGGCCAAAGGCCCCCGTTGACTGCCCTGAGTCAGACCCTCCGACGGAAACGCGCGGGCAGGATTCGGAGCTGCTCGCGGTATTTCGCGACCGTGCGGCGGGCGATGTTCAGGCCATCCGAATGCAGCATCTCGGCGATCTTCTGATCCGAGAGCGGGTCCTTCGAGTCCTCCTCGCTGATGAGGTTCTTGATGCGGTCCTTCGCGGTCTTCGCCGAGACGTCCTCGCCGTCGTCGGTCGTGAGCCCGCTCGAGAAGAAGAACTTGAGCTCGAACACTCCGCGCGGCGTCTGGACGTACTTGTTCGTCGTCACGCGGCTCACGGTGGATTCGTGCATGCCGATCTGGCGGGCGACCTGCTGGAGCGTGAGCGGGCGCAGGAACTGGATCCCCTTCTCGAAGAACTCCCGCTGCTCCTGGATGATGCAGGTCATGACTTTGATCATGGTCTTCCGCCGCTGCTCGATCGTCTGAATGAGCCAGCGCGCGGAGTTGAGCTTGCCCTTGATGTACTCGCGCTCCGTCGAATCGGCCTTGCGCTGCCCCTTGAGGACCGCTTCGTAGGCCTGATTGATCCGGAGACGCGGCACGTTCTTGTCGTTCAGGAGCACGACGTAGTCCTCCCCGACGCGCTCGACGAGGAGATCGGGCACCACGTACTTGACCTCCTCGTCGGACACCTCGAGGCCCGGCTTGGGCGACAGCTGGCCGAGCGCGTCGGTCGCGTCCTGCACCTGCTCCGGCGTGACCCGAAGCGCGCGCGCGATCTCGGCCTTCTTGTTGTTCTTCAGGTTCTCGAACTGCTCGTCCACGATCCGCCACACGAGCGTCCCCTCGTGCCCGCGCGAGCGGAGCTGGATGAGAAGGCATTCGCGCAGGTCACGCGCGCCCACGCCCGGAGGATCGAGGGTCTGGACGATGCGCAGCACGCGCTCGATCTCCTCGATCGTCACGCCGGTGAGCTCGGCGATCACCTCGACCGGGGTTGCGAGATAGCCGCGATCGTCGAGCGAGCCGATCAGGACCTCGCCGAGCGCGAGATCCTCTTCCGAGAGCGTGAGGAGATGGAGCTCGTTCGTCAGGTGCTCGGACAGGCTCTCGCGCCGGACCGGGACCTTCTCGAAGAACTCGGTATTCGACTCCGATTGCGGGATGTAGGAGCGGTCGAGGTCGTCCTGCATGAAGTCCGTCCAGTCGATCTCGTCCTTGGGATCGCTGTCGGGGGTGTCCTCCGTGGACTCGGGCTCCCGCTCGTTCGTCTGGAGCGCGGTCTCCTCGCCGTCCAGCTTCTGCTCGTCCTCGTTCTCGGCGATGTCATCGACTTCCTCGAGCAGCGGGTTCTGCGTGATCTCGTCCTTGATGATCTGCTGGAGCTCGAGCGTTGGGACCTGCAGCAGTTTCAACGCCTGCTGCAGGCGCTGGGTCATGATCAGCGCCGGACGCTGCGAGAGATGGAGTCCGTGTTTGATTTCCATGCGTCCTTTCGGCTCCGTCGGGCGTGGTCAGAGTCGGAAGCGATCGCCCAGATAGAATTTGCGGGCCTCCGGGTGCGTGGCCAGATACTCCGCGCTCCCCTCGACCAGAATCCGTCCCTGATACATGATCGAGGCGCGGTCGGTAATACGCAACGTCTCGCGCACGTTGTGATCCGTGATCAGCATCCCGAGACCCATGGTCTTCAGGCGCTGCACGATGTCCTGGATCTCGGCGACCGCGATCGGATCGATCCCGACGAACGGCTCGTCGAGCAGGAGGAATCGCGGCCTCGTGACGAGCGCGCGGGTGATCTCGACGCGGCGGCGCTCGCCTCCCGAGAGTTTCGAGCCCGGCCGGTCGGCCAGGGCCGTCAGATGGAGCTCGGACAGGAGCTCCTCGAGTCGTCGCTGCTGCTCGGCGCGCGGTAGCCCGAGGGTCTCGAGCACGGCGAGGATGTTCTCCCGCACCGTGAGCTTCCGAAAGATGCTCGGCTCCTGCGCGAGGTATCCGATCCCGCGGCGCGCCCTCAGGTACACCGGGAGATCGGTCAGGTCCTCGTCGCCGAGCCGGATCGTCCCCGCCGCCGGCCGGAGGAGGCCGACGATCAGGTAGAACGTCGTCGTCTTCCCGGCGCCGTTCGGCCCGAGCAGCCCGACGACCTCGCCGGGACGCACGGACAGGCTCACTTCGTCCACGACCAGATGCCGGCCGTAGCGCTTCACGAGTCCGCTCGCGGCGAGGACCGGGGCGCTCGTCCGGGTCGCCGTGTCGACGTCGGCACCGCCGGGGCTGGCGCTCGCGACTTTCCCCGCCGGCGGCACGGACGGCTCGCCGATCACGGGCGGTCGCGTTCGCGGAAGCGCAATCCCCCGCCCGGGCTCGTTTGCACCTGTGCGCGCACCTGGCGCTTGATCGAGAAATGCTCGAGGCTCGGATCGCTCTCGAACCCCACGCCCGTCACCACGTCACCGTTGCGCTCGAGCCGCACGAACTCGTTCGAGACGATCTTCCGCTCACGATTGAGAAAGCTGAGGGACGACGTCTCGATCCGCACTCCGTCCTCGGTCGTGACCACGACGTTGCCGCGGGCTTCCATGTCGTTCGAGGGCTGCTTGACCTCGCCCTCACGCGCAGTCAGGTGCGAATACTTCTTGCCTTCCGAATCGAAGAAGTCGATCGCGACGTCACGCGCGACGATCACGCCGCGCTGCTGGTAGGTGGCGGCGTAACGCGACGTCAGGATCCACTCGGGGCGGCCCTCGTTCGACTCGGCGAGCGAGAAGTCACGGACCTCCTGCGTCGGCAGGTCCTGTGACCGGGGCTGCGGGACGACCCGGTCCTCGCCCCCGCAGCCGGCGGCGAACCAGATCGCCAGCACGACGGCCAGGGCCAGAAGGGCCGAGGAGTCCCGGCGGCCGCGCCGCAAATCGCGCGTCATCTCCCCTCCTTCGCCACGCGAACGCGTGTACGAGAGCACGCTAACAAAAGGATCGGCAGGGTACAAGCGGGAGTGAAGCACGATGTATGCCAAGGCCCGGGCGGTGACGCGGAGACGATCGCGCGGATTGCGGGGGTGGATCTCTCGACTGCAGTTGCCCTGGGGCAAGTTCGACGACGATATCTCAAGGGACTAAACAAGTTAGACTTTTGGCGTCGTGTCTCAACTGGTTCTGGAACCAGTTCGCCGTCGTCGGGACGATTGCGCGAGCGCGGCGGGGCGAGGTTGCTGCGCAGCAACCTGAGCAGGTCGAGCGGCCGTCGCTGAAGGCGGTCTATCGGACGCCGAGCTTCAGGCAGTCGTGCAGATGGAGGACGCCGACCGGGCGGCCGTCCGCATCCGGGACGATGAGGGCCGTGATCGGTCCGGGCTCGTTCTCCTCCATCGTGCGCACGGCCGTTGCGACGAGTGCCGTCGGCTCGATCGTGCGCGGCACGGGATTCATGACCGAAGCGACCGGAGTTTCGAGCACGCCTTCCGATCCGCGCGCGATCAGGATGCGCTTCAAGTCGCCGTCGGTCAGGATTCCACACAGTCGCCCGCGCTCGTCCACGACGGTCGTGAGGCCCAGGCGCTTCTCCATGATGACGACGAGCGCGTTCCCGAGCGTCTCGGCGCGATCGACGCGCGGGACGGCGTCACCCCGGTGCATGACGTCGGCAACCGTGAGGAGTGCCCGGCGCGCGAGCACGCCACCGGGATGGAGGAAGTGAAAGTCCTCCGCTTGGAATCCGCGCGCAGCCGCGAGCGCGGCCGCGAGGGCGTCGCCGAGCGCGAGCGTCAAAAGCGCGGACGTGGTCGGAGCATCGGGCACCGGTCCCGCCTCGGTGACCGGTCCGTAAGCGATCGCCACCTCGGCGGCACGCGCGAGCGGCGAGTCGGCGTGCGCGGTGATCGCGACGACCGGAACGCCGAGTCGCGCGAACAAGGGCAGGAGCCCATTCACTTCGTCGCCCGCCCCGCTCTTCGACACGAGGAGGGCCACGTCCCCGCTCTCGACGAGCCCCACGTCGCCGTGAAGCGCTTCGGTCGCGTGCAGGAAGTACGCGGGGGTTCCGGTCGAGGTCAGGGTCGCGGCGATCTTCCGCGCGACGATTCCGCTCTTTCCGAGGCCCGACGCGACGACCTTGCCGCGCCGGCTCAGGATGAGCTCGGTCGCGCGCGCGATCGGCTCGTCGACGCGGCCCGCGAGTGCGGCGAGCGCCTCCGCTTCCGCCTGGAGGACGGAGCGCGCGATCGAAAGCGTTTCGGCGCGGGGCGAGTTCATTCGAACCGCTGCGCAGCCAGGAGCCGGGTCGTGTCCGCGCCCTCGAGGTCGTTCGCGCCGTAGCGTTCGAGCACGCGCGGCCAGAGACCGCTCGCCTTCAAGACGTGCTCGAGCGCCTCGCGTGCGGCTCCGTGCCCTCCGGGGGCGCGGCTCGTCCAGGCGGCGATCGCGTGCACGAGCGGATGCGCGTCCGCGACCGCCATCGGATAACCGACCACGCGCATCACCGGAACGTCGGGCAGGTCGTCCCCCACGAACGCGCACGCTTCGAGCGGAATGCCGAGTCCGCCTGCGAACTCCGAGAGACATTTCACCTTGTCCTTCACGCCCTGATGACCCGGAACCCCGAGTTCCTCGAGCCGATGCGTCACGGCCTTCGAGTCCTTGCCGGAGATCACGACCACCGGAAGCCCGACCCGCACCGCCCACTGCATGGCGATGCCGTCGCGCACGTCGAAGCGGCGCACGCCGCGTCCTTCCGTGTCCCAGGTGATGCCGCGATCGGTGAGAGTGCCGTCCGAGTCGAACGCCACGAGCCTGACGCGCGCCGGATCTCGTGCGCTCACGCGCTCACCCCTCCCGGCGCTGCACCGGGCATGGACGCGGGGGCGATCGTGGGCGCGCCCGATCCGGTCGCGCCGCGCGCGGGCGCGAGCCCTCCGGCCGGGACACCCTCGAGCGCGTGACGCACGGAGATCACCTGATCGAGCAGTGCTGGAATGCGCTCGAGCGGAAGCTGCGTGGCCGCATCGGAAAGAGCGCGCGCAGGATCGGGATGCGTTTCGAAGAACAGACCGTCCACGCCGACCGCAACCGCGGCACGCGCGAGCGGGAGCGCGAAGCGGCGGTCGCCGCCCGTCGTCTCGCCGCCGGGCATCTGGAGCGAATGCGTGACGTCGTAGACGACCGGCCAGCCGAACTCGCCGAGAATGACGAGCGAGCGCATGTCGACGACCAGGTTGTGGTATCCGAACGTGGCCCCACGCTCCGTGACGAGCACGCCGGCCGCTCCTGCCGACTCGAGCTTCTCGACCACCTGCTTCATGTCCTCGGGGGCCAGGAACTGGCCCTTCTTCACCTTGACCGGCCGGCCCGATTGCGCGCACGCGACCAGGAGCTCGGTCTGGCGCGAGAGAAACGCGGGCACCTGGAGCACGTCCGCGACCTCGGCCGCGGGGCCGACTTCGTCGACCGCGTGCACGTCGGTCAGGATCGGAACGCCGAGCTCACGCTTCACGCGCGCGAGAGCCGCGAGACCCTCCCGATCGCCGGGGCCGGTGAACGAGCGCACGGACGAGCGATTGGCCTTCTTGTAGGAGGACTTGAACACGAACGGCAAGCCGCGCGCATCGCACCACTCGACGAGCCGGCGCGCGACTTCGAGGACGAGCGCTTCCGACTCGACGACGCACGGTCCGGCGAGCACCGCGAGCGCGTCGCCGCCGACCACCGCGCGGCGCGGACCCGATCCGATCGTGACCGGGCGCCCCTTCGGAGCGGTTCCGCTCACGGGCGGACCCTTAAGCCCTCGTGCCCGGGCGAAGCCTCGGGGGAAGCCTCGGGCGTGCGGGCGGCCCGATGAACGAGCGCCGCACCGACGAACGCGACGAACAACGGATGCGGCTCGGCCGGCCGGCTCTTGAGCTCGGGATGGAACTGGACGCCGACGAACCACGGATGGTCGGGCACTTCCACGATCTCGACCAGGTCGCGGTTCGGACAGCGGCCGGTGACCGCGAGTCCGCGCGAGACGAGCTGCGGGCCCAAGCGGTTGTTGAACTCGTAGCGATGGCGGTGCCGCTCGTGCACCGTGTCCTGGCCGTACGCATCGCGCGCCCGCGAGCCGGGAGCGAGATTGCAGCGGTAGCTGCCGAGGCGCATGGTTCCGCCCTTCTGCTCGACTCCGACCTGATCCGCAATGAGATCGATCACCTTGTGGTTCGATTGCGGGTCGAACTCCGCGGAATTCGCGTCCGGCCAGCCGCAGACGTTGCGGGCGTACTCGACGACCGCGGCCTGCATGCCGAGGCAGATGCCGAAGTACGGCACCTCGTGCGTGCGCGCCCACTGCGCCGCGCGGATCTTGCCCTGGATGCCGCGCTCGCCGAAGCCGCCCGGCACGAGCACGCCGTCGATACCCGCGAGCACCTTCTCGGGTTCGCCCTTCTCGAGATCGCCGGACTCGATCCAGACGAGCTCGACACGAGCGTCGTGCGCCGCGCCGGCGTGGACGAACGACTCGAGGATCGACTTGTACGCGTCGTGCACCTGCGTGTACTTGCCGACGATCGCGATCCGGACCTGGCGGGTGGGCGCGGTGATCCGGTCGACCAGGCTCCGCCACGCATCGAGCGCGGGCTCGCCGGCTTCGAGTCCGAGGAAGCGAACCACCTGGCTGTCGAGACCGTTCTCGTGGAGCACGAGCGGGACGCGGTAGATCGTGTCCACGTCGGGTGCTTCGACGACGCAATCGGCCGGCACGTTCGTGAAGAGGCCGATCTTCGCCCGCACCTCGGCACCGAGCGGCGCCTCGCAGCGGCACAGGAGGACGTCCGGCTGGATGCCGATCTCGCGCAGCTCCTTGACCGAGTGCTGCGTCGGCTTGGTCTTTGTCTCGTGCGCGGACCGGATGTACGGCACGAGCGTGAGATGGATGAAGCACGTGCGCTCGCGCCCGAGATCGAGCCGCATCTGGCGGATCGCCTCGAGGAACGGCAGCGACTCGATGTCGCCCACCGTGCCGCCGATCTCGACGATCGTGACGTCGGCTCCCGTGGAGTCGGCGAGTGCTGTGATCCGGGCCTTGATCTCGTCCGTGACGTGCGGAATGACCTGCACCGTTCGACCGAGATAGTCCCCCCGCCGCTCCTTCGAGAGGATGCCCTCGTAGATCTGGCCCGCGGTCACGTTGTGCTGGCGGCCGACGGTCGTGCCGGTGAAGCGCTCGTAGTGGCCGAGGTCGAGGTCCGTTTCGGCGCCGTCGTCGGTGACGAACACCTCGCCGTGCTGGAACGGGCTCATCGTGCCGGGATCGATGTTGAGATAGGGATCGAATTTCTGCATCGCGACCTTGAGGCCGCGCGCCTTGAGGAGGAGGCCGAGCGACGATGCGGCGATGCCTTTGCCAAGGGAGGAGACGACGCCACCGGTCACGAAGACGAAACGGGTCATCGAGGGCTCTCCTTCGGGTCGGGTGTCCCGATTCCTGTGAGAAGATCCCAGTCGCGCTCGAGCGCGGCCAGATCCCCCGGCGTGTCCACGCCGCGGCTCCGATAGGGCGTGATCACGACGCGTATCCTAATTCCGAACACCAGGGCACGCAACTGCTCGAGCCGCTCGAGTCGCTCGAGCGGAGTCTCGCGCAGGTTCGCAAGCTGCTGCAGCGCCTCCGCACGATAGACGTAGAGTCCGACATGGCGGAGGAAGCCCTCGGCCGGCGGCACGACGCGGCCGTCGGACGCGGCGCGGCCGCCGAGCGCCGCACGCGAGAAGTAGACCGCATGGCCCCCCGGATTCGTCACCACTTTGACGACGTCGAGCGAGCGGAAAGCGTCCGCATCGTGCTCGACGTGCGCGAGCGTCGACATCTCGGGAACGACCGGGCCGCCGGAATGCGGCTGGCCGGGACGATAGTCGACGGTGCGGGCGAGCGGCTCGATCGCCGCCGCGATCGCGGCCGGCTCGATCCGGGGCTCGTCGCCCTGGATGTTGACCACGATCTCGCTCGGCGGAAGGATTCGCGCCGCTTCCGCGACGCGGTCGGTGCCCGAGGCGTGGTCGGGGCTCGTCATCACGCACTCGGCGCCGAACGCCCGCGCGGCGTCCGCGATCGCGGCATCCGGAGTCGCGATCACGAGGCGGTCGATGGCCGCGCACTCACGCGCGCGCGCCCACACGTGCTCGAGGAGGGGGCGGCCGCGCAGGAGCGCGAGCGGCTTGCCCGGAAAGCGAGTCGCCCCGAGGCGGGCCGGAATGACTCCCAGGACCGTCATCGGGGCGACTCGGGGTTTCGGGGACTCTGAGGCTGACCGGTCGTGCGCGGCAGACGCTCGCGCGGCTCAGGCGACCGTGTCGAGAGCAAGCTCCTCGATCATCTCGCGCACGCCCTGGCCCGACGCGTGAAGCGCGGCCAGCTCGTCCGCGGTCAATCCCAGCTCGATGACCCGCTCGACTCCGGCCGCACCGACCACGACCGGCACGCCGAGGAACAGGTCCTTGAGCCCGTACTCGCCGCTCAGAAGCACCGAGCACGGAATCACGCGCTTCTCGTCCTTGAGGATGGCCTGCACCATCTCGACCGCCGACATCGCGGGCGCGTAGTACGCGCTCCCGGTCTTCAGGAGCTTCACGATCTCGGCCCCGCCGTCGCGCGTGCGCTGCGACAGCGCCTCGATCCGCTCCTTGCTCAGGAGCTCGGTGATCGGAATCCCGCCGACCGTCGTGTAACGCGGCAGCGGCACCATCGAATCGCCGTGGCCGCCGAGCACCATCGCCTGCACGTCGTAGGCCGCCACACCGAGCTCCATCGCGACGAACGCGCGGAGCCGGGTCGAGTCGAGCACGCCGGCCATGCCGAGCACGCGCTGCTTCGGGAAGCCCGTGCGGCGCCAGGCCACGTAGGCCATCACGTCGAGCGGATTCGTCACCACGATGACGTAGGCGTTGGGCGCGTGCTTCTTCACCGCCTCGGCCGCAGGACCGACGATGTCCGCATTCGCCTTGAGGAGATCGGAGCGCGACATGCCGGGCTTGCGCGGGAAGCCGGCCGTGATGACGACGACCGAAGAGCCCTTCACGTCGTCGAGCGAGTTCGACCCCGTGACGCGAGCGGCCGAATGCCAGAGCGGAGCGGCCTGCGTGAGGTCGAGGCCCTTGCCCTGCGGCATGCCTTCGAGGATGTCGATCAGGGTGACATCCGCGAGCCCGCGCTCGGCGATGTAGAGCGCGGTGTTCGCCCCGACGTTCCCGCCTCCGACGACGGTGACCTTCGTGTTCAAAGCGCGCTCCTCAGTTGCGGGCCGCTTCCGCGGGCGTCGTGTCGATCTTCAGAGGCTCGATCGAGACACGCTGCCGCTGCTTGCCCCAGCGGCTGAACTTGACCCTGCCGTGGACGAGCGCGAACAGCGTGTCGTCCCTGCCGAGGCCGACGTTGACACCGGGATGGAACACGGTGCCGCGCTGGCGGACGATGATCGATCCGGCGTGCACGAGCTCACCGCCGTACGCCTTCACTCCCAGGCGCTGGGCATTCGAATCGCGCCCGTTGCGCGAGCTGCCCATTCCCTTTTTATGAGCCATGTCTCGTTCGACCTCTTGGTTCGGGTGTTCGTCGCGCGCCCGGGGCGCGCGGTCGCGGATCAGGCGGTGATCGAGTCGATCTGGATGCGCGTGTAGTCCTGGCGGTGGCCCTTCTTGCGACGGTATGCCTTCCGCCGCTTGAACTTTCCGACCACGAGCTTCGGGCCGCGCGCGTGCTCGAGCACGGTCGCCTGGACCTTCGCCGAGCCGATGAACGGCTTGCCGAGCGTGACCTTGCCCGCGTCGGCGAGGAGGTGCACCTGGTCGAACGTGATCTTCGATCCGGGCTCAGCCTCGAGGAGCGGCACGTCGAGGACGGCGTTCGGCTCGGCATGCCACTGCTTGCCCGCGATAGTGATGATCGCGTACATCGTTGTCACTCCTTGTGTTCCGGCGGCTGGCCGGGAGATCCGGCGACGGCCGGACAAACAGAAAGGCGGAACCGGGGGGCCTTCGAGCGTACGGCGGTGGCCCGCGGAATCCGCCCAACCTGCGAGAAACCCAGCGGTTTATACCAAGTCCGGACGCCGGGGTCAACGGCCAGGGGGCGGCCGTCGGCCGCCCCCCGGGAATGCTGCTCCTGCCTCCCCCGACCTCAGGCCTGGGGGGCGCTGAACTTGATGATCGAGAAGTGCGCGCCCTGCGGGTCCTTGAGAACCGAGAAGCGCCCGGTCTGCGGAATGTCGGTCGGCGGCACGACCTCGCTGCCCCCGAGCTCCTTCGCCTTCGCGTGCGACTTGTCGACATCGGACACGGCGAAGTACGGCAACCAGTTCGGCGGCGCGTTGCCGGCCTGCGGCGGCATCTCGAGCGCCCCGCCGGCCATTTCGCCACCGCGCTTCCACAACGTGTAATCGCCTCCGGTCGACATCGGCATCGTGTCGGTCGTCCAAGGGAAGAGTTTCGTGTAGAACCCCTTCGCCTTGTCGACCCCGTGGGTCATGAGCTCGACCCATCCGAGCGAGTTGGGCTCGTCGAGCACGCCGAGTCCGGCATGCGTGACGGGCTGCCAGAGCGCAAACACCGCGCCCGTGGGATCCACGCCGACGACCATCTTACCCTTGTCCATCACGTCCATCGGACCGACGACGACCTGACCGCCGAGCGACTTGATCTGCTCGGCGCTCTTCGCAACATCGGTCACGGAGACATACGGGAGCCAGTTCGGCGGAACGCCCTGCTTCTTCTGTTCCTCCTGGATCGTATACGCGGCGGCGGCGTCATCGCCGTCCTTCTGGAAGATCGTGTAGTACTCATTCGGACCCATGGGAGTCTTCGAAACGGTCCATCCGAAGAGACCCGAATAGAACTTCTCAGCGGCCGCCTGATCGGTGGTCGTGAGCTCGACCCAACAAAACGTTCCGGGTGCGTGTGCGGTGATCTTCTGCGACATGTTTGAAGCCTCCGACGGGAAGAGGGTATTGCGCGGTGCGAAACTCGGTGGGGACGGTTCGGGAAGAGTACCGCGACCCCGTGGGGGCGGGGCAAGTCCGGTCGGTGTCAAATTGCCTGCCCGGTGGATGCCGCCAAAGGCCCGGTGAACTTGCTGCACAGCAAGTCCCGTGCGAACGAACTTGCCCCAGGGCAAGTTGGGCCTCCGCCGCTGGCTGATCTGCGGGTCTTCGGGACTACTCGCCCCCGGCCGGTGCTTCCATGCGGCCGGCCCGCGCCTTCGCCGAATCGGAGATCTCGAGCGATCGCGAGACCACGCCGGCCCCGGGGAGGATCGACTTCCCGATCGTCGAGTCCCGCTCGCGCTCGGTGAGCGTCCGCGTGTTCGACTTCTTCGCGCATCCGGTCGCAAGAGGGGCCGCGCCCAGGCACGCGAGCGCGAGCGCCAGTAGGAGTGCCGCTCCGGATTCGAGTTTCATCGCGCCCTCCGTTTTGCGTCGTTCGCCCCGTCGCGCGCTCTTCATCGTTCGGATCGCGTCGCGTCGAGACTCACGACCGATTCCTCCCCCACCACTTCCGCGCGGTGGACCGTGCCGCGCGGCACGACGAGCATGTCGCCGGGAACGAGCACGACGTCCACGCCCGGGGCGGACATGCGAAAGCGTCCCGCAAGAACCGCATCGATTTTGTCGACGTCGTGCGCGTGCTCCGGAAAGACCGTTCCCGGGGAATAGACGTAGCGATGGACCTCGTAGCCAAGCGTCTCGAGCCGGGCGCGCATCGCCGCCTCGGTCGGCCGGCCGTCGCGCGCCGCGTCCCAGCGCGTGAGCGAGGGCTCAGCCATCGGACTCAGGCATCGGAGCGATGCGGGAGTGGGCGGCCGAGCACGTCGAACAGCGATTCCATGAGGCGGTAGGTGAGGCCCCACATCACGGGGCGGCCGGCGCGCAGCACGGCGATCGCGGGCAGATCGAGCGAGCGTCCCTGCCACTCGAGTTTCCGGCGCATCTGGCGCGCGGAATCGAACATCGTCTCGAGGTCGACCCAGAATGCTTCGGTCACCTCGGCGCCCGTCACGAGCCCGGGGCCCGCTTCGCCGGGCCACTGATAGACGAAGCTCGCGATCGAGACCGGGCGCGTGAACGCATGAAGGTCGTCCAACCGTCCGAGAAGCGTGGCCTTCGAGTAATCGAGCCCGACTTCTTCGCGCCCCTCCCGTTCCGCGGTCGCGCGCAGGTCCGCGTCGCCCGCGTCGGCCTTCCCGCCCGGCAGAGCGATCTGGCCGGACCACGGATCGCCGTCCTTCTTCGCGCGCTCGATCAGGAGCACGTGCAGGCCCCCCGGACGCTCGTGCAGCACGAACGAGACGGCCGCGCGCCCGAGCGCGGGATCTTCGAGGACACGCGCCTCGCGTCCCTCGAGGGCCTTTACGATTTCGTCGATACGGATCACTGGATCGCCATCCCTCCCGGCCGGCTCAGCGGGTTGCGTACTGGTCCGTGATCTCCTGCTTGCTGCGCGCGGAGAACATGCGGACCTCCTCGCGGCGGCACTGCGGGTCGTCCTTGAGATCGATCGCGAGCTTGTAGCGCTTCTCGACCTCCGACAGCCTGCGCCCGTTGTGCTCGAGAATGTACACCGCGACCTCGGGCGCGACCCTGACGACGAGCTCCTTCTCGCGACCCGCGGCCGAGATCCGCCGGAGCAGCCGCTCGAGCTTCACCATGACCGACTCGAGCGAGAGGATCTTGCCGACGCCGCTGCAGGTCGAGCAATCCTCACTGTAATACGCGAGGAGCGACGGCCGCTCGCGCTGGCGCGTCATCTCGACCAGGCCGAGCTCGGAGACCGCGAACGCCTTGGTACGCGAGCGGTCGCGCTTGAGGTTCGAGCGCAGCTCGTCGAGCACCGCCTTCTTGTTCGCCTCGATCTCCATGTCGATGAAGTCGATGACGATGATCCCGCCCATGTCGCGCAGCCGGAGCTGCCGGGCGGCCTCGCGCGCGGCCTCGATGTTGGTCTTCAAGATCGTGTCTTCCTGGTTCTTCTTGCCCGTGAACCGTCCCGTGTTCACGTCGATCGAAACCAGGGCTTCGGTCTGATCGATGATCAGGTAGCCGCCCTTTTTGAGCCACACCTTGCGCTCGAACGCCTTCTCGATCTGGGCCTCGATGTCGTACGCGTCGAAGATCGGCTGGCGGCCCTTGTAGAGCTTCACTCGATCCCTGAGCTCGGGAGAAATCGAGCGCAGATAATTGAGAATGTCGCGGTGGGCTTCCTTCGCGTCGATCACGAGCTCGTCCACGTCCTCGGTGAAGAGATCGCGGATCAGGCCGGTCGTGAGCTCGAGCTCGCGATGGATGAGCGACGGCGCGCGCGAGGTCTGCGCCTTGCGCTCGATCTTCTGCCACAGGCGGGTCAGGTACTTGACGTCGTTCGCGAATTCACGCGCGCCCTTCCCCTCGCCCGCCGTGCGGACGATGAGGCCCGCCCCCTTCGGGCGGTGCTCGGCGACGAGGCCCTTCAAGCGCGAGCGCTCGGAGCGATCCTCGATCCGGCGCGACACCCCGGAGTGATCGACTCCCGGCATGAAGACCGTGAACCGGCCGGGCAGCGACACCTGCTGCGTGACGCGGGGGCCCTTGGTCCCGATCGACTCCTTGGTGACCTGGACCAGGACCTCCTGGCCCTTCTTCAGGAAGTCCTCGATCTTGGGCACAGCGCGGCGCGAACGCCGTCCGCCGCCCCGCCCGTGAGGCTCGTCCTCGTCGCTGTCGTAGTCGTCGAGGTCGGCCAGGTTTTCAGCGAGGTCCGAGGCGTGCAGGAACGCGGTCTTCGGGAGACCGATCTCGACGAACGCGGCCTGCATCCCCGGCAGGACCGCGTTCACGCGACCCTTGTAGATGTCGCCCACGTGCCGGCGTTTTTCGCCGCGCTCGACGAGCAGCTCGACGAGCTCGTTGTCCTCTAGAATCGCGATGCGTGTTTCGTGTGGATCGGCATTGATGACAATGCGCTTCCGCATGTCTTACCCGGTCGCGCGGCGTTCCTCCCTAACCTCGGCCGCGTTCGTCAACAGTTCGAAGGGACTGAGACGGTCCTCTCCCACGGCCCGGTACATTCCCGTGCGCTCGATCGCGAGCAGGCTGACATCCGCCTGCGGGAACATGAGCTTCACCAGCTCCTCGGGGCGCGCCTGCGAGCCCGGGATCGAACGGATCCCGACATCGAGGGCGCGCGCGCCGGACAGCGGAACGAGACCCTCGATCGAGGGCCGGGCGTCGAACTCTTTGACGCCGTCACCGCCACCGGAACGACGGACGACCAGAGAAGTCGCCGCGAGAAGTCCGGAGATGCCTTCGAGGAGGAGGTCCTCGAAGGCTTCGGGAGAGACCCCGCTCGACCCGAGGAACGGGTCGGTGAAGCGCACGCGGTAATCGGTTCGATCGACCGCGGCCATGAGCGAGGCCGTCTTGTAGAGGATGGGCCGCCAGCCCACAACGGAAAGGCCGGGCGGCAACAGTGCATTCAGCGACTCCTCGAGATCCGCCGCGGGGGGTTTCGCGAACTCGAGGTCGAAGTATTCCGCGATCGACGTGTAGCCCACCGGCAACGGCGGGCCGAACGCCATCTTGAGATGCGGACGGTAGCCCTGCGTCATCGCAAGCGGCAAACCGCTCCGCCGAAGGGTTCGCTCCCACACCCGCATGACTTCGAGGTGGGAGATGAAACGCAGCTCCTGGGCCTTCGTGTAGCGAAGGCGGAACCGGGTCCCGAGCGCGAGGCTTGCAGCCATCGGCGTTCGTTTCGGGCGCCGGCCGTACAAAGGCACGGGCACCGGCAACGCGCGCGGCGTTTCGGTCTCCCCCTGCCCCGGCCGCCGCCCGGTCGGTGAAATCCGGTCCGGACAGTCGTCGATGCCGCACGCGTGACAGAACGCGAGCCGGCAATCCACGGTCACCTGCGCCTTCTTCGCCTTCTCCCGCTCCTTCGCGAGGAAGCGGCGCGTGACCGGCGATTCAATGTGTTCCCAGCACTGCACGACGTCGGGGTCGCGCGCTTCGAGATAGCGGGCCGCGTCGAGGCCCTGGGCCGCGAACACGTCCATCCACGTCTCGTACTTGAGATGCTCCGTCCAGCCGTCGAAGCGGCAGCCGCGCCGGTACGCCTCGAGCACGGCGGCCCCGAGACGCCGATCCCCGCGCGAGAACACACCTTCGAGAAACGCGGTCTCCGAGTCGCGCCATTTGAGCACGACGGCCGAGCCCTTGAGCTCGCGGCGCAGGAGGCGGACCTTTTCCTCGATGAGACGGCTCTCGTCCTGCGGCTCCCACTGAAACGGCGTCTGGACCTTGGGCACGTGCGGCGAGATCGAAATCGTGATCGTGAAGCTCCGCGCGGTCTCGCGACCCTTCGCAAGCGCCTTCTTGCCGAGAGTCGCAATGCCGACGAGATCCTCGGGCCGTTCGCCCGGGAGCCCGATCATGAAATAGAGCTTGGCCCCCGTGTATCCCTGGCGGGCGGCGATCTCGATCGACTCGAGGAGCTCCTCCTCGCACACGCCCTTGTTGATCACGTCACGCATGCGCTGCGTGCCCGCTTCGGGCGCAAGCGTCAGGTGCGGCTTCTTGCCCTCGGTCATCGTGCGCGCGAGGCGCTCGGGGAGCGTGCCCGGTCGCGTCGACGGGAGGGACAGGGCGACCGGCGTCGCGCCGCACAAGTTCTGCGTGATCCGGTCGACCGCCTCGACGATCTCCGTGTGGTCGGTGGTCGAGAGCGAAAGGAGAGAGACTTCGTCGTAGCCCGTTTCCTTGAGGCCTTTGACGACCTCGTCGACGATCTGCCCGGGTGCCTTCTGCCGGACCGGACGATTGATCATCCCGGCCTGGCAGAACCGGCAGCCGCGCGTGCAGCCGCGCATGACCTCGACCGAGAGCCGGTCGTGCGTGATTTCCGTAAGCGAAACGAGCGGACGGTCCGGGTAGTTCGCGGGCGCGAGCGACTCGACCCACACCGAGCGCACGACCTCTGGCCAGCCCGGCTTCGCGACCGGGCAGCGGTAGCCCTGCGCGTTCTCGACCAGGTCGTACCCGGCGGGCACGTACACGCCGCCGCCCTCGGCGAGCCGCTGGAGCAGCGTCGCGCGGTCGAACTCACCGCGCCGCCAGCGCTTCGCTTCGTCGACCAGCCGCTCGACGATCTCCTCGCCGTCGCCGATCAGGAACGCGTCGAAGAAGTCGGCCATCGGCTCCGGATTGAACGCGGCGTGTCCCCCGCCGACGACGAGCGTGTCGCGCTCGCCGCGCTCGCGCGCGAGCAGCGGGATGCCACCGAGCTCGATCATGTTGAGCACGTTCGTGTAGTGGAGCTCGTACTGGAGCGAGATGCCGAGCACGTCGAAGCGCGCGAGCGGCCACTGCGACTCGAGCGAGAAGAGCGGTCGTCCCGCGGTGTGCAGCTCGGCTTCGGCATCGGGCCACGGCGCAAAGCAGAACTCCGCGGCCGCGTCCGGGCGGCGATTCACGATGTGATAGAGAATGCGGAGGCCGAGATGCGACATGCCGATCTCGTACGCATCCGCGAGCGCGAAGCAGACTTTGACCTCGGCCTGGTCGAGCGGCTTCTTCGGCGTGTGAAGCGCGTTGCCGAGATAGCGATTGGGACGCGAGACGCGCGCGAGCAGGGCCTGGCCGGGAGAGGCCGAGAGTTCCACGCAGGTACCTCCAGGTGGGATCGCGGCCATGAGGGCCGTGCGGGCGGCGCGAGCCGCGATCCTTCCCAGGGGAGAGCCAAAAGGGGAGCCTTCGCCCGGCAGGCGATGCGGGTCCGAGGGCGGGCCCAGTTCTCATGCCGGGAAGGCGACACGGCAACGTAGCACACGAAGGCGGGGACCACAACGCCCTGTCGAAGCGCAGGATATGGGCCTTGTGCGCGGCTATCGCATCACCCATGCTCCGGCCCGAACAGGAGACTTCGCATGCCACCGCCGACTTCGTTTGCCCTCGATTCGATCTCGCCCCAGACCGAGCTCGTCGACCGTGCCGCCGAATGGCTGGCCGGTCACGTGCGCGAGCTGTCCGGGGACTCCCCCGCTGCCTGGCATCGTGCGCTCGTGGCCGCCACGGTCGAGCTCGCGGACACCCAGCCCGCGATGGCGTCCCTGCTTGCGCTCGGAACGCGCGCGATTCTCGTCTCGCGCAAGGCCGAAGGCGATGGCGCCTCGACCGACGAGCAGCGCGATCGCGTGCTCGAGTCGATTGGTGCGTGGACGTCGGACTGGCGCGAGGCCGGACAGGAGATCGTGCGTCGCGCGCAGGAGTCTCTGCCGCCGTCGGGCTGGGTCGCGACCTACACGCGCTCGTCGTTGGTCGAGCGGGCGCTCCTCGCCGCGCACGAGGCCGGCGCTTCGCTGCGCGTCCTGTGTGCGGAGAGCCGGCCGATGAACGAGGGACGCGCGCTCGCCGCGGTGCTCGCGCGGGCGGAGATTCCGGCGTGGCTCGTGGCCGACGGTTCGCTCGGCCTCCTGTTGCCGCAGGCGGGGGCGATGTGGATCGGCGTCGACGCCGTGCGCGAGAAGACATTCGTGTCGAAGGCCGGGACGTACGCGCTGCTGTTGGTCGCGCGCGAGCTCAACGTGCCGGTCTACGCGCTCGCGCAGCGCGCCAAGTTCGTTCCGGATCGGTGCCGGCGTCTCACGCTTCCCCGCCGCGATGCGTCCGAGGTGTGGGAGGATGCGCCGCCCGGCGTGAACGTCGTGAACCTCCCGTTCGAGGAGGTTCCACTTCCGTTGCTCCGCGGGATCATTACCGAGGGCGGATTCCTGACCGGACGTGAGATCGCGGACGCTGCGGGATCAGCGCTCGTCGCGGAGGAGCTGCTCGAGCCGGCGAAGCCGAAAGGCTGACGCTCCGCCGTTTCCCGTCCCATCGCTCCCGTCCTTCCCTTCCTGTCCCGCGGCCTGCCCTGAATTTCAAACACCTGTCTCCCGACCGCCGCTCTCGAAACTCCGTTCGTTCGAATTGATCGTGAGTTGCGTCGCTCGAACCTCTGGAATGGCAGGGCACGCTTTTTGCGAATGCTGCGCCTAAGGACAGTCCAGGCATCCAGGCAAGGGAGGTCGACCATGAAGGTCCGCGAGTTGATGACGACGACGGTCGCATCGTGCCCGCCCGACGCGAATGTCGGCGCTGCTGCCATTCAAATGTGGGAGAACGACTGTGGAATCCTGCCGGTCGTCGAGCGGGACAGCGGCAGAGTCGTGGGCGTGATCACGGACCGCGACATCTGCATGGCGCTCGCGACGACGGGCAAGTCTCCGAACGAGCGGCCTGTGGGCGAGGTCGTGACGGGCCAGCACTTCAGCGTTCCCGTCGACGCGGACGTGAAGGACGCGCTCGAGGCCATGGAGAAGCATCGCGTCCGGCGTCTGCTGGTGACGGGGCCCGACGGCCGCCTGAAGGGCGTGCTCTCGATCAACGATCTGATCCTCGACGCCAACGGCACGGGCGGGACTGAGAACCACGTTCCGGTTCCGAACCTGCTTCAGGCGCTGAAGAGCATCTGCGCCCATCGTCCGATCGAGCGCCGGAAGGGATCCCCGGCGAAGCGCACGGCCATGGGGGAAATGTCGCTGAACGCCGAGTGACCTCCCCGCGGGCATATCCCGCTTGAGGGTTGGAATCGCGAGGGGATATGCTCGCCTCTCCTTGGTCCCGACCGGGGAGAGCCTTTGTGAAGAGTTCGCTCTTGATGGCATGCATCGGACTCGCGCTGGCCGGAGAACAGGCTTCGGGCGCGCCTCTGTTTCGGCTGTCATGGGATACCTGCAACCCGCTCGTCTCCCACAAGGTCGTCGCCCCCGGCACGATCGCCTCGCTCGTCGGCTCCGTGACGGGACAGGATCAGGTTCATGGTGGCTACACCCTCATGCTGACGGGCCATGCGGCGGCCTCAATTCCGGATGCATGGCAGTTCGATGACGACGGGTGCCAGCCGTATCCCGTGATCATCGACTACATCGTCGTGACCGCGATCGGGAAGGTGTGTCCAACCTTTAGCCAATTCGGCCCTGTATCGGTGCAAGAACGGACCTTCGATTACGACGCGACGAGCGGAAGCGTGCGCGCCGCGCTTGCGATTCGCTATCCCACGGTCCTGTCATCGAACCCCGCCACCCGTTACTTCACACTCCGCATCCTGTTCGATCACACGGACTCCGTGAGCGGCGGCGGGACTCCCGGGGTCACGTGTGGCGGGCTCGAGTCCTTGATTACCTTCGACGTGGAGCGTGCGGTCTGGATCAATGCGGCGAACGAAGAAGTGCCATGGCCACTCGAGAACGATCACGTGACCGCAGCCGGCGTACCCCCCGTGCCCGCGCTCGATCGAACGTGGGGACAGATCAAGTCTATCTACCGCCAATAGGCGCTCCCGCCCGGGACGCGAGCGCCACGGCCTTCCGCGGATGATCTTTCGCGACCGGAGTCACGCCGCTCAGTTGCTCGCCGAGGCTCTGGTCGATTTCCGTGGCCGCAATCCGCTCGTCCTCGCGATTCCGCGCGGGGCGGTTCCGATGGCACGCTTGATCGCGGATCGGCTCGACGGGGAGCTCGACGTCGTGCTCGTCCGAAAGCTCGGCGCGCCCGGGCAGCCAGAGCTCGCGATCGGATCCGTGGATGAGGACGGCGAGGTCTATCTCACGGGAGCTGCGGGCTGGCTCGGCATCCGTCCCGAGTACATCGCCCTCGAACGCGATCGCCAGCTCGCGCTCCTTCGCACCCGGCGCACGCTCTACACGCCGAGTCGGGGACCAATCTCGCCCGCAGGGCGACCCGCCCTCGTTCTCGATGACGGGATCGCAACGGGATCGACCATGATAGCGGCTCTGCGTGCCGTCCGACGCGCGCGTCCCCTCGAGCTCGTGGCCGTGACGGCCGTTCTCCCCCGAGAGGCGCTCGCGTCGATCGAGCCGGAGGCGGATCGAGTGGACTTCCTGGACCTGCCGGAGCCGTTCGGGTCGGTGGGCGAGTTCTTCGAGGACTTCTCTCAGGTGTCGGACGAAGAGGTGATTCGGATGCTCTCCGGCCCGGAGGGAGTCGATCGACGGGCCTAGCCGCGCTGGCCTCTCGGGCTCTCAACTGGTTCCAGAACCAGTTGATTGGACTGCGAGAAGGGGCGCTTAAAAATGTGTATCTGCTGCACTTTCAAATCGTTAAATGCTTCATCGCAAGTGTTCCATCAACATGCCCCGGGGCATGTTGATTTGCGGTTGTTCACGCTTGCGCGAGGAACTTCCCGGTCCAGCTCTCCTCGACCTCGGCGATCGACTCCGGTGGACCTTCCGCGACGAGGTGCCCACCCGCGTCTCCCCCGCCGGGTCCCAGGTCCACGATCCAGTCCGCGTTCCGGATGACGTCGAGGTTGTGCTCGACGCACACGACCGTGTGCCCGCGCACGACGAGCTCGTCGAGCACGTCGAGCAGGCGCTGGACGTCGCTCATGTGGAGACCGACCGTCGGCTCGTCGAGGAGATAGAGCGCCGGCGCGTCGCCCGCCGCCGTCCCCGCCCCGCGCAGCGAGAGCTCGCGCGCGATCTTCAGGCGTTGCGCCTCGCCGCCCGAGAGCGTGGGCGCGGGCTGCCCGAGCGTGAGGTACCCGAGCCCGACGCGCGAGAGGATCTGGAGCTTCTCGACCAGCGCGGGAACGCCCGCGAAGTGCGAGATCGCCTCCTCGACCGTGAGGTCGAGCGCCTCGCGCACATTCCGCCCGCGGTGCTTGATCTCGAGGATCTCGGGCTTGTAGCGCGCCCCGTTGCACGTCTCGCACGGCAGCAGGAGATCCGCGAGGAAGTACATCTCGACCTGCACGACCCCATCGCCCTGGCAGGTCTCGCACCGCCCGCCCGGCACGTTGAACGAGAACGCACCGGCCTTGAGGCCGCGCGCGATCGCCTCGGGCGTGCGCGCGAACGTCTCGCGCAGCGCGTCGAAGCCCTTCACGTAGGTGAGCGGGTTCGAGCGCGGCGACCGGCCGATCGGCGACTGATCCACGAGCACGACCCGCGACAGCGCCTCGAGCCCGCGCACGCGATCGCACGCCCCGACCTCCTCGCGCGCGAACTCGAGCGCGTTGCGCGCGGCCGGATACAGGATCTCTTCGATGAGCGACGACTTTCCCGAACCGGACACGCCGGTCACGCAGCTCATATGCCCGAGCGGAAAACGCACGGTCGTGTTCTTGAGATTGTGATGCCGCGCGCCTTCGATCGTGAGGAAGCGCACCCCGCGCTCCCGGACCGGGCGGCGCGTGCGCGACACGGTGCGCTCGCCCCGCAGGTAACGCGCGGTCTCCGTCGTGGGACCGTCCGCGGCGAGGAGCGCCTCTCCCGGCCCCGACCACAGGAGCTTCCCGCCGAGCACACCGGCACCGGGCCCCAGGTCCACGACCCAGTCCGCGCGCTTGATGAGAAGCGGATCGTGCTCGACCACGACGAGCGTGTTTCCTTTGGCCGCGAGATCGGCGAGCACGCCTGCGAGACGCTCGCCGTCGCGCGGGTGAAGACCGATCGTGGGCTCGTCGAGCACGTAGAGCGTGTCCACGAGGTTCGCGCCGAGCGCGTTCGCGAGCTCGATCCTCTGCGCTTCCCCGCCCGAGAGCGTGCGCGCGAGCCGGTCGAGCGTGAGATACCCGAGATCGACGCGCACGAGATAGCGAAGCCGCGACAGGAGCTCGGTCAGGATCGACGCGGCCACTTCGGCATGCTCGCGCCCGAGCGAAAGGCCTTCGAGGAAGACGAGAAGATCCGCGAGCGTGAGCGCCGAGGCTTCGGCGATCGTGCGATCCCCGACCCGCACGTTGAGCGCCTCGGGGCGGAGGCGCGCGCCGTGGCAGGTCGTGCAGCGCACCGCGCGCTGGTAGCGCTTGACGATGAAACGGTTCCCCGCCTTGTAGGATTTCTCCTGGAGACGCTTGAGAAACGGCAGCGCCCCGCGAAAGCCGGGCCCGCCTTCGAGGAGAAGCGTGCGCTGCGCGGGCGTGAGCTTCTTCCACGGCAGGTCGAGCGGGACGCCCTGGCTCTTCGAGAGATCCTTGAGGCGCTTCAGGAAGTGCCCGCGCCACGAGCCCGCCCACGGATCGATCGCCCCCTGCTCGAGCGTCTTTCCGGGATCGGGAACGACGAGCGCGGGATCGAACTCGAGCACGTCGCCGAACCCGCGGCACGTGGGACAGACGCCGAGCGGCGAGTTGAACGAGAAGAGGTTCGGGCGCGGCTGAACGAGAACGGTGCCGTCGTTCGGGCACTCCCAGCGCTCGCTCCGCGGACGCGCCGGCGCGTCCTCGCC
>JBOHUC010000158.1:0-6851 GCA_050733935.1 Candidatus Eiseniibacteriota bacterium | reverse complement strand
TCCTTGCCGTAAGGGATTCCAGGCTCCGGCGCGGCTCACGAGAGGTGTTGAGACGAGTTCTAAGTGCGTCGCGATCGCGCCGCGCCCTCGGCGGGCGTCGCAGCGAAACACGAAAGGGCCGGAGCGCAGACGTCACGCTCCGGCCTCGCACCACGAATCGCGATGAAACGAGAACGGCCGGTCCGCAGGAGGCGGCCGGCCGGGACACGCAGGTGAAACTAGCGGGAAGGGCGTGCTACGGGCGAACGCTCCTGGAGCGTGACGTCGTGAGAACCCGAACGGTGGCTGCCATCGGTCTTCGCTCCTTTCCCCGCTCGCGCACCCGCCGCCGTGGCGGGCCGCATCGGCAATTCGCGGGGAACCCTAACGCGCTCGCCCGGGGCGCGTCAAGGCGAGTCTATGGCGTGAGTCTAAGAATCCGACCGCTCTCCACCGGCCGCCCCTCGAAGAAGAGGCGGAAGAAGTAGAGGCCCGGGGCGACGCGACCGGCCGACCCGATTCCATTCCATTCGACCTGCCACGGGCCCGGTGCCGCGAGCGTCGTCCCGCGGCTCCAGACCTCACGCCCGCGGACGTCGTAGATCCCGAGCCGAACCGCGCCGGGGCGATGGGCCTCGAATCGCAGCTGGACGCGACTCCGGAACGGATTCGGCCAGGGCGGCCGGACGAGCGAAACCGAGCGTCCAGGGTCGTGCGGCTCGAACGGGTCGGCGGAGACGAGCGAAGCGTTCGGTGCGTGCGCTACGAGCAGGACCGTATTCCCCGGATTCGCGTCCCGTCCGAGACTCGAGACCGAGAGGCTCTGCAGCTCGACGGGGCCGCTCACGTTCAGCAGCGTCGAGAAAGGCCCGGGACCGGGCGTGACGCTCCCGACCGCAATCTCGAATCCGTATTCGAGCTCCTCGATCTCGATCGTCGCAGGCGTCATGCCCACGTTCCGGATCGTGAGATGGAACTGGCTCTGCAGCGGACCCGCAAACGCCGGCAGAAACGCCTCACCGCCGGGGGCGAGCGGGATCACGACGTCGAGCGGGGGATGGGAAGCCGTCACGCGCACCGGGACGGTCACGGTTTCCGGGTTCACGAGGCGGAATCCGGCGTGATCCTGAAACGGTGCGAGAGTGAAGTCCGCAACCGACTGGGGCAGCAGCCTCGCTTCGGAGACGCGTGCGAGCGAGAGGCGCAGCGTCGCGGGTCCCGATCCCGAGCGGTGGTACACCGCGACCTGCGTGCTGTCCGTTTCCCCGGAGCGATAGGCCATCAGCCCGCCGGCCCGGGCACCGGCGTGCGTCGGGACGTCATCCCTTCTCATGTAGGGGTCCGAAAACGGGTCCGCCCCCGGGTTAAGCACGATCGGATCGTCGCAAAGAGCCGCGCCGAGGGCGAGCAGCGCCTCGTCCTCGGCCCCCCTGGGCTTGTCGAACCCAATCCCGAAACGCGCCGAGATCACGCGCCCGGTCGCCTTATCCGCCGAGATCACGCGCGTGCGCTTCGCGGCCGTCGTTCCCCCCGGCTTCACGCCCGAGGCCTCCGCGACCTGGTTTCGCATCCCCGCGATGAACGAGTTCGCATACGTCCACGGGACGTCGACGCGCTCGGTGACGTCCTCGCAATCGATCGCGATCTCGTTCGGGAGATCGCGGGTCATGTCCCAGGTCTCGATGCCTGCGAGATCGTGGAAGAGCGGATTGAACATCGCCTCCCGCCCGAGCAACACCATGTCGAACGGTGTCGTGTAGTTGTCCTGCAGCGCGAGCGGAACCAGGTCGTCCTCGGGCGTGTCCCGCCCGGACGGATTCGAAAACCGCGTTCCCGTCATTCCGAACTCGCCGGCCCGCGCGTTCATCGCATCCACGAACAGCGAGACGTCCGTGTCGCGGGGCTCCGGCTCCATGATGTCCCCGAGGAAATAGGCGGCGTCGTTTCCGGAGACCGAGAGGCAGGCCCGGGCCACGTCGATGAAGCGCATGCGCTCGCAAAAGCCGAGGTCGGCGGTCGAGCCACCGATCTCCTTCACCCAGAACGGAACTTCGTGAACGCTCGAGGAGTCGACGTGTTCGGGATGGGCCGCATCCATCCGTTCGCAGGCCAGAAGCACGGTCATGATCTTCGTCGTGCTCGCCGGGCGCACGCGGTCGAACGGACGCTGCGAGAACACGAGCTCGGACTGGCAATTGAACACGACCGTGCCACGGGCTCCGAGATTGAGGACCTGGCGCCAGGGGGCGCAGACGTACACGCAACCGGCGTCGGCGAATTCCTCGACGTCGAGCCCCGCGGCGTCGTACTTGAGATCATCGGAGGTGTTTTCGAGGGGAGCACCGGCCGCGGTGTTCGCGAACCCCGTTTCGTCGAAGCGGCCCATGGCCACGGCGACTCCGAGCTGATCGCCCGTCTCCGAGCTGTCCCCGAGCTCGACCTGCGTGTAGATCTCGGCGCCTGCCCCTATGACGTTCGTCGACGTACTGTGCAGGATCTGGACGAGGCCGGCATCGACGCCCGAAGGGGTGTCGGAATCGAACGGAACGCCAACCGCCAGCTCGTCGTAGCCGTCCGTGCCGAACGTGTCGATCGCGGCGGACCAGCGATCGCCCGCGGCAAGCGACCAACCGAAACGATCGAGGTCCGACACCGTGCCCTCAAACGCCTGCGTGATCACTCGAAAGCCCGTCGCTCCCCAGTCGAGACCCGCGGCACTTCCGTGGACGGATACGACGCGCCCGGCGGTCGCCATTCCGGAGACGTCCCGTCCAGGCTCGCCGATCGCGAGCGAGCGATACGCGCCCGCGCCGAACTGCCCGACGGCGAGCGCGTACCCGAAGCGCCCGGAGGACTGCGGCGTGTCGGGATTGTCCGCGCTGTAGCTCAGCGCTCCCGCGCTCGTGAGCCCCGTCGCGCTGCCCGGCAGGAGGTAGACCACGCCGGCGAGCGTCGCGGGAAGAATCGCGCGGAACGGCGCCGAGGCCGCAAGGTCCTCCTTCGCGTCTCCGAACAGGTCGCCGGTCGCGAGCGCGTGCCCGAAGCGGTCGTTCGAAGCGTTCGTGCCTCCGAGGTTCGACTGCTTGAAGAACCCGGCGCCGACGCGAGTGATCCCTCCGGCCGAGCCCGGAAACTGGAAAATCGCGCCCGCGTCGAGATCTTCACCCGGCGCGCCAATCGCGAGATCGTCCCGGCCGTCCCCGTTGAAATCGCCGGCCGCGAGCGCGGCGCCGAACTCGTCGCCGAGCTCGATGCCGCCGCCGCCTGCGGTCTCCGTGAAGTTCGTGTCGGCGGCGGAAGCGAGTCCGGTCGGGGCTCCGTGAAGCACGTACACGCGGCCGGCGTCGTCCGTTCCGCTCACCGGCTCGAACGGAGCACCGATCGCGAGGTCGGCGTACGTGTCTCCATTGAAGTCGCCGCTTGCGAGTGCCGCGCCGAAGCCCGCCCCCGCGTTGTTGGTTCCGCCGACCGAAGCCGCGGAGCGCGAGACCGATCCCTCGTGCGTGAGTCCGCGACGCGAGCCGTAGACGATCACGACGAGGCCCGTTCCCGCGATGCCTCCGAGCGTCTCCCCCGGAGCGCCGATCGCAAGATCGTCGTATCCGTCGCCGTCGAAGTCTCCGACGGCGAGCGCGCTTCCCGTTCGATCATTGGACTCGAGGATCTGCGCGCTCTCCGCGCCCTGGCGAATGAGCGAGAGGTGAGCGCATGCGTCACCGGCGACGACGTGTGGCGCAAGGAGCGTCAGAACGGCGAGGAGGGGGAGCGCGGGAGTCGCACGGGAACCAGACCCGTGCGCGCAGCGTGCCATGGCGCCTCGGGGGAGAAAAGCGAGGGAGGAGCGGGAACGACGTTACTCCCCGACCCGGGACAATGCAACGCCGGGATCGGCTAGACCGGGGCGGGCTTTGCTCGCAGGTATTGCGCGGGCCATGCCACGTCGGCCTTCAAGACCTCGGAGGCGTGGAGCGGCCAGTAGGGGTCCCGAAGCAGCACGCGGGCAAGGACCACCGCATCCGCCGAGCCCGACTGGACGATCTCGTCGGCCTGCTCGGGGGTCGTGATGAGTCCGACCGCGGCGCTCGCAATCCCCGCGCGCTCGCGCACGGCTCGCGCGAACGGAACCTGATAGCCGGGCGCGAGAGGAACGTCCTGCCACGGCACGCTTCCGCCGCTCGAACAGTCGAGGAGGTCCACGCCGGCTTCGCGAAGGCGCGCGGCGAACACGAGCGTCTGCTCGAGGTCCCATCCGCCGTCGACCCAGTCCGTGGCCGAGATGCGCACGAACAGCGGAAGCTCCTCGGGCCAGGCCGCGCGCACGGCTTTCGTCACGCGGAGCGGGAAGCGCATGCGCGCTTCGAGATCGCCGCCGTACTCGTCGGTGCGCTGGTTCGAGAGCGGTGAAAGGAACTGGTGCAGGAGATAGCCGTGCGCCATGTGGATCTCGACCGTGCGGAAGCCAGCCTCGAGCGACCGGCGCGCCGCCGCGCGAAACTGTTCGACGATCGCATCGAGCCCCGCCGCGTCGAGCATCTCGGGCGTCTCCATCCCTTCGCGGAACGGCAGGGGACTCGGCCCGACCGGCTTCCAGCGCCGCGGATCGTCCGCTTCCATCGGACCACCGCCCATCCACGGCGCCTGAGTCCCGGCCTTCCGTCCCGCGTGCGCGAGCTGGACGCCGGGAATCGCACCGGCCGCGTAGATGAAGTTCGTGGTCCGCTCGAAAGCTTCGGCGTGCGAGTCGGACCAGAGACCGGTGTCCGACGTGCTGATGCGTCCTTCGGGGGAAACCGCTGTGGCCTCGGCCATGACGAGGCCGGCACCCCCGACCGCGCGACTGCCCAGATGCACGAGATGCCAGTCGTTGGGAAAACCGTTCTGGCTCGAGTACTGGCACATCGGCGAGACAAAGATGCGGTTGCGAAACGTGACGCCGCGAATGGTGTACGGATCGAAGAGCCGGGCCATGAGCGCTCCCTTCGGGCGAAGGAGGGGCTTCATGCGTTCCATGCTTTTCCCTTTTGAAATTCCCGGGCCTCGGCGATCCCCGCCCGGGCGATGAAAAATACCCCATCCAGGGTCCGCCGGGTGCGTTTTCCCGCAATCCCCGTCGTTCTTCCTCTCGGAATCCCTACAGGCGGGCTGGCCCGTCGTTTGCTCCGGTTGCCGCAAGGGGGTCACGAACGCGGAGGGATCGCTCGATCATGCGCACCCGAATGGCACTTCCTTGCGCTCTGACGGCCTTTGCCGTGCAAATTGCCCTGACGCTCTCGGTCGCCGGGAGTGCCGCGGCCGCAACGACCTACCGCGTCGGCCCCGGCCATCCCTACGCCACGCCGAGCGACGTCCCCTGGGAATCGCTGGTCGCCGGTGACTCGGTCCTGATCCATGCCCGCCCCCAGCCCTACCGGGACAAATGGGTCATTTGCCGCACGGGTACGCAGGCCCAGCCGATCGTCGTTCGGGGGATCGCCGATCCCGGGAGCGGCGCGCTTCCCCTGATCGAAGGGGCGAACGCGGTAACGCGGCCACAGCTCAACTTCTGGAGCGAGGGTCGCGGCGTGATCAAGATCGGAGGTGCGAACAGCCCGCCCGATCTCATGCCCGCGTGGATCGTGATCGAGAATCTCGACATCAAAGGTGCGCGTCCCGAGAACACGTTCACCGGTCGTGACGGTCTCACGAGCTATGGCGGGAACGCCGCGGCGATCTACGTCGAGAAGGGACAGAACATCGTCGTGCGCGGCTGCCACTTCCACGATTGCTCGAATGGCTTCTTCTGCGCTTCGGAGACGTCGAACCTGCTCGTCGAATCGAACTGGATCGAGGACAACGGCAACGTCGGCTCGATCTTCGAGCACAACAACTACACCGAAGCTCTTGGAATCACGTTCCAGTTCAACCGCTTCGGGCCTCTGCGCGCGGGCGCGGGCGGCAACAACTTGAAGGACCGCTCGGCCGGCTGCGTGATCCGCTACAACTGGATCGAGGGCGGGAACCGCCAGCTCGATCTGGTCGAGACGGACTTCGCAGCACTTGCGAACGATCCGCGCTATCACACGACGTTCGTCTACGGGAACGTGCTGTACGAGCGTGCGGACGACGGCAACAGCCAGATCGTGCACTACGGCGGCGACGGCGGCGGGAGCGCGATGTACCGCAAGGGAACCCTCTACTTCCACCACAACACGGTGATCTCGAAGCGTTCTGGCAACACGACGCTGCTCAGGCTTTCGACGAACGACGAGTCGGCCGACGTCCGGGACAACGTCCTGTACGTCACGGCGACGGGGAACCGGCTCGCGATGCTCGATTCGAACGGCTCGCTCGACCTCACGCGCAACTGGATCAAGACCGGCTGGGTGGCGAGCCATAGCGGCGGGAATCCGGACGTCGCGAACCTGGGCCAGGTCTTGGGGAGCGCGCCGGGCTTCGTGGATTTTGCGGCGGAGAACTTCGAGCTCGCCGACGGATCGGCGTGCCTCGACACGTCCGTTGCCCTCGCTTCGGCCGCCGTTCCCGATCACGTTCCCGTGCGCGAGTACGTGAAGCACCAGACGTGGCGCCCGCGTCCGGACGACGGCACGCGCGATCTCGGCGCGTACGAGCATGCATCGTTCGTCGCTGTGCCCGGCGCGCCGGGCGAGCCCGCAGGAGGCGCGTTCCGGCTTCAGATCACGCCGCAGCCGGTCGCCGGACGAGCCAACATCGCGCTCGTCGGCCTGGGCGGGGCGACCGTCGATCCGGCGCCTGCGCACGAGACGCTCGAGATCTACAACCTGACCGGGCGCCGGGTGGCTCTCCTCCACACATCGACTCCCGGACGCTGGGCGTGGAGCCCGGAACGTGGACTCTCTCCGGGCGTCTACCTG